>JAEXAH010000124.1 GCA_023458315.1 Pseudomonadota bacterium
GCCCGCGCCGGGTGGCATTCCCGGCCGCCAGGGTCCGCGCATGACCGCGCCGCCCGCGCCGGGTGGTATTCCCGGTCGCCAGGGTCCGCGCATGACCGCGCCGCCCGGCCCGGTGCCGCCGACCCGCACCACCGTTCCCGCCGGTACCGCCACCGCCGCGCCCCGCGCCGCCGGTGACGAGGACGAGGACGAAATCGCGCGCAAGAAGGCCGCCGCCCACAAGCCGGTGCCGGTCAAGCGCACCGAGCCGCGCCGCCGTACCGGCAAGCTGACCATCACCGACGCCCTGACCGACGACGATCGCGGCGAACGCGGCCGCTCGCTGGCCGCCGTCAAGCGTGCCCGCGAACGCGAACGCCTGAAGAATCTCCAGAAGGGGGCCGAGAAGGTCATCCGCGACGTCATCATCCCCGAGACCCTGACCGTTCAGGAACTGGCCAACCGTATGGCCGAGCGTGGCGGCGACGTCATCAAGACGCTGATGCGCATGGGCGTGATGGCCACCATCAACCAGAACATCGACGCCGACACCGCCGAGCTGGTGGTGGCCGAATTCGGCCACAACTTCAAGCGCGTGTCCGACGCCGACGTGCTGGTGGGCCTGGAAGGCGACACCGATGCCGATGGCGAACTGGTGTCGCGTCCGCCGGTCGTCACCATCATGGGCCACGTCGACCACGGCAAGACCTCGCTGCTGGACGCGCTGCGCGAAACCGACGTGGTTTCGGGCGAAGCGGGCGGCATCACCCAGCACATCGGCGCCTATCAGGTGACGCTGGCCTCGGGGTCGAAGATCACCTTCATCGACACCCCCGGCCACGAGGCGTTCACCGCCATGCGTGCCCGCGGCGCCAAGGTCACGGACCTGGTGGTGCTGGTGGTGGCCGCCGACGACGGCATCATGCCGCAGACGGTGGAAGCCATTCGCCACTCCAAGGCGGCCGGCGTGCCGATCATCGTGGCCATCAACAAGATCGACAAGCCCGACGCCAATCCCGATCGCGTCCGCCAGGAACTGTTGCAGCACGATCTGGTGACTGAGGATCTGGGCGGCGACGTGCTGACGGTCGAAGTGTCGGCCAAGAAGCGCATGAACCTGGACAAGCTGGAGGAGGCCATCCTCCTGCAAGCGGAAATCCTCGACCTCAAGGCCAATCCGCAGCGTGCCGCCCAGGGCGCCGTGGTCGAAGCCAAGATGGAAAAGGGCCGCGGTCCGGTGGCCACCGTGCTGGTGCAGAAGGGCACCCTGCGCGTCGGCGACGTGTTCGTGGCCGGTGCCGAATGGGGCAAGGTCCGCGCGCTGATCGACGACAAGGGCAACCGCCTGGAAGCCGCCGGTCCGTCGACTCCGGTCGAGGTTCTGGGCCTGGACGGCGCCCCCGCCGCCGGCGACGATTTCATCGCCGTCGAGGACGAGGCCCGCGCCCGCGAGATCGCCGGCTACCGTCAGCGCAAGGACCGCGAAGTCCGTGCCAAGCTGGCCCAGCGCGGCACCCTGGAAGAGATGTTCTCCGCCATCAAGGCGGGCGAGGCCAAGGAACTGCCGGTCGTCATCAAGGGCGACGTGCAGGGCTCCATCGAGGCGATCATCGGTGCCGTCGAAAAGATCGGCAACGAGAACGTCAAGGTGCGCGTGCTGCACTCGGCCGTCGGCGCCGTCAGCGAGTCGGACATCACCTTGGCCAAGGCCTCGGGCGGTATCCTCATCGGCTTCAACGTCCGCGCCAACCCGCAGGCCCGCGACATGGCCCGCCGCGACGGTGTGGACATCCGTTACTACTCGATCATTTATGACGTCACCGACGACATCAAGCAGATCCTGTCGGGCATGCTGGCCCCGACCCTCAAGGAAAACTTCCTGGGTTACGCCAGCATCCGCGAGGTGTTCAACATCACCAAGGTCGGCAAGGTCGCGGGCTGCATGATCACCGAAGGCATCGTCAAGCGCGGTGCCGGTGTCCGCCTGCTGCGCGACAACGTGGTCATCCACCAGGGCAATCTGGGCCAGCTCAAGCGCTTCAAGGACGATGTCAAGGAAGTGCGCGAGGGCTACGAGTGCGGCATGTCCTTCACTAATTACGAGGACATCCGTGTCGGCGACGTGATCGAGTGCTTCGAGATCGAAGAGGTGGCCGCTACCCTGTAAAGGGGGCGGTCGCCACTCTTCTCTCTCGCCGGAGTGTAAAGCCATGTCCAACAAGGGACATAAGGCGCCGTCCCAACGCCAACTGCGCGTGGGCGAGGAACTGCGTCACATCATCGCCAACATCATCGAGCGTGGGGATATCCGCGACCCTGATCTTCAGGGTCGCGCCATCACCGTGACCGAGGTGCGCATCAGCCCCGACCTCAAGAACGCCACGGTGTTCGTGGTGCCGCTGGGCGGCGGCGAGGTCGACGGCATGCTCAAGGGCCTCAAGCGGGCGGCGCCGTTCCTGCGCCACGAAATCGCCCGGCGGGTCGATCTGCGCGCGGTGCCGAACCTGTCGTTCGAGCCCGATGTCAGCTTCGACGAAGCCAGCAAGATCAACGCCCTGCTGCATCGCCCGGATGTCCGCCGCGACCTGGGCGGCGATGCGGAATTCGAACGCCGCTTCGATCCGGACTCGCTGGACGGCGCCGACGACGGGGAATAATGAGGTTTGATTAACCACAGAGACACAGAGGCACAGAGAAGGAAGAAAATTCCTTTTCCTCTGTGTCTCTGTGCCTCTGTGGTTAATTTATTTTTGGAATTCCCTCATGGCCCGTAAACGCAAAGGCATCCCCATCGACGGCTGGCTGGCCATCGACAAGCCGTTGGGCATCGGCTCGACCCAGGTGGTCAGCATGGTGCGGCGGTTGACCGGCGCGGCGAAGGTCGGGCATGGCGGCACGCTGGACCCGCTGGCGTCCGGCATTCTGCCCATCGCGCTGGGCGAGGCGACCAAGACCGTGGCCTATGTCATGGACGGTGCCAAGACCTATCGCTTCCAAGTGCGCTGGGGGCAGGCCACCGCCACCGACGACAAGGAAGGCGCGGTCACGGAAACCTCGGACGTGCGGCCGACCCCGGAACAGATCGCGGCGGTGTTGCCGCGCTTCACCGGCGCCATCGAACAGGTGCCGCCCGCCTATTCCGCCATCAAGGTGGACGGCGAGCGCGCCTATGATCTGGCGCGGGCGGGCGAGGCGGTGGACCTGAAGGCGCGCGTCGTCCACATCACGGCGTTGCGCTATCTGGGCGGCCCCGATGCCGATCACGGCGATTTCGAGGTGGAATGCGGCAAGGGCACCTATGTGCGCTCGCTGGGCCGCGACATCGCTGCCGCCTTGGGGACGCTGGCCCATATCTCGGTGCTGCGCCGGGTCGCCTGCGGCCCGTTCAACGAGGGCAACGCGATTCCCCTGGACAAGTTTGCCGAACTCGGGCAGGGTCCCGCACTTCGGTCCCATCTGCTTCCTGTCAAGACCGCGCTGGACGACATCCCGGCGCTGGCCCTGACGGAAGCGGAGGCCCGGCGCCTCCAAAGCGGGCAGGCTCTCTCGGTTCCCCGATTGACCCATGCCTTGCCGGACGGTGTCCTTGACCCGGAACGGGTGTTCCGGGCCATGGACGGCGAACGGCTGGTGGCGTTGGCGCGCATCGAGGGCGGAGCCGTCCGGTCGGTGCGCGTGATGAATCTCCAACCAGACACATTAGGAGAAGACGATGTCGATCACTCCCGAGCGCAAGGCTGAGGTTGTCAAGGAATTCGCCACCCACGAGGGCGACACCGGTTCGCCGGAAGTCCAGGTGGCCATCCTGTCGGAGCGCATCCGCAACCTGACCGAGCACTTCAAGGACCACAAGAAGGATTTCCACTCGCGCCGCGGCCTGCTGCTGATGGTCGGCCAGCGTCGTCGCATGCTGGATTACCTGAAGGCCACCGACAAGGCCCGCTACGAAGCGCTGATCGCCCGTCTGGGCCTGCGCAAGTAACGGACTTACGGCCTCTGGGCTTCGGCCCGGAACGCCGGTATAAAGTTTGCGGATCGTACCCGGAGGCAACCCCGGGTGCCGAGGCCCGCGCGGGGAAGGGTCCCTGCGCGGGCGTCCGCATTTGGCGACGGCGTTATTTGCCCGTGGAAGAATGTAGGGCCGCCCTCGTCAAGACGCCCGCATCGCAGCAATCCGGCGGCGATGCGAACGGATAAGGAATGACCGTATGTCCATGTTCAATGTCACCCGCAAGGAGATCACCTGGGGTGGGCGCAAGCTGGTTCTGGAAACCGGCAAGATCGCCCGCCAGGCTGACGGCGCCGTGCTGGCCACCTATGGCGATACCAGCGTGCTGTGCACCGTCGTCGCCGCCAAGTCGGTGAAGCCGGGCGTCGATTTCTTCCCGCTGACCGTGAATTACCAGGAAAAGGCTTTCGCCGCCGGTAAGATTCCCGGCGGCTTTTTCAAGCGCGAAGGCCGCCCGAGCGAAAAGGAAACCCTGGTTTCCCGCCTGATCGACCGTCCGATCCGCCCGCTGTTCGCCGATGGCTTCCGTAACGAGACCCAGGTGGTCTGCACCGTGCTGTCGCACGACATGGAAAACGATCCCGACATCGTCGCCATGGTCGGCGCCTCGGCGGCGCTGTGCGTCTCGGGCGTGCCGTTCCTCGGCCCGATCGCCGCCGCCCGCGTCGGCTATATCGACGGCGCCTATGTGCTGAACCCGACCCTGGCCCAGATCAAGGAAACCCAGCTCGATCTGGTGGTCGCCGGGACCACCGAAGGCGTGCTGATGGTCGAATCCGAAGCCAAGGAGCTGTCGGAAGAGATCATGCTGGGCGCCGTGACCTTCGGTCACAAGGAATTCCAGCCGGTGATCCAGGCGATCATCGAAATGGCCGAGCATTGCGCCAAGGAGCCGTGGGATCTGGCCGAGGCCGCCCCGGAAGTGGCCATCGTCCGCAAGAAGTTCGAGGATTCGGGCGTCGTCGCCGAACTGGCCGAAGCCTACAAGATCGTCAAGAAGCAGGACCGCTACGCCGCCGTCGGCGCGGTCAAGAAGAAGGCGATCGAATCCCTGGGTGATGCCGCCGCCGAACTGGCCGTGGCCCCGGGCATCCTGAAGGACCTGGAGTCCGAAGTGGTGCGCGGCAACATCCTGAAGACCGGCGTGCGCATCGACGGCCGCGACACCAAGACGGTGCGCGCCATCGAGGTCGAGGTCGGCGTTCTGCCGCGCGCCCACGGTTCCGCCCTGTTCACCCGTGGCGAGACCCAGGCCCTGGTGGTCGCCACCCTGGGCACCGGCCAGGACGAGCAGATCATCGACCAGTTGGCGGGCGAGTACCGCGAGCACTTCATGCTGCATTACAACTTCCCGCCCTATTCGGTCGGTGAAGCCGGCCGCATGGGTTCGCCGGGCCGCCGCGAGATCGGCCACGGCAAGCTGGCCTGGCGTGCCGTGCACCCCATGCTGCCCGCCAAGGAAGCCTTCCCCTACACCATCCGCGTGGTGTCCGAGATCACCGAATCCAACGGTTCGTCCTCGATGGCGTCCGTCTGCGGCGCCTCGCTGGCCATGATGGATTCGGGCGTGCCGCTGGCCCGTCCGGTGGCCGGTATCGCCATGGGTCTGATCAAGGAAGGCAGCGACTTCGCCGTGCTGTCCGACATCCTGGGTGACGAGGATCACCTGGGCGACATGGACTTCAAGGTGGCCGGCACTACCGACGGCATCACCGCCCTTCAGATGGACATCAAGATCACCTCGATCACCGAGGAGATCATGAAGATCGCCCTGGCCCAGGCCAAGGACGGTCGCATCCACATTCTGGGCGAGATGAACAAGGGCATTTCCTCGGCCCGCGAGGAAGTCTCGGGCAATGCTCCGCGCATCACCACCTTCAACATTCCGAAGGAAAAGATCCGCGAAGTCATCGGCACCGGCGGCAAGGTCATCCGCGAAATCTGCGAACAGACCGGCGCCAAGATCGACATCGAGGACGACGGCACCATCAAGGTCGCTTCGTCCGACATCGACGCCGCCCAGCGCGCCATCGACTGGATCCGCGGCATCGTCGCCGAGCCGGAGCTGGGCGTGGTCTACACCGGCAAGGTCGTGAAGGTGGTCGATTTCGGCGCCTTCGTGAACTTCCTCGGCTCGCGCGATGGCCTGGTCCACATCTCCGAAATCAGCCGCGAGCGTGTCGCCAAGACCGCCGACGTGCTGAAGCAGGGCGATTCGGTCAAGGTCAAGGTGCTGGGCTTCGACGATCGCGGCAAGGTCAAGCTGTCCATGAAGTGCGTGGACCAGGAGACCGGCGAGGACATCACCGCCCAGATCGAGGCGGAGAAGGCCGAGCGCCGCAAGGAGCGCAAGAACGACGAGTAATCGTCTTTCTTTGCATCGCTACGGAAAGGCGGGTCGCGCAAGCGGCCCGCTTTTTTGATTCTTGGCCGGGGCCGTTCGCCCCTATCCCCCGACGTGCCGGAGCAGCGCCAGCAATCCGGCCAGGATGTCGCGGGGGGCGGGGGGGCAGCCGGGGATGTGCAGATCCACCGGCAGCACGGCCGAGACGCCGCCCGCCACCGCATAGGACCCGGCGAAGCAACCGCCGTCGCGGCCGCAATCGCCCAGCGCCACCACCCATTTCGGCGCGGGCGTGGCGTCCCAGGTGCGGCGCAGGGCCTCGGCCATGTTGTGGGTGACGGGGCCTGTCACCAGCAGCACGTCGGCGTGACGCGGGCTGGCCACGAACTTGATGCCGAAGCGTTCCAGATCGTGCACCGGGTTGTTGACGGCGTGCAGTTCCAGTTCGCAGGCGTTGCAGCTTCCGGCGTCCACTTCGCGGATGGCGAGGCTGCGGCCCAGGCGGCCGCGCGCCTCGGCGGCGAATTCGTCGGCCAGTTCGGCCAGCCCCTCGACCGAGGGTTCCGGCGCCGCCTCGGTATAGGCGCCCTTGATCAGATGGCGGGCGAACAGGTGGGCGATGGGGGGGATCATGCGCGCCTCACAAATCATGCCCTGAATAGGAACAATTGAACGATTTGTTGATGATCGGGAAGTCGGCGACGATGTTGCCCTCGATGGCGGCTTCCAGCAGCGGCCACTGGAACCATGACGGGTCATGCGGATGGCAGCGCACCACCTTGCCGGTTTCCGACAGGCGCAGCCACACCACCACCTCGCCGCGAAAGCCCTCGGCCACCGCCACGCCCTCGCCCGCCCGCAGCGGCAGCGGCACGGCGATGGGACCGGCGGGCAGGCGGGCCAGGATCTGGTCGATCAGGTTCAGGCTTTGCGTCACTTCCTCGGCACGGATCAGGATGCGCGAATGCACGTCGCCCTCGGCCCGTACCGGAATGTCGAAATCCAGGTCGTCATAAGGGGCATGGCCGGGGAATTTACGGGCGTCGTGGGCGCGCGAACTGGCGCGGCCCACATAGCCGCCCGCCCCGAAGCGGTGAACCAGGGCGGCGCTGATCTGGCCGGTGCCGGTGGTGCGGTCCAGCAGCGATGGCGTTTCCTCGTACAGCACCATGGCGCGGCGGAAATCCTTGCGCAGCGTGTGCAGCACCTTGTGCAGATCGTTGCGGTGGCTTTCGTCCAGGTCGACCGCGACGCCGCCCGGCACCACCCGGTCCATCAGCAGGCGGTGGCCGAAACAGGCGGCGTTGGCGCGCAGCACCCGCTCGCGCAGCACCGACAGATGGCTGAGCATGATGGCGAAGGCGGCGTCGTTGCAGATGGCGCCGATGTCGCCCAGATGGTTGGCGACCCGCTCCATCTCGGCCATCAGGGCGCGCAGCCAGACGGCGCGTGGCGGCGCCTCGATGCCCAGCGCCGCCTCGACCGCGCGGGCGAAGGCCAGGGCGTAGGCCACGGTGGAATCGCCCGACACCCGGCCGACGATGCGGGCGGCATCGGCGATGGGCTTGCCCTGCATCAGCCCCTCGACGCCCTTGTGCAGATAGCCCAGGCGTTCCTCCAGCCGCACCACCGTCTCGCCCTGGGCGTGAAAGCGGAAATGGCCGGGCTCGATGATGCCCGCATGCACCGGCCCCACCGGAATCTGGTGCAGTCCCTCGCCTTCGGCAGTGCGGAAAGTATAGGCGTGCGGCCCGCCATCATAGGCGCGCGGGCTGCCCAGCGGATGCTTGACCGCCCAGCGGCCATGATCCAGCCATGCCCGCTGATCGGCCAGACCCTGCGGCGCCAGGCCATAGAGATCGTGGATGGCCCGCTCCAGCCGGATGGCGCCCGGGCGGCGCTTGGCCAGACCGACGAAGCGCTGGTTGACGCAGGAATGGGACACCACCGCCAGCGTCTCGTTCTCGTCGTCGCGGAACAGGGCGTGCACCTCGTTGGGTTCGGCCCATTCGGCCATCAGCACCCAATCGGCGGCGGCAAGGCGATCCTCGAAGGCGCGCCAGCCGGGCAGGTCCAACTGGAAGCGCGGCCACGGCCGGTGGCCCGCCACCTCGCGGCCCATGGACAGGAAATCAAGCAGCGCGACTTTGCCCAGCATGGCCCTACCCCAACAATCCGGCGACGGTCTGGAACCAGCGCGTCAGCACCGGCGGCAGGTACAGGCCCGCCACCAGCACCAGCGCCAGATGGGCCCACAGCGGCACATAGGCCAGGGCGCCGACGAAGCCGCCGGGGCGGCCATGGGCCGGATGGGGATGGTCGGGCGGCGGCCCGAAGGCCATGCCTTGCAGCCGCAGCAGCAGCGCGGCGAAGGCCAGCAACAGCCCCAGGATCAGCGGTACCGCCAGCAACGGCTGGCGGGCAAAGGTCGAACTGACCACCAGGAACTCGCTCATGAACACGCCCATGGGCGGCATGCCGGCGATGGCCAGCACGGCGATGACGAAGGCCCAGCCCAGCGCCGGGCTGGTTTCGGTCAGGCCGGTGATCTCGTTGATGCGCTTGGTCCCGGCGTTCTGGGTGATGATGCCGACCGCGAAGAACACCGCCGATTTGGTCAGCGAGTGCATGGTCATGTGCATCAGCCCGGCGAAATTGGCCACCGCGCCGCCCATGCCGAAGGCGAAGGTGATGACGCCCATGTGCTCGATGGAGGAATAGGCGAACAGCCGCTTGATGTCGCCGCGCTTGAACAGCATGAAGGCGGCGACGAACAGCGACGTCAGCCCCATCATCACCATCAGCGGCCCCGGCGCCAGGGTGTCCGGGTTGGCGGCGATGATCATCTTGAAGCGCAGCAGGGCATAGAGCGCGACGTTGAGCAGCAGGCCCGACAGCACCGCCGAAATGGGGGTGGGGCCTTCGGCATGGGCGTCGGGCAGCCAGGCATGCAGCGGCGCCAGACCGACCTTGGTGCCATAGCCGACCAGCACGAAGACGAAACCCAAATTCAGCAGATCGGGCTGGAACCCGGCGGCCTTCGTCACCAGCAGGGTCCAGGCCATGGCGTCGGCGCCGTCGCCCATCACCGGCTGCGCCGCCAGATAGACCAGGGTGGTGCCGAACAGCGCCAGACCGATGCCGACCGAGCACAGGATGAAATACTTCCACGCCGCCTCGATGGCCTCGCGCGAGCGGTACAGGCTGACCATCAGCACGGTGGTCAGGGTCGCCGCCTCGACCGCCACCCACATGACGCCGGTGTTGTTGGCGGTCAGCGCCAGCAGCATGGTGAACAGGAACGCCTGATACATGGAATGGTAAAAGCGCAGATGGGTGGCGCTCAGGCGCTCGGCCTCGGTCTCGCGCGCGATGTAGGCGGCCGAGAACACCGAGGTGGTCATGCCGATGAAGGCGGTCAGCACCACCAGGGTGACGTTGAAATCGTCGATGAACAGCAGCCGGGTCGGCTCGGGCCGCACCGACAGCAGCACCAAGGACGCGGCGAAGGTCAGGAACGACACGCCCACATTGACCCACGACGCCGCCCGCCAATGGGGCAGCACCGCCAGCAATCCCGCCGAAGCCAGCGGAATGGCGAGAATCCAGGACAGCGGATTGTCCAGCCCCGGCAACATCATTGGCGGTCGCCCCGGAAAGTCTCGATGTAATTGAGGTCCAGCGAGTCGAAACGCTCGCGGATACGGAAAAAGAAGATGCCGAACAGCGTCATGGCCACCAGCACCGAGAAGGCCACGGAAATCTCCACCACCAGCGGCATGCCCTTGGCCGAGACGGCGGCCAGGATCAGGCCGTTTTCCAGCGCCATGAAGCCCACCACCTGGGTCACGGCGTTGCGCCGGGTGATCATCATCAGCATGCCCAGCAGCACCACGCTCATGGCCAGGGCCAGACTCTCGCGGGTCAGGGCGGCGGCCTTGGCCGTCACCGGCAGCACCAGCAGGATCGACAGCGCCACCAGCGCCACGCCGATGATCATGGTCCAGCCGATGGACAAGGCCGTTTCCACCGTGCGGTGAATGCCGAGGCGTTCCACCAGCCAGTGCAGGGCGAAGGGCACGATCATCGCCTTGAACACCAGGGCGATGGCGGCGGTGAAATACAGATGCGGCGCGTCCTGGACGTGGGCCTGCCACGCGGCGGCGGCGGCCAGGGCCAGCGCCTGGAAGGAAAAGGTGTTCAGCACCGCGAACAGGCGGCGCTGGTACAGCAGCGCGAACCCGGCCATCAGCACGGTGGCGCCGATCAGGTGGGCAAGGTCGTAGGACAGCGCCTGGCTCATCACACCGCCTCCGACACATAAAGGAAGATGGTGGCCAGCAGCCCCAGCAGCAGCGCGCCGCCCAGGAAGTCGACGTAACGGAACACCCGCATCTTGGCGATGGAGGTTTCGAACAGCGCCAGCACGGTCGCCAGGGTGCCCAGCTTGACCAGGAACGCCGCCATGCCCACCGCCACGCCCAGCGGCCCGGCCCCCGGCTGCGCCATGCCCCACGGCGCGAACAGACAGGCGATCAGCGCCATGTACAGCGTCAGCTTGACCATGGACGCCGCCTCGATCATCGCCAGATGGCGACCGGAATATTCCAGCACCATGGCCTCGTGCACCATGGTCAGCTCCAGGTGGGTCGAGGGGTTGTCGATGGGGATGCGGCCGTTCTCGGCGATGGCGACCATGACCATGGCGGCCAGGGCCAGACCCACCGACACTTCCAGGCCGATATTGCCGCCCAGCACATAGGCGACGATCTGCGCCGGTTGGGTGGTGCCCGACACCAGCGACAGCGAGAACGTCACCATCAGCATGGCCGGTTCGGCCAAGGACGCGATCAGCATCTCGCGGCTGGCGCCGATGCCGCCGAAGGCGGTGCCCACGTCCATGCCCGCCAGCGCCAGCCAGAACCGCCCCACCGCCAGCAGCGCCACCAGGGCGATCATGTCGGCGGCCGGGGCCAGGAAGATGTTGGTGGTGAAGGTGGGGATCAGGCACGCCGCCAGCCAGGCCGAGGCGAACACCACATAGGGCGCGGCGCGGAACACCCACGACGCCGAATGGGCCACCACCGCCTCTTTCTGGGTCAGGCGGTAAAGGTCACGATAGGGCTGCCACGGCGCCGGGCCGCGCCGCCCGTTCAGCCGCGCCTTCAGCCAGCGCACATAGCCCGTGACCAGCGGCGCGGTGGCCAGCGCCAGCACGATCTGCACCATCTGCCACAGGATGGGGGTGACGATGGGGGGAAGCTGGTTCATTGCTGCTGCCTCACCGCCACCACCAGAAGCAGGAAGACCAGGGTGCAGAACATCATCAGCAGATAGCGCCGCACCGTCAGGTATTGCATGCGGTTGACCTGCTCGGCCAACAGATCGACCAGCCGGGCGACCCGCAGGTACAGGCCGTTCCACACCGGATCGGTCATGCTGAGCCGGTGGCGGGCCGGGGCGTCGTCGCCCGGTTGCGGCATGACGACGGTTTCGCGTGCCTGGAACACCGTCGCCGCCACCGACCGGCGCAACGGCTGGGCAAAGGACTGGCCGGTATACTGGGTGGCGGGATCGTCGCCCGGCGTGCCGCAATCCCACGCATCGGCGGCGCGGATGCGGGCGTTGCCGATGCGGTGCACCAGGGCGATGGCGATGCCGAACAGCGCCAGCCCGATCATCACCAGCACGGTGCCGGAATACGAGCCGCGGGTGTTGGACACCGGCGACAGGAACGGCCAGCCCAAATCCGAGGACACCGCGAAGCTGGTGCCGATCAGCGGCTGCACCACGGCGGACAACGCATCGGTGACGGTGACGGGGATGGCGCCCAGCACCACGCACAGCGCCGCCAGCGCCACCAGCGACCAGCGCATGCCGAAGGTGGTTTCGGCGGCCTCGGCGGCGGCCTCGGACCGCGGACGGCCCAGAAAGACGATGCCGTAGGCGCGCACGAAGCAGGCGGCGGCCAGGGCGGCGGCCAGGGCCAGCAGGGCGCCGACCACCGGCACGCCGAACTTCATGGCCCAATGGGGCACCACCGGCCCCTTGAACAGCGATTGCAGGATCAGCCATTCCGAAACGAAGCCGTTGAGCGGCGGCAGCGCCGAGATGGCGGCGGCCCCCATCAAAAAGGCGGCGCCGGTCCACGGCATGCGCTTCAGCAGCCCGCCCAACCCGTTCAGCGACCGGGTGCCGGTGGCGGTCAGCACGCTGCCCGCGCCCAGGAACAGCAGGCTTTTGATCACCGCGTGGTTGGCGGCGTGATACAGGCCCGCCACCAGGGCCAGGGCGGCCAGGTTCTTCTCGCCATCATCCTTGAAGGCGATGGCCAGACCGATGCCGATGACCACGATGCCCACGTTCTCGACGGTGGAATAGGCCAGCAGGGTTTTCAAATCGTCCTGCATCAGCGCATACAGCACGCCCATCACCGCGCTGATGCCGCCCACCACCATCATGGCGGCGCCCCATTGCCAGCCCACATGGCCGTGCAAATCCATCAGGATGCGGATCAGGCCGTACAGCGCCACCTTGGTCATGACGCCGCTCATCAGCGCCGAGACGTGGCTGGGCGCCGCCGGATGGGCCAGCGGCAGCCAGGCGTGCAGCGGCACCAGACCGGCCTTGCTGCCCGCGCCCAGCAGCGCCAGCAGCACCACCAGCGACCCGGCCACCGGCCCCAGGGAATGCAGCCGCATGGAGGCGAAGGTATAGTCGCCGTCGCCACCCGCCAGCAGGCCGAAGGCGGGCAACAGACAGAAGGTGCCGAACACCGCCATGGTCAGATAGACCAGCCCGGCGCGGCGGTTCTCGGCCTTGCGGTGGTCGGCCATGACCATCAGCCAGGACGCCAGCGACATGAATTCCCAGGCCACCAGGAAGACGAAGGCGTCGTCGGCCACCAGCACCGAATTCATGCCGAACAGGAACAGCGGATAGAACGGCGTCACCCGGCGGCGTTCCGGCAGGTGGGCGGAATAGCCGATGGCGAAGGCCGAGGCGGCGGCGGCGGGGACGTTGACGATCAGCAGGAACAGCGCCGACAGGTTATCGACGCGGAAATGGGCGTGCAGCCACGGCAGGCCGAACGGCAGCACCAATGTGGGCGCGCCGCCCAGGCGGCCGCCCAGATGTTCCAGCCCGGCGGAAATCAGTGCCACCGAACACAGGAAGGCCCCCGCATAGACCATGCCGTGCACGGCGTCGCGCCGCCCGGCGACGATGGCCAGCATCGACAGGATCGGCAACGCCAGCAACGCGACGGCGATCAGCATGGGCGCCGTCTCCCCCGGCACCGGCTGTTCAGGTCTGCCCGCAAAGCTTTCCTCCGCCCCAGAGGGTGTGTCGGCCGGTCCCTTGCGGCGATTGATTGTTTCTTGTCGGGACGGGGAATTGTAACACGCGGTCCCCAAACGGCAACCGCGTCGAATCCCCTGGCGGCAGGGCGAAAGAATAGGGGGCGGCCCGGCGGGCCGCCCCCTTCGTCCGTGTCGGAACGGACCGGTTTACTTGCCGAACTTGTAGGCGAAACCGGCCAGGATCGAGTGGCTGGCGTATTCGCCGGTGAACTTGTCGCTGTCCACGTCGGCGAAATCACCGTCCTGGGTGCCGAAATAGCGGTATTGGGCGCTGAGTTCCCAATTCTTGCTCAGGTCATAGGACACACCGGCGAAGGCCTGATAGGCGAACACCCAATCGCTGTCGTCGACCACTTTGTTGTTGTTGACCTTCCATTCGGCATTGATGCGGCTCATGCCGATACCGGCGCCGACGAAGGGATGCCAGGCGCGGTTGGGCAGGAACGACAGCACGCCATTGGCCATCAGCGACAGCGACGAGGTATCGCCCGAGGCGTCGTTCACGTCGGTCAGGCTTTCCAGGCCGCTGTTGCGATAGCCGATCTCGGCCTCGACGCGCGGGGTGGCGAAGCTGAACGGCTTGAAGGCATAGCCGCCATGGACCTGTAGGGCATAACCGGTGTCGGCGCTGGCGGTGCCGCCGGCGCTGCCGTCTTTCGGCTTGATGTCCGAATCCTGGGCGAAATTCACACCGGCATCGGCGCCCACGTACCACTGGGCCTGGGCGGCGGTCGGCAGGGCCAGGAACAGTCCGGCGGCAACAATCTTGGCGATCTTCATGTGAGGAAGGATCCTTTTGCGTGACGTGCCGATCGCCCGCTCCCCATTGATCGGCACTTTTGAATACACGCGAAAGGATGCCACCGGGTCTGCACCCGGTCACTTCCAAAAAGTTGCACGATGCCGCATGGCATAGTCCAATTATGGCATAGGACCATACGGAAAAACGCCTATTGGGGCGGCTACACCGCGTATTGCTTCTCGGTGTTGCGGATCAGTTCGATGCCCTGGATCATCTCGGACGCCATGAAGTCGGCGCGCTTGACCGGGCCGCCCGACACCGGGCGGGGGAAGTTGCGGGCGAACGAGTTCATCTTGACCGTCAGGCCGCACAGGGCGGCGCCGATGGTGACGTGATAGCGTTCGATCAGCGTCTTGACCTGGCGGAATTCCTCTTGGCTCAGGTTGTTCCACATCTCGCGGGTGCGCTTCTCGAACTGTTCCAGGCGGCCGGTGATCGAGGCCGAGATATTGTTGATGGTGTCCTCGATGGTGTCGCAGGTCTTCATCAGGCCCTGGTCCTGCCGCAACTGGAAATGCGAGCGGATGGGCTTGAGACTGTCGACGCACGAGGTGAAATAAGGCTCGAGCCGGTCCAGGCAGTGGCGGAAATAGCTGAGCGACAGGAAGGTGTCGCCGTAATCTTCCAGGAAACGCGGCACGTCCCAGATCTCGATGTTCAGGCTTTGCGCCATCTGCTCCAGGCGCTGGCGGGCCTTTTTCACGTCGGGGTCGCGGAACAGCTTCAGCAGGTCGTCGTAGCTTTGGACGTTCACCGTCTCGTCGGCGTAGATCATCTTCATCAGCGGCCGGGTGAACATCAGCATGTACTTGGTCAGCTCGTTGGCCTTTTCCGGGCTGAGCTTGAGCGCCGAGTAATCATTGACCGGGATGCCGTGCTCGCGCAGGGAAATGCGCAGCGAATAGACGTCGTAGCTGGGCAGCAGCGCCAGACGGCGCAGGATGGCGTGGTCGGGATGAAGCTGGTTGTCCGGCCATTCGAACATGCGCGGCAGGCTTTCGATGTCCACCTGACCGGACCCGGTCTGGGCGTCCTGAAAGATCTCGACCACGCTTTTCAGGCGGACGTTCTTGATCAGCTTGGCGCTTTGCAGCGCGGGCGTTTCCAAGGGAATGATCGAAAGCGGCAGCACGAACATGGAATCCATGTCGCTGTCGGCAATCGCTTTAAGCTCGTCTTCCATCGAACCCCAACCAGACGGTTAACCAATTCATATTGCCCGCTTTCCCGCGCGTGCGAAACCAGGAATATGCAAGAATGGCCGCCCGTGCTGTAATGGTTTGGTGAATTCCGCGCGTATATTCGCCGGGAACATTAAGGACGCGTCGCGTGATGTGGGTTCGTCTGGTGGCCGCCGTCGGGGCGGCCCTGCTGCTGGGCGGCGTGGCCGTGGCCCAGGATCTGCGCTTTTTCCAGTTGGGCACCGGCCCCACCGGCGAAACCCGTTTTCCCATCGGCGGCCTGATCGCCAACGCCTTGTCCAATCCCCCCGGCTCGCGCGAATGCGATCGCGGCGGCTCGTGCGGGGTGGCGGGGCTGGTGGCGGTGGCCAAGTCCACCGGCGGCTCAGCCGCCAATGTCGAGGCGTTGCGTGAACGGCGGCTGGACGCCGCCCTGGTGCATGTGGACGTGGCATTCTGGGCCAATCACGGCATCGGTCCGTACAAGGGGCGCATGGTGCCCAATCTGCGCGGTGTCGCCATGATCTATCCGGAAACCCTGCATCTGGTGGCCCGCGCCGATTCCGGCATCCGCACGGTCAAGGATCTGCGCGGCAAGCGGGTGGCGCTGGGCGAGGCCGACACGCCGCTGGCCGCCCATGGCAAACTGATCCTGGGGGCGTGGGGGCTGACGGAAAAGCAGGTCAGGCTGACGCCGCTGAAGCCGCTGGCCGCCGCCGAGGCGCTGGCGGCGGGCAAGCTGGACGCCTTTCTGGCGCTGGATGGTGCGCCGCTGGCGGTGGTGACCGATCTGGCGCGCAATGTGCCGGTGGTGCTGGTGCCGCTGGACGGCGGTCCGGCCGAGCGGCTGCGCGCCCAGAATCCATTCCTGTCGACGGGCGAGATCGCCGCCAACAGCTATACCGGCCAGCCCGAGGCGGTGCCGACCCTGGCGGTGGGAATCGCCCTGCTGGCCCCGGCCGAGGCCGACGAGGCGCTGATGTTCGGAATCGCCCGCGCCCTGTGGCATCCCTCGACCCAGAAATTGCTGGCCCAGGGCAATCCGCGCGGCCGTCTGGTGCGGCTGGACGCCGCCGCCCTGCCGCGCATGGGCATTCCGCTGCATGCGGGCGCCGCCGCCTTCTACGCCGAGGCGGGTATTCCCCACCGCGATTGACGCCATACGCACTCGACGCTTGCCTCGCCGTCATGCGGGCATTAGGTTAACCACACCTTCCGCCCGTAATTATCCGGGGTATTTCCAGTGCTCGACGGCAAGCGCATCCTTCTGGTCATTTCCGGCGGCATCGCCGCGTACAAGTCGCTGGAGCTGATCCGCCGTCTGCGCGACCGCGGCGCGGCCGTGCGCTGCATCCTGACCCGCAATGCCCAGAACTTCGTCACGCCGCTGGCGGTGCAGACCCTGTCGGGCGACAAGGTGTTCGGCGACACCTTTTCCCTGACCGACGAGCACGAGATCGGCCACATCACCCTGGCGCGCGATTGCGACCTGGTGGTGGTGGCCCCGGCCACCGCCAATCTGATCGCCAAGATGGCGACCGGGTTGGCCGACGATCTGGCGTCCACCGCGCTGCTGGTGACGGATCAGCCGATCCTGGTGGCGCCCGCCATGAATTTCCGCATGTGGGACCACCCGGCGACCCAGGGCAACCTGGAGATTCTGAAGAAGCGCGGGGTGCGCACCATCGGCCCCAATTCCGGCATGCTGGCCGAGGGCGAATCCGGCACCGGCCGCATGGCCGAACCGGCCGAGATCCTGGCGGCGGTCGAGGGCATGCTGGCCAACGGCCCGCTGAAGGGGATGCGCGCCCTTGTCACCAGCGGTCCGACCTATGAACCCATCGACCCGGTGCGCTTCATCGGCAACCGCTCGTCGGGCAAGCAGGGTCACGCCATCGCCGCCGCCCTGGCGCGGCTGGGGGCCGAGGTGACGCTGATCACCGGTCCGGTCAAGCTGGCCGATCCGGCGGGCGTCACCACCGTCCATGTGGAAACCGCGCGCGAGATGCTGGGCGCCTGCCTGGGCCGCCTGCCGGTGGATGTGGCGGTATGCGCCGCCGCCGTGGCCGATTGGACGGTGTCCAACGCCGCCAAGGAAAAGCGCAAGAAGGAACCCGGCGCGCCGCCGCCTGCCATCGAACTGGCGCCCAATCCCGACATCCTGGCCACCCTGTCCGAAGGCGGCGCGGCGCGGCCGCGTCTGGTGGTCGGCTTCGCCGCCGAGACCGAGAAGGTGCTGGACCACGCGGCGGCCAAGCTGGCGCGCAAGGGCTGCGACTGGATCGTCGCCAACGACGTGTCGCCCGCCACCGGCACCTTCGGCGGCGATTTCAACACCGTGCACCTGATCACCCGCGCCGGGGCCGAGCCGTGGCCGCGCGCGTCCAAGGCGGACGTGGCGGAACGGCTGGCCTGGCGCATCGTCGATGCCCTTGGGGGCCATAAGGGAGAACAACAATGACCGTGACCGTCGCCATCCAGCGGCTGCCCCACGCCGCCGATCTGGCGCTGCCCCGCTACGAGACCGAGCACGCGGCCGGTCTGGACCTGTCGGCCTGCATCCCCGCCGACATCACCCTGCAACCGGGCAAGCGGGCGCTGATCCCCACCGGCTTCGCCATCGCCCTGCCCGCCGGGTACGAGGCGCAGGTGCGGCCGCGTTCGGGTCTGGCGGCCAAGCATGGCGTCACCGTGCTGAATTCGCCCGGCACCATCGACGCCGATTATCGCGGCGAGGTGGGGGTCATCCTGATCAATCACGGCGACGTCGCCTTCACCGTCAGCCGCGCCATGCGCATCGCCCAATTGGTGATCGCCCCGGTGGCCCAGGCGGCGCTGGTCGAGGTGGCGGAATTGTCGGCCACCGAGCGCGGGGCCGGCGGCTTCGGTTCCACCGGCACCAAATAAAGGAGGCCAAGGCCATGCTTCGCCCCTCGAAGAAGATGCTGTTCGCCATCGAGGCGGTGCTGGACATCGCCTATCACGCGGGCGGCGAGCCGGTGCAAAGCCGCGAGATCACCCGCCGCCAGGGCATTCCCCGCCGCTATCTGGAACAGACCCTTCAGCAATTGGTGCGATCCGGCATCCTGGTGGGAGTGCGCGGCCCGCGCGGCGGCTATCGGCTGGCCCGCGAACGCCGCCGCATCTCGGTGGGCGAGATCGTCCGCGTGGTCCGTGCCATGGAAGTGGCCGAGGACCCGTACCAGGACATGCCTGCCTCGGAATTGGGCAAAAGCGTCATCCGCCCCATGTGGGCCGATCTGACCGAGGAGATCATGACCCGGCTGGACGCCATCACCGTCGATGATCTGTGCATGCGCTCCTACAAATCGGGTATCCCGTCCGAGGCCCACGCCAAGCTGGATTTCATCATCTGAGTCTTGTGCTCAGGGATTGATGGTGTAAACTGTAATTAAGTTATGAATTACACCTCAAATACGGGGAATTGACATGAGCGAGTTTCGCGGCCGCATCTACGACTCCATCGTCGACACCATCGGTGGCACCCCGCTGGTGCGCTTCAAGAAGCTGGCGGCCGAGGCGGGCGCCAAGGCCGACGTGGTCGGCAAGCTGGAATTCTTCAATCCGCTGGCCTCGGTCAAGGACCGCATCGGCTTCGCCATGATCGAGGCGGCCGAGCAGGCGGGCGCGCTCAAGCCGGGCGCCACCATCGTCGAGCCGACCTCGGGCAACACCGGCATCGCCCTGGCCTTCGTCGCCGCCGCCAAGGGCTATCGCCTGATCCTGACCATGCCGGAAAGCATGTCGCTGGAACGCCGCAAGATGCTGACCCATCTGGGCGCCGAGATCGTGCTGACCCCGGCGTCCAAGGGCATGACCGGCGCGGTCAAGGAAGCGGAAAAGCTTCAGGGCGAAATCCCCGGCGCGGTGATCCTGCAACAGTTCAAGAACCCGGCCAACCCGTCCATCCACGAGCGCACCACCGCCGAGGAAATCTGGAAGGATACCGACGGCAAGATCGACATCCTGGTGTCGGGCGTCGGCACCGGCGGCACCGTCACCGGCATCGGCCGGGCGCTGAAGAAGAAGAACCCCGCCCTCAAGGTGGTGGCGGTCGAGCCCGAGGACAGCCCGGTGCTGTCCGG
Source organism: Pseudomonadota bacterium (assembly GCA_023458315.1). Lineage (GTDB taxonomy): Bacteria > Pseudomonadota > Alphaproteobacteria > Rhodospirillales > Magnetospirillaceae > Magnetospirillum. Next base: position 19,783 of record JAEXAH010000124.1, read on the forward strand.
CGGCGCCCCCGGCCCGCACAAAATTCAGGGCATCGGTGCCGGTTTCGTGCCCGACATCCTGGACAAGGGCGTGATCGACGAAATCCTGCAAATCGGCAACGAGACGGCTTTCGCCACCGCCCGCAAGGCGGCCAAGCTGGAAGGCATCCCGGTCGGCATCTCGTCGGGCGCCGCCCTGGCCGCCGCCATCGAACTGGGCTCGCGCCCCGAGAACGCGGGCAAGCTGATCGTCGCCATCATCCCCAGCTTCGCCGAACGCTACCTGTCCACCGCCCTGTTCGATCAGGCGTAAGGAACAACGGCCGCAAGCTTCGGCTTGCGGCCGTCGGTCCGTCAGTGCTGCCCGGCGAAGGCGCAGCCGCCGCAGCCGCCACCGCCGCCGCCCGGCATGCAGGCCGGGGTGGGGGCGGCCTTCTTGGCGACGTTGGGGGCCATGATCGCCTTGGTCACGGCGGTATCGCCGCATTCCGGGCATTTCAGCTCGCCCGCGTCCTTCTTGGAATCGTACTCGCCGGAATTGGAGAACCATTCCTCGAAATGGTGATCATGCGAGCAGCGCAGGGTGTAGCGGATCATGGTGTGGTCCCGGAGTTAACAGCCGTGGCTATATAGCATAGTCATCCACGCGGCTTCATCAATCCCGCCAGCGGGTGATGCTGCTGCACCAGCCGGGTCTTGGGCTCGTCCAGCACGTGGGTATAGATCTCGGTGGTGGCGATGTCGGCATGGCCCAGCAATTCCTGCACCACCCGCAGATCGGCGCCGTGCGCCAGCAGATGGGTGGCGAAGGCGTGGCGCAGCACATGCGGGCTGAGGCGGCGCGGGTCGATGCCCGCCGCCATGCCGACCCGCAGCAATTGCCGGGCAAAGGCCGAGCGGGTCAGGTGGCCGCTTTTGCCCGGGCCGGGGAACAGCCAGCGCGACGCCTTTTTCTTGCCCAGCCGTTCGGCGCGGACCACCAGCCAGTCCTTGACCGCGCGCCGCGCCGGATCGGACAGCGGCACCAGCCGTTCCTTGTCGCCCTTGCCGCGCACCACCATCATGTCGGGATCGCGCGCCACCGCCGCATAGGGCAGGCCGACCAGTTCCGACACCCGCAGGCCGGTGGCGTACAGCAATTCCAGCAAGGCGGCCATCATCACGCCGTGCGGCGGCGCCAGGGCGCGGGCGGCGGCCAGCAGGGCATCCACATCGCCTTCGCCCAGCACCTTGGGCAACACCCGGCCCAGACGCGGGGCATCGATGCGCGAGGTGGGGTCGTCGCGCCGCCAGCCCTCGGCATAGGCGAAACCGTAGAACTGGCGCAGGCACGACAACCGCCGCGCCTGGGTCCGCGTCGCCATCCCGGCATCGGCCAAAGCGCGCATATAGGCCGACAGGTCGGACGCCCCGGCGGCGATGATGGTGGCGCCGCGCCGGGTCAGAAACCCATCCAGATCTTCCAGGTCGCGGCGATAAGCGTCGAGCGTGTTGGCGGCGGCGCCACGCTCGACGCTCATCATTTCCAGGAAAGCCTCGGCGTGGCGGCTCATACCGCCGTCGCCGTCATCATCACACGCCGTTGGCCAGCATGGCCTCGATGGCCAACCGGCGGGCGGCATCGCCCTGGCCGACCACCGACAGGGCGCTGATGGCTTCCGACAGGGTGATGGTGTCCACCTTGTCCAGCGGTTGCTCGCCCAGGGCGGCCAGGGCGGCCAGCAGGGTGGTGCCCAGGCGGGCCTCCAGCGCCGAGCCCTGCAACAGCGCGTACAGCGCGGGCTTGGGGCCGCCCGACGGCAGGGCCAGGGAATCCAGCCACACGCTGTCCGGCAGCTTGGCGCCCAGGGCCGACAGGCTGGACATCACCACCGCCGAGCGGCGGGCCGCCACCTCGGGCGGCAAGCCGTCCAGGCTGGCCCGCCACGCCGCCAGGGACTGGGCGGGCAGCGGCTGGCCCGGTTCGGCGGCCAGCACGGCGTTCAGCGGCCACAGCCGTTCCACCGCCTTGGTGGCGGCGGGATCGGTCTTCGCCAGTTCCAGCCACTTGCTGGCATCGCCGCGTCCCAGCGCCAGATTGGCGCGGGCGAAGGCCGGGGCGTTGGTGATCAGCGCCGGGTCGGGGCGCAGATCGGCCAGCAGGGTGGCGAACACCCGCGCCGCCGCCACCGCCTGACCCTTGGCCGAGGCCAGGTCCAGCGCCTTGGCGACGAAATGGGCGCGGATGATGGGGTCGGGCTGGTCGGTGGCGGCGCGGAACAGCAGCGCCTGGGCGCGCGGCCCGGCGGTGTCCGCCTTGACCAGCGGCGCCGCCAGTTCGTCGGGGGCGAAGGTGGCTTCCAGGTACAGCTTGCGCAAGTGCTCGGGCGTCATGACGCCCGCCGCCTCGGCCCGCTCGCCCGCCGCCAGCCGCGCGTCGAACGGCGTGGCGAAGGACAGGGCAATGGCCTTGGCCACCGCCGGACCGGCCTTGGCCACCGCGCCCTCGGGCAGCGGCAGCTTGGCGGCGGCGAAGGCGGCCACGTGCAGCGGCGTCGCCTCGTCCAGCTTGATCTTGTCGGCGGGGATCGGCGGCAGGCCCGACACCACCTCGGCGGCGGCGACGAAGGCGTGGTCCGGGTCCTTGCGGTCGCGCAGCAGGTCCAGGCCCAGATTGCCCTCCAGCGTGCGTCCGGCCAGGAAGTGGCACAGGATGGTCAGCTTGGGCAGGCTGTTGTCCTTGGGCGCTTCGTCGCAGGCGGCCTTGGTGTTGCCCGCCAGCAGCAGGGCGTCCAGCTTGGCCCGCGCCACCAGCGGCCCGTCCACCGATTGCGGCGCGACGGCGGCCAGGGCCAGCACGCCGTCGCTGTCGCCCATGGCGGCCAGGCGCTCGGCGCGCAATTCCACCAGCGAGGGACGGTCGCCCTCGACCGCGCCCTCGGGCGGCGGCGCGGCGGTCAGCAGCAGCTTGCGTTCCAGCCCGCGCAGGGCCAGCGACGACGGCGCCGCCGGCAGCAGCGGGATCAGCTTGCGCGCCACCGGGGCCGAGGTGCCGGTCCACAGCGTGGCCGGAAAGCCGCCGTGATTGCCGTCGAAGGCGCCGACGGATTCGCCGTTGGGCGCCTTCAGTTCGTTGACCACGACGCGGGCGCCGCGATTGGGATTGGCCGGTTCGGCCAGTTCCATGGTTTCGGGGTCGAAGGACGACAGCGGGGCCTGGGCGTGCGCGGGCAGCGCCACGGCCAGGGCGGCGGCGGCCGCAAGGCCCGCCGCCAGAGACTTAGCGCGGCAGCTTGTCATCGGGGATCACTTTCTCGACCTTGGCCGAAGGCGGCGGCAAGTCGAAGGTGGCAAGGAAGATGCCGCCGCCGACGATGACGGCGAGCACAAGGGCGACCAGCACAGCGGCGATCTTGCTCATGGGTTGACACAGACCTTCATCATGATTTCTGGACACGCCCGGGCCTGGGCGATAAAAGCGGCAGGGGCGGCGGCCGGACCCGGTACCGCCCCGAGAGGCTAGGGTTCGACCATGGCGAAACCAGGGCAGTGTATCGGCGCAGGCCGCGCTGATCAACGGCGGGACCAAGTGTGATGTCACAACAGCCGACCGACGGCATCCTGCAACGGCTTCAGCGCCCGATCGTCCTGGTCGGGCTGATGGGGGCGGGCAAGTCGTGCGTGGGGCGCCGGCTGGCGGCCCGCCTGGGCGTGCCCTTCACCGATTCCGACGTCGAGTTCGAGGCGGCGGCGGGCTGCACCATTTCCGAATTCTTCGCCAAATACGGCGAACCCGCCTTCCGCGAGGGCGAGCGCAAGGTCATCGCCCGGCTGATGGAGGGCGAACCCCGCGTGCTGGCCACCGGCGGCGGCGCCTTCTGCGATCCCGAAACCCGCGCCCGCATCAAGCAGGACGCCGTCTCGGTGTGGATCCGGGCCGATCTGGACCTGCTGGTCAAGCGCACCTCGGGCCGCGATCACCGGCCGCTGCTGAAGACCGGCGACCCGCGCGAGATCCTGTCGCGGCTGATGGATGCGCGCTATCCCCTTTACGCCGAGGCCGACATCATTGTCGACACCACCGACGAACCGCCCGAGGTGACGGTCGCCAAGGTGCTGGACGAACTGGCCCGTACTTTGGAGCAACAGGCATGACCATCGAGACGCTGTCCGTCGCGCTGGCGGAACGCAGCTACGACATCCACATCGGCCCCGGCCTGATCGACCGCGCGGGCGAGCTGATGCTGCCGGTCATGCGCGGCAGGCGGGCCTTTGTCGTGACCGACGATTCGGTGGCGCCGCTGTACCTGAACCGCCTGCTGACCGCCCTGTCGCGCGAAGGCATCGCCCATCTGCACACCGTGCTGCCCCATGGCGAGGGCACCAAGGACTTCCCCCATCTGGAAGCCCTGGTGGACGCCATGCTGGAAGCGCGCTGCGAACGCTCGACCATGGTCGTCGCCCTGGGCGGCGGCGTGGTCGGCGATTTGACCGGCTTCGCCGCCTCGATCCTGCAACGCGGCCTGGATTTCGTGCAGGTGCCCACCACCCTGCTGGCCCAGGTGGACAGCAGCGTCGGCGGCAAGACCGGCATCAACACCCGCCACGGCAAGAATCTGGTGGGCGCCTTCCATCAGCCGCGCCTGGTGCTGGCCGACACCGCCGCCCTGACCTCGTTGCCGCGCCGCCAGGTGCTGGCGGGCTATGCCGAGGTGGTGAAGTACGGTTGCATCGACGAGCCCGATTTCTTCGCCTGGCTGGAAGAAAACGGCTTCCAGGTGATCGTCGGCGAGGAAAAGGCCCGCCGCCACGCCGTCGCCGTCAGTTGCCGCGCCAAGGCCCGCATCGTCGCCGAGGACGAGCGCGAGGGCGGCGTGCGCGCCCTGTTGAACCTGGGCCACACCTTCGGCCACGCGCTGGAGGCCGAAACCGGCTTCGGCGCGGAATTGCTGCACGGCGAGGCGGTGGCCATCGGCATGGTCATGGCCTTCCGCCTGTCGGCCCGCCTGGGTCTGGCCCCGGCCGAGGACGCCGCCCGTCTGGAGCGCCATCTGGCCAAGGTCGGCCTGCCCACCGGCCTGAACCGCAACCGCGCCTGGGACGTGGACCGCCTGATCCATCACATGGCGGGCGACAAGAAGGTCAAGGACGGCAAGGTGACGTTCGTCCTGGCCCGCGGCATCGGCCAAAGCTTCCTGACCCGCGACGTGCCGGAACAGGCCGTGCGCGAGATGTTGCAGGATTTCGCCAGGGTGTAGCCCCATGGATACCGTCGCGCTGTCGCTGTTGGCGATTTTGATCTTGTTGTTGCTGTCGGCCTTCTTCTCGGGGTCCGAGACGGCGCTGACGGCGGTGTCCCGCCCGGTCATGCACCAGTTGGAGCAGGACGGCAGCGGCAAGGCCCGCCGGGTCAACCGCCTGATCGCCGCCCGCGACCGCCTGATCGGCAGCCTGTTGCTGGGCAACAATCTGGTCAACATCCTGGCGTCGTCGCTGGCCACCAGCACGCTGATGGCGCTGTTCGGCGACGCGGGCGTGGTCTATGCCACCGCGGGCATGACCGTGGTGGTGGTGATGTTCGGCGAGGTGCTGCCCAAGACCTACGCCATCTATCACGCCAACAAGGTGGCGCTGCGGGTCAGCGGGCCGGTGGCGTTGGTGGTGGCGGTGCTGTCGCCGGTGGTTCGCTTCATCGAACTGGCCACCCGTCTGATCTTCCGCCTGTTCGGTGCCCGCTACGCCACCGAGGCGACCATCGAAACCGCCATGATGGAACTGCGCGGCGCCATCGAGGTGCACGCCGCCGAGGAGGAGGTCGAGGCCGAGCGCAAGATGCTGCGCTCGATCCTGGATCTGGACAATGTGGGGGTCAGCGACGTCATGACCCACCGCAAGGCGGTGCTGACCATCGACGCCGGACTGCCGCCCGCCGAGATCGTCGACCAGATCCTGCGCAGCACCTTCACCCGTGTGCCCCTGTGGCGGGACAACCCCGACAACATCGTCGGCGTGGTCCACGTCAAGGACGTGCTGCGCGCCGTGCGCGCCCTGGGCGCCGAACTGGACAAGCTGGACGTGGCGGAACTGGCCGCCGCGCCGTGGTTCATTCCCGATTCCACCACGCTGCTGGAACAATTGACCGCCTTCCGCAAGCGGCGCGAACATTTCGCCGTGGTGGTGGACGAATATGGCGCCCTGCTGGGCATCGTCACCCTGGAAGACATCCTGGAAGAGATCGTCGGCGACATCTCGGACGAACACGACGTGGCGGTGGCCGGGGTGCGGCCCCAGGCCAACGGTTCCTATGTGGTGGACGGCACCGTCACCCTGCGCGACCTCAACCGCGAATTCGACTGGCGGCTGCCCGACGAACAGGCCGCCACCATCGCCGGTCTGCTGTTGCACGAAAGCCGCCAGATTCCGGCGGTGGGCCAGGTGTTCCGCTTTTTCGGTTTCCGCTTCGAGGTGTTGCGCCGCCACCGCAACCAGATCACCTCGATCCGCATCACGCCGCCCAGTTCAGGGCCGGTGGCCGAGGAAGACTGACGCTTGTTGCGCACATAACCTATTCGGACGTATAATTTCGGGATGCGACCGAAAATTGTACCCGACATTGTTTCCCCTGGCGAAGTTCTCAGCCTGTCGCCCCAGTCCAGCGTGCGCGAGGCGGCGCGGCTGATGGCCTCGGCCAATGTCGCCGCCCTGCTGGTGGCCGAAGGCGACCGCATGCTGGGCATCGTCACCGAGCGCGACGTCAGCGCCCGCGTGGTGGCCGCCGGGCTGGACCCCGATGCCACGCCGCTGTCCAGGGTGATGACGCCCGAGCCACGTTCGCTGGCCCCCGACGATTCCATTTCCGAAGCGCTGGAACTGATGCGCCGCCATTCCTTTCGCCACCTGCCGGTGGTGGACGATGGCGGCCACGCCATCGCCATGGTGTCGGTGCGCGACCTCTACGCGGTGGTTCAGAACCAGTTGGAAAACGACATCATGACCCGCGACGCCTGGATCATGGGCGTGGCAGACGCTTGGGGTGAGGGAATTTCGGACGGCGCGTAAACGCCGCCCCCTCCGCCTCAGGCCGCCTCTTCCGGGGTCTGGGCGGTCAGTTGCAGCGCATGAACCGGCCCGGCCAGTTCGTCGGCCAGCACAGTGTTGACCATGCGGTGCCGTTCCACCCGCGACTTGCCCGCGAAGGCGGCGGAAACCACGCGCACGCTGAAATGGCTTTCGCCGCCCGGCCGGTGCCCGGCATGACCGGCGTGGCGGCCGGAATCGTCCACCACCTCCAGCCGGGTGGGGGCCAGGGCTTCGGTCAGCTTGCGCTCGATGGCGGCGCGCACCTGCATGGGGGTTTCCTTTCGTGAAAAACAATCCGTTCCCAGGTGGGGGCGGCACGGCATTCCGTCAAGGGTGGATTTTCGCCGTGCCGCCTTGCCTCGGCCGCCGCGAATCCCCATTATTGCGCCATCATGAAGGCAAGCGGATTCCGGCGCTCCTGGCACATTCCCCATGACGAGCCCCCAAAACAGCAGACCCGGCGGTGCGACCATCCCGGCTGCGCGGCCGAGGGCGAGCACCGGGCGCCCAAGGACCGCAACCATCTGAACGACTATTTCTGGTTCTGCCTGGAGCACGTGCGCGCCTACAACGCCTCGTGGGATTTCTACAAGGGCATGAGCCAGGACCAGATCGAGGACGAGATCCGCCGCTCGACCACCTGGCAGCGCGAAACCTGGCCGCTGGGCGCCAAGACCGGCAACCGCCGTTTCAATTTCGGCATCCACGACCCGTTCGGCGTGTTCGACGAGGACGTGGTCAAGGAACAGAACGCCAAGGCGCGCATGGAAACGCCGGAACAGGCCGCCATGCGCGTGATGGAGCTTGACGGGCCGCTGACGCTGGCCACACTCAAGAAACGCTATAAGCTTCTGGTGAAGCGCCATCACCCCGATCTGCACGGCGGCGACAAGGACGCCGAAGAGAAGTTCAAGGAAATCAACCAGGCCTACACCACGCTGCTTGCCAGCCTGAACGCATGAGGAGCCGGGCCGACGCCCGGAGATCAAGGACGCCATGACCGCCAGCACCCAGAGCCCGCTCGCCTCGGACCACCCGCTCGCCCAGCCCGACATCGAACTGGATGTGCGCGAAACCTTCGGCATCGACGTCGACATGAAGGTGCCCGCCTTCAGCCAGGGCTCGGAACACGTTCCCGACAAGGACCCGGCCTATCTGTTCGACCGCGACACCACCCTGGCCATCCTGGCCGGGTTCGCCTTCAACCGCCGCGTCATGGTCCAGGGCTATCACGGCACCGGCAAGTCCACCCATATCGAACAGGTGGCGGCGCGTCTGAACTGGCCGTGCATCCGCGTGAACCTGGACAGCCACGTCAGCCGCATCGACCTGATCGGCAAGGACGCCATCGTGCTGAAGGACGGCAAGCAGATCACGGAATTCCGCGAGGGCATCCTGCCGTGGGCCTTGCAGCATCCCTGCGCCCTGGTGTTCGACGAATACGACGCCGGCCGCCCCGACGTGATGTTCGTCATCCAGCGCGTGCTGGAGGTCGAGGGCAAGCTGACCCTGCTGGATCAGAACCGGGTCATCCGCCCCCATTCCGCCTTCCGCCTGTTCGCCACCGCCAACACGGTGGGCCTGGGCGACACCACCGGCCTGTATCACGGCACCCAGCAGATCAACCAGGGCCAGATGGACCGCTGGAACATCGTCGCCACCCTGAATTACCTGGAACACGATGCCGAGGTGAACATCGTCACCGCCAAGCTGCCCGCCTATCAGGACGATGCCGGGCGCAAGGTGATCGGCCAGATGGTGTCGCTGGCCGATCTGACCCGCCAGGGCTTCATGAATGGCGACATCTCGACGGTGATGAGCCCGCGCACGGTCATCACCTGGGCCGAGAATTCCAAGATCTTCGGCGACGTCGCCTTCGCCTTCCGCGTCACCTTCCTGAACAAGTGCGACGAGGTCGAGCGCCCGGTGCTGGCGGAATACTACCAGCGCTGCTTCAACCAGGAACTGCCCGAAACCCCCGCCCGGGTGATGATGTAGGAAGTATATCTTGGCCGTTCCCCCCAACGCCCCGGCGGCGCACGTCACCGCGGCCCCCCGCCGTGACGAGACGCCCGCCGATCTGATGAAGCGTTGCACCACGGCGGTGCTGCGCGCCATCGGCGGCCGCGCCGACCTGGATGTGTCCTACGGCACCGGCGCCGCCTCGGTGCGCGGCGCCGAGGTGCGGCTGCCCGCGCCGCCGCGCAACGTCACCGCGTCCGATCTGGTGCGGCTGCGCGGCACCGCCGACGCGGTCGGCCTGCGCTTTCGCTATCATACCGAGGCGCTGCACGCCGGGCGCATGCCGCCCGGCACCGAGGCACGCCGCGTCTACGAAGCGGTCGAACAGGCGCGTATCGAGGCGCTGGGGGCGCGGCGCATGGCGGGCACCGCCGCCAACATCGCCGCCGTTCTGGAACAGAAGGCGCGGGCCGAGGGACTGGACCGCGTCACCAAGCGCGACGAGGTGCCGCTGGCCGAGGCCATGCGCTTCCTGGCGCGCGAGCATTTCACCGGCGAAAAGCCGCCGCCCTCGGCCCAGCGCGCCGTCGATCTGTGGCGGCCCTATATCGAGGGCAAGGCCGGGCTGCGCCTGGATGCCCTGCGCGAGATGATCGCCGACGAGGCGAATTTCGTCGGCGGCCTGCGCGATTTGCTGAGCGAACTGGAGCTGTTCGCGCCGTCGGAACTGGAAGACCAGGACGACAGCGAGGAAAGCCAGGAACAGGGCCAGCAGGCCGACGAGGGCGAATCCCAGGGCGAGAAGGAAAGCCAGCAGGACGACAGCCAGCAGGGCGGCCAAAGCCAGGCCGAGCCCAAGGCGGCCCCCGGCTCCGCCGATGGCGAAAGCCAGCAGGACGGCCTGGACAGCGGCGAGGAAATGGAAGCGGACGGCGCCGGGACCGAGGAGCCGGGCGGCCCCTCGCGCTCGCGCCCCAATTTCGAGCCCCGCCCCGGCGAGCACGGCGAAAAGCCCTATCACCCCTATACCAAGAATTTCGACGAGGTGGTGCTGGCCGAGGAATTGTGCGAGCCCGAGGAACTGACCCGGCTGCGCGCCCAACTGGACCAGCAGATGTCCCATCTGCAAGGCGTGGTCGCCAAGCTGGCCAACCGCCTGCAACGCAAGCTGATGGCCCAGCAGACCCGGTCGTGGGCCTTCGACCTGGAGGAAGGCATCCTCGACACCGGCCGTCTGGCCCGTGTGGTCGCCAACCCCACCCATTCGCTGTCGTTCAAGATCGAGAACGAAACCGATTTCCGCGACACCGTGGTCACGCTGCTGATCGACAATTCCGGCTCCATGCGCGGCCGCCCCATTTCGGTCGCCGCCATGAGCGCCGAAATCCTGGCCCGCACTCTGGAACGCTGTGCCGTCAAGGTCGAGGTGCTGGGCTTCACCACCCGCGCCTGGAAGGGCGGCCAGTCGCGCGACAAGTGGCTGCATGACGGCAAACCGCCCCATCCCGGCCGTCTGAACGATCTGCGCCACATCGTCTACAAGGCCGCCGACGCGCCGTGGCGCCGCACCCGGCGCAACATGGGCCTGATGCTGCGCGAAGGCATCCTCAAGGAAAACATCGACGGCGAGGCGCTGCTGTGGGCGCACGACCGCCTGCTGGCGCGGTCGGAACAGCGGCGCATCCTGATCGTCATTTCGGACGGCGCGCCGGTGGACGATTCCACCTTGTCGGTCAATCCCGGCAATTACCTGGAAAAGCACCTGCGCGACGTCATCGAATACGTGGAAACGCGGTCGCCGGTGGAACTGATCGCCATCGGCATCGGCCACGACGTCACCCGCTATTACCGCCGCGCCGTGACCATCATGGACGCCGAAGAACTGGGCGGCACCGTGCTGCGCCAGTTGACCGCCCTGTTCGACGAGAAAGAGGGCGGTTAACCGGAGCCTCTTGACCTGGCCAAATCCCGATGGGTTTCGCGCCCCGGGACTTTGCCGCCCAATCCAGCCGTCATGCGCGGACTTGATCCGCGGTTGTCCGGTTTTAAATTCCGTGGGCGGTTGATGTGCCCAGCCGACCTGGGGTGACGGCCGCCGCCCTGCCAAGAGACACGGATGGCACGGATGCCGCTTCGCGGCCACGGATGGGCACAGATCAATGCGTCATTCCCGCGCAAGCGCGTCCGGGGTGACGATTTTTATTATAAATCAAATAGTTGTGTGCGCGCCGACACGACGATCATCCGTGTTCGTCCGTGGCCCGCGCCAGCGGGCATCCGTGCCATCCGTGTCTCGTGGCACAGCATGTCCGCCCGGGCACTCTCCGCGAAAATCTAAACCGGGCAGCAGTGGGTCAAGCCCGGCCATGACGGCAACCGAACGGCACCGGACCACCAACAGGTCCTGCTGACATACCCGTTTGGTTTCAGTCGTCCAGCACCGAGACGTGCGCCCAGATATTCTTCCAATCCTCGGCGGTCTTCGGGCGGATCAGTTCGTCCACGTCCTCGTGCTGGCGCTGCCCCTTCAGGAACAGGTCGATCTGGGCCTTCAGGTATTTCATGTGCTGCTGGGCCAGCGGCGGCTTCTTGACGCGGCCCTGGCCGTCGCGGCCGTGGCATTCCATGCAATCGGCCTCGAACAGCGTCTTGCCTGCCGCCGCGTCGCCGGGCTCGCGCGGGATCTGCACCGCCTGCTTGGCCAGCTTCAGCCGCTCGAAGGCGTCCATGGGGGTGTCGTCCGACGGCGGATGCTTGGGCGGCTTGATGGAGGCCAGATAGTACGAGACGTCCAGCACGTCCTTTTCCGGCAATTCGCGGTCGTTGGCATAGGGAATCATCGGAATGTTCTCGCGCACACGCGATTTGAAGGCGCGCAATTGCTCGGCCAGGTATTCGGGGTGCATGCCCGAGATGCGGGGATAGACGCCGCCGCCGCCGCCTTCGCCGAATTCGCCGTGGCAGGCGGCGCAGGTGCGCATGATTTCCTTGCCCTGTTCGGCGTCGTAGGTCCAGGTCTTGCCGTTGGGCAGCGTCACCGGCGCCGGTTTCTCCTGGGCGGCGGCGCCCGCCGCCGTCGCGGTCGTCAACACCACGGCCAATACCCACGCGCGCATGCTTCCTCCGCTTGGCTGGATCGTCGTTTCCTCGACTTGTGACAGGCGGGGGCCGATCACGCTTTGAGCGCGGTCAAGAGCCGCCACGGATGGCCGCCGCCCGGCGGGCCAGTGCGGCGGCGTCGGGAACGTGCACCACGCTGCCGTGAAAGCGCAGCAGGCCGTCGGCCTCGATGCCGCGCAGCACCCGGGAAAAGGTTTCGCGGGCGATGCCCGCCATGGCGGCGATGTCGGACCGCAGGATGGGCAGGGCGATGTCCAGGCCGCCATCGTCCCGCGCCCGGCCGAAACTGTCGGCCAGTTGCGCCAGCAGCAGGATCAGCCGGTCGCGCACCGACAGCCGCATCTGGGCTAGCACCGCGTCTTCGGCATAGGTCAGTTCGTGCGCCACATGCAGGGCGAAGGCGCGTTCCAGCGGCCGGTTGCCGCAAAACGCCAGTTCGGCGGCGTCGGCGGGAATGCGGCAGACCACGCAATCGGTGGCGCAGATGGCGGTGACGGAATGGGCCGAACGGGCGGCGAAGGCGCGGAAGCCCAGGGTGGCGGTGGGCGTCACCAGCCGGGTGATGACGCTGTTGCCGTCGTGGTCGCCCTTGCGCAGCACCACCACCCCCGACAGCAGCCGGAACAGGGCGGTGACGCCATCGCCTTCGTGGAACAGCACGGCGCCCTTGTCCAGCGGCCGGATGGTCTTGCGGCTGTCCAGGGTGCGGGCCACCGCCTCGGGCGCGCGGTCCCAGGTTTCCGGCGTCACCAGCCCACAGGTGCGGCAGGTGATGGCGCAGGGGGAATCGGGGGCGCTCATGCCAGGCCGCCCAGGCGGGCCAGTTCGGCCTGGAAACGGCTCTGGCTGGGGATCAGCACGTGGCGGCGGGTGAAATGGGCCAGTCCCTCGGCGGCCAGGGCGCGGATGCAGCGCGATACCGTTTCCGGGTTCATCCCCGCCAGCGCCCCCATGTCGCGGCGGCTGACCGGGGTGGCCACCAGCAATCCGTCGCCGTCGCCCACCGGGCGGCCGAACGGTTCGGCCAGTTGCCCCAGCAACAGCACCAGCCGGTCACGCACCCCCAGCGAGGCCATGCGCAGCATGCGGTCCTGGGCGGCGGCCAGTTCGTCGGCCATGTGGCGGAAGAACACGCCTTCCAGGGCGCGGCTGGCCTCCATGGCGGTTTCCGCCGCCTCGGCCGGGAAGGAACAGACCAGGGCGCGGGTGGCGCATTGCGCCGACACCGCGTGGCGGCCGCCGTCCAGCAGGCCGCGAAAGCCCAGGGTGGTGCCGGGAACGGCCAGATGCACCGCCACCGCCTCGCCGCTGCCGTCGTCGCGGCTGACCAGCACCGCCCCTTCCACCAGGGCGAACAGACGGTCGGCGGGCTCGCCCTGACGGAACAGCCAGGCGCCGCGCGGCCGGTATTGCATGGCGCGGGCCTGCTCCAGCCGGGCGGCGTGCTCTTCGGCGCCGGTCCACGATTGCGGACCGACGATGGGACAGCAGCGGCAGGAATGGGGCGCCGGGGCGTCGCCGCCCCCGGCGCACGAGGACGAAACGGCCATGAACCCCCCGTGGATCAAGGGGGCACTATGCCAGGGCCGCCGCGACCGGGCGTGACCGGGATCAAGTTCCCGGGGAAGGGGTCACTTCTTCTTGGGGCGGAACACCGTGCACACCGCCGGGTCGGTTTCCAGGAAATACGCGCCGATCAGGTCCAGGCAATAGGGGGTGGCGGGAAACACCGCGTCCAGGCAATCGGCGATGGCGCTGGGCTTGCCCGGCAGGTTGATGATCAGCGATTGTCCGCGGATGCCCGCACTCTGCCGCGACAGGATGGCGGTGGGCACGATCTTCAGGCTGGCGGCGCGCATCAGTTCGCCATAGCCGGGCATCATCTTGTCGCACACCGCCTCGGTCGCCTCGGGGGTGACGTCGCGCGGCGCCGGGCCGGTGCCGCCGGTGGTCAGGATCAGGCCGCAGCCCTCCACGTCGGCCAATTCCTTCAGCGTCGCCTCGATGACGTCCCGGTCGTCCGAGATGACCCGCGACACCGCCCGCCACGGCGTGACCAGCGCCCTGGTCAGCCAGTCCACCATGCCCGGCCCGCCCAGATCCTGGTACACGCCGGCCGAGGCGCGGTCGGACACGGTGACAAGGCCGATGGGGCAGGGTTCGGTCATGGGCGGAATCCTTTCGGTCAGGGGGTATCGGGAGACGCGGGCTCGGCCGGGGCCTCGTCCTCGTCGTCGTCCTCGGGCAGCATCAGCACGCCGGCGTTATAATCGTAATCGAAGATTTCCGCATAGCGCGCCCAGGTGATGACGGTTTCCAGCACGCGCTCGGCCTCGTCGGCGGTCAGGTAATCCTGAAGCTCTTGCAGGAAGCGTTCTTCCGGGGCGCGGTGGTCGCGGCGGTCGTCCAGCACCCGGCGGATATGGGCGGCCAGCGGGATGGCCCGCAACAGGTGTTCGCCGAACAGCGCCTTGCGCACCGCCGGTTCCGCCTCGACGAAGGCGCGGCCCGACGGCGTCAGGAAGATGTCGCCCACCGCCAGCCGCGCCAGCCCCAGCACGCGCAGGCCCTCGAACAGATGGAACAGGGCGTCGTCGGGCAGTTCGGTGGCCTCGGCCAAGGCGGGCAGGTCGGCGCGGCCCTCGAATGGCGGTTCGGCGATGGTTTCCAGCATCTCGGCCATGCGGTTGGGCGTGGCCTGCGGCAAGCGATAGCCGATGTGGATCGGCTCGACCGGGGCGCCGCCCGCCGTGCGGGCGGTGGCGGCCATCAGGCCGTAAACCTCGTCCACGATCTGGCGGAAGGCCGGGGAATCGGGGTCGCGGGGATGGTCCAGGTTGACGCGGATCTCGCCCTTGATGCGGCCGGGGTCGCTGGCGAACACCAGCACGCGGTCGGCCATGTACACCGCTTCCTCGATGTTGTGGCTGACCAGCAGCATGCCCTTGGTGGGAATCCGGCCCTCGTGCCACAGTTCCAGCAGGTCGTCGCGCAAATTCTCGGCGGTCAGCACGTCCAGGCCCGAAAACGCTTCGTCCATCAACAGGATGTCGGGGTCCATGACCAGGGCGCGGGCAAAGCCGACGCGCTGGCGCATGCCGCCCGAAAGTTCCTTGGGATAGGCGCCCTCGAAACCGTCCAGGCCGATCATCTCGATGGCGGTGGCGGCGCGGTCCTCGCGCTCGGCCGGGGGCACGCCCAGTGCCTCCAGCCCCAGTTCCACGTTCTGCTGCACGGTCAGCCACGGAAACAGGGCGAAGCTTTGGAACACCATGGAAATGCCCTGGACCGGCCCGGCGATGGGCTGGCCGCGATACAGCGCGCGGCCGCCATTGCCGCGCACCAGCCCGGCCATCACCCGCAACAGGGTGGACTTGCCCGACCCCGATTTGCCCTGAAGGGCGACGATCTCGCCTTCCTCCAGACGGAAATTGACGCCCTCCAGCACGGTGCGTTCGCGGCGGTCGGGGGTGCGGAAGGTCTTGCGGACCTCCTCCAGCAGCAGCAGCGGGGTGTGGGGCATGGCCGCTCCCTCCTCAGGCGATGCGCAGGCGGTCGGCGGCCAGGTCGAACAGACGGCGCCAGACGAAGTGGTTGAAGCCCATGACATAGACGCACATCACGGCGATGCCCAGGGCGATGCGCGGAAAATCGCCGCTGCCGGTGGCGTCGGCGATGTACGAGCCCAGGCCGGTCGCCACCAGACGGGTGTCGCCCCACGTCACCAGCTCGGCGACGATCGAGGCGTTCCACGACCCGCACGACGCGGTGATGGCGCCGGTCAGATAGGCCGGGAAGATGCCGGGCAGGATGAAGCGTTTCCAGCGCAGCCAGCCGCGCAGCCCCAGATTGCCCGCCGCGTCGCGCAAATCCGACGGCAGCGACGACGCCCCGGCGATGACGTTGAACAGGATGTACCATTGGGTGCCCAGCACCATCAGCGGGCTGGTCCACACCTCGACGTTCAGGTCGAAGCGGACGATCAGCATCACCACCACCGGGAACACCAGATTGGTGGGAAAGGCCGCCAGGAACTGCGCCACCGCCTGCAAGCGCCCGGCCCAGCGCGGGCGCAGGCCGATCCACACCCCCACCGGCACCCACACCAGCGAGGCCAGGGCGATCAGCACGATGATGCGCAGGGCGGTGATGGCGCCCATCAGCAGCACCTCGAAAATCTCGGCCCAGCCGACCGAGGAATGCACGAAGATGGACACCCAGCCCACCGCCACCAGCAACCCGGCCAGCAGCATGCCGTTCCACACCTTGTCCAGCCAGGGCGGCAACAGCCATTCGGTGGCGGCGGCGCGCGGCGGACGCGGCGCGCGGGCGGGCATCAGGTTCAGCATGCCGCGCCACGCCGCTTCGGGCAGGCGGGCGGCGGCGCGGAAGAAGCGGGCGCGCTGCATCAGGGTCAGCAGCCAGGATTCCGGCACGTCCTCGCCCACGTTCTGCTCGAACTTGAACTTGTCGGCCCACGCCACCAGCGGCCGGAAGAACAATTGGTCATAGGCCAGGATCGCCACCAGAACCGCCAGGATCGCCCAGCCGATGGCCCCCAGGTCGCGTTCCTGGATGGCCAGCGCGATATAGCTGCCGATGCCGGGCAGCATGATGGTTTGGCCCGACACGGTGATGGCCTCGGACGCCACCACGAAGAACCAGCCGCCCGACACCGACATCATCATGTTCCACACCAGGCCGGGCACGGCGAAGGGCAGTTCCAGCCGCAGGAAGCGCCGCCACGGGCTGAGGTGGAACATGGCCGACGCCTCGACCAGATCGGTGGGCACCGTGCGCAGCGACTGGTACAGCGACGTGGTCATGTTCCACGCCTGCGAGGTGAAGATGGCGAAGATGGCCGCGCATTCCACCCCCAGCAGGTTGCCGGGGAACAGGGCGATGAAGCCCGTCACCGTGATGGACAGGAAGCCCAGGATGGGAATGGATTGCAGCACGTCCAGCAGCGGGATCAGCACCCGTTCCAGCGCCGGAACCTTGGCCGCCAGCAAGGCATAGGTCAGGCAGAACGCCAGCGACAGCGCCAGCGCCGCCAGCATGCGCAAGGCGCTGCGCAGCAGGTAATAGGGCAGGTTGGACGGGTCCAGCGACAACGGCAGCGGCGTGCCCACGTCATAGGGCATGTCCATCTGCACCGCGCCCCAGGCCATCAGCGCCAGCAGGCCGAAGATGATGGGCAGCAGCGCCGCGTCCCACAGATTGGGGCGCAGTCCCTGGCCAAGGGCGATGCTGGACGGCAGTAACGGGCGCATGGCGGCGTCTCGTCGGCGACGTGGTGCCAGACATTTACCCGCTCACGCCCGTCGCCGCGAGCTTTAAATTGGCGCCCGGCCGTCCCACATGTCGCCTTGGAACCGCCGCAAAGCTGGTATAATCCTGCATGGTGCCGCCCCGTATTTCACGGTGGGCGGCACACCCCCCCTGGGGTTGGGCATCACGAACCGATCGGGGAACGAAGATGATGAAGATGATCGCCGTGGCCGGCCTGTCCCTGACGCTGGCGGCCTGTGCCAACGGACCGTTCGACGGCAACCGTTGCGGCAACAACGCCTACACCATCGGCGGCGCCGTGGCCGGTGGCGCCCTGGGCGCCCTGGCCGGTGCCCAGTTCGGCGCCGGAACCGGCAACATCGCCATGACCGCGCTGGGCACCGCCGCGGGCGCCTATGCCGGCGCCACCGCCGGTTCCAGCGCCGATCGCGGCCGCTGCGCCGACCAGCCGCAATAGGAAAAGGGGGGCATGCCCCCCTTTTCCGTCACCGCATGGCGAACAATTCCTGATGGAAGTGGCGCCGCACGTCCAGTCCATGGGCGGCGAAGTCGGCGCGCAACGTCTGGCCGAACCCGGCCGGGCCGCAGAACCACAGGCTGGCCCCGGCCCAATCGGGCACGGCGGCGCGGATGCGGTCGCCGCTCAGGCGGCCGTCGCGGGCATCCACCAGCAGGTGCAGGCGCACCCCGGCGGCGGTGGCCGCCTCGCGCAGTTTGTCCAGGGCGTCCTCGTCCACCTCGGCGGTGGAATGGAACAAATCCACCGGCTGGCCGCCGATGCCGCCCTGCGCCGCCAGGTATTCCAGCCGGGCGATGAACGGCGTGATGCCGATGCCGCCGCCCACCCAGATCTGGCGCGGCCGGTCGTCGTCGAAGGTGAAGCGGCCATAGGGGCCTTCCACCGTCACCGCCTGCCCCTCGCGCAGTTTGTCGCGCAGGCGGCGGGTGTGGTCGCCCAGTTCCTTGACCACGAAGGTGATCAGCCGGGTTTCCGGATTCCAGGCCGAGGCGATGGTATAGGGGTGCGCCCCCTCGGCGGCGTCCGAGGTGGCGAAGGCGAATTGCCCGGGCTTGTGCCCCGGCCAGCCCTCGGGCACGAAGACCTGGGTTTCCAGCACCCGCACGCCGGGATAATAGCGCAGCCCGGCGATGGAGCCTGCGACCCGGCGTCCGGCGGCGACCCGGCGGCGCAGCACCACCACGGCCGACCACAGCCCGGCCGCCACCAGCGGCGCCAGGATGATGCCGACCGGCGTGGCCCAGTGGCTGAACTTCAGCAGCACCACGGCATGGAAGGCGAACACCAGATAGGCCACCGCGATCAGCCGGTGGGTCTTGAAGAACAGGCGATAGGGGAACCGCTTCAGCAGCGCCAGCACGATCAGCAGGGCGGTGGCGTAGAACGCCCATTCGCCCATGTCCTCGGCCAGACCGCGCACCGACTGGAACGCCTGTTCGATCACCGAATCGGGCACCGGGCGCGGGCCGCGCTGCGGCCGTTCCAGCCAGCCCCAGCCCACCGCCCATTTCGGCCCCTTGGCCCACAGCCAGTGAACCACGCCCAGCACCAGGGCGGCGATGCCCAGCCATTTGTGCAGGCGATACATCTTGTCCAGGCCGCCGAACCAGCCTTCGGGGCGGCGCGGGCGCAGGGCCAGCACCATGGCGGCGGACATGCAGACCATGGCGGCAACGCCGCTCAGTTGCACCATGTCGCCGCGCAGCGGGAAAAAGGCGCTATGGGCGAACACGCCGGGCTCGACCGCCAGCCACAGCAGCGCCGGGACCAGCAACAGCCCCCACAGCGCGATCCGAATGTTCTTCACGTCACTCTCCTACGGCGATGGATCGTCCCGTCCATCATAGCAACCGCACATGAACGCCCCCTGAACCGGGGACATCAGCCCAGCATCCGCCGCGCCAGCATGGGGGTTTCCGGGCTGATGCCCTCGGCCTCGGCAAAGGCCAGCAGCGCGGGCTCGTCGGCCAGCAGGAAATCCAGCACTGCCGCCAGGAAACCGGGATCGGCCAGCCGCGCCCGGATGTCGTCCAGGCCGCAGCCGGTCAGCGCCACGAAGCGCGACAGCAGCGGATCGTCCCCGGCGATGAAGGTCAGCGCCTTGAGCGCCACCGCCTGGGCGTCCTCGGGGCCGAGCTTGGGCGGCGCGGCGACGCGGGGGCGGGGCTGATAGGGCTTGAACGGGTCCATGGACGCTCCGACATTGCGGGACGGCCATGATAGCATGGCCCACGGACAAGGAGAGATGTCATGCGGCGCTGGCTGGCTGCCCTGATGACCATGGCCGCGCTGGGCGCCGCCCCCGCCCGGGCCGAAGCGGTGGCCGAGCGGGGCTGTGCCGCCCTGGCGGCGCGGGTCGTCGCGGTGCCGGGCGGCGGCGCCGCCTTTCTCGCCAGTTGGGACGGGGTCGAGGACGAACCGGCCCTGCACGGCGCCGCCTTCACCTACGACAACGCCCTGGCGGCCATCGCCCTGGTGGCGTGCGGCGATCCCGCCCGCGCCCGCCGTGTCGGCGACGCCCTGCTGATCGCCGCCACCATCGACCGCGCCGATCCCCACGGGCGGCTGCGCAACGCCTATCGCGCCGGGCCGGTGTCGGGGCTGGCGCCGCCGCACGGCTGGTGGGACCGCTCCGCCGGGCGCTGGGCCGAAGACCCCATGCAGGTCGGAACCGCCACCGGCAACGTCGCCTGGGCCGGGCTGGCGCTGCTGACCGTGGCCGAACACGGCGGCGACCGCCGCCACCGCGACGGCGCCCGCACCCTGGCGCGCTGGGCCCTGGGCAATGCCTGGGACCGGGCGGGCGGCGGCTTCACCGGCGGCATTCACGGCGACGGCGACGGAACCGTGCGGCTGGGCTGGAAATCCACCGAGCACAATGCCGATCTGGCGGCGCTGTTCGACTGGCTGGGCCGCGACGACAGTCAATGGCGCGACCCGGCGCGGGCGGCCCGCGCCTTCGTCGCCGCCCAGTTCCAGGCGGGCGGCGACCATTTCCTGGTGGGCACCCTGCCCGACGGTCGCAGTCCCAACCGCGCGGTGTCGGGCCTGGACGCCCAGACCTGGCCGCCCCTGCTGACCGACGCCCCGGCGGCGTGGCGGGCGGCGCTGGACTATGTCCGCCGCGTCCATGGCGTGGATGGCGGCGTCGATTTCAACGACGACCGCGACGGCGTGTGGTGGGAAGGCACGGCGCAACTGGCCCTGGCCGAGCGGGCGACCGGCCAGGACGACGCGGCGCGGGCGCGACTGCGGCTGCTGGCCGGGCAATTCTCGCCGGGCGGCTATGTCTGGGCCAGTTCAGTGCCGCGCCTGTCCACCGGTCTGGCCCTGTCCCCCGACAGCACGCGGGCCGATTTCTTCTATTACTGCCGCCCCCATCTGGGCGCTACCGCCTGGGCGGTGCTGGCCGCCACCGGCTGGAACCCGTTCACCGGTCTAAGGTATTGACCGGTCTTCGTTGGCGGGCGCGGACAATCGCGGTATAGTGCGGGCAGGGACAGGGCATGCAACGGACGTCGGCAAAGACCGGCGCCCCGGGGGTCGTCATGGGAATCGGCAGAATCGCCTCGTTCCTTTCATCGCTTTCTCCGGCCTCGGACGCGGCCGCCACCGTCACGTCCACCGAGATTCCGGACCAGCCCGACCGTCAGGCCGAAGGACTGGGCGCGCAAGGCGGCGCCAATGACCGCGAGCGCGGCGGCGAACCCAGCGAGATCGCGCAGCAATTGCAGACCATGGTCGGCGCGGTGCGCACCCTGAACGAGAACGCCGTCCAGCAGGGCGCCGCCGTGGCGGTGTCGGCGGTGGGCAACGAATTGCGCAATGCCGTGACCGGGCTGAGCCACCTGCTGGCCGCCGTGGATTCCCGCGCCCTGGCCCAAGGCGCCGCCGCCCCGGTGCGCGAGGCGGCCGGGGTGATCGACGCGGTCGAGGCGGGATTGATCGGCACCCAGGCGGCGGCGGAACAGGTCATGCGCAACCTGCCCGCCCTGCAAGCCGCCCGCGCCCAGGAAGCGTCCGACCGCTTCCAGTCCGACATGCGCGACGCCATCCGCCAGGTGCGCGGCGCCCTGGGCAGCCTGAACGTGCGGCCCTGACGGTCTGGTTTTATGTGTGGCCCTTGCCGCCTGGACCGTGATGCAGAAAATCCGCCTCACGGATTGCCCCTCGCCCGGCCCTAGCGCCGGGGCAGGATGGGCAGGTGTTCGCGGTACCAGGGCGAGGTCATGAACAGCCGGGCCAGGGTGTCATAGACCTGCCGCACCGCCGGTTCGCGCAATTTGTCCTCGTGCGCCACCAGCCAGATGGCCGAGGTCAGGCGCGGCGCGCAGATATCCAGCAGCACGATGCGGTCGTCGTAGAAAGTGGAATAGGGCGGCAGCACGCCGACACCGACGCCCTTGACCAGCGCCTGATGCATGGTCGGGGTGGTCGGGGTCAGGATGATCTCCTGACGGCCCAGGCGCTGGTGCACCAATCCGTTCCAATCGTCCAGGCTGCGGATCGACCGGTACAGCGCGATGTCCAGCAGCGGTTCGTCCACCAACTGGTCGAAACTGTCGAAGCTTTTGCCCGAAGCCAGCAGCTTGTCGCCCACCGCCGGGACCAGATGCATGGTGCCGACCCGGCGGATCTGATAGGCGCCGCGCAGGGTGGGGGCGTCCTCGGTGCTGGTGAACAGCACGGCCACGTCGGCGTCGTCCAGTTGCGTGCTGAAAGCCAGCGGCGGCAATTCGGCGCGGATCTGCGCCGCATCCATCGGCTGTGGACCGGCGGAAGAATCTCCTAATAGGATTGGAATCAGGGTATAGCGCAGCAGCCCCTCGCTGGCCGCCACCGTCACCGTCGGGGTGGCGGCGTGGTTCAGGTCGGCCAGGATGTGTTCGGCCTCGGCCACCGCGCGGGCGACGGCGCGGGCCTGCTCCAACACCAGCAAACCCGCGGCTGTCGGGGTGGCGCCCGAGCGTTTGCGGGTGAACAGCGGCCGTCCCGCCGCTTCCTCCAGGTCGCGGATGCGGCGGCTGACCGTCACCTGATCCATTTGCAGCGACGTGGCGGCGGCGGCAAAGCTGCCCTTCTCGGCGCATGCCAGTATCAGGCGAAGATCGTCCCAGCTATGAAGGCGAATAGGTGTCATTTCCTACCCGGACCCGTTCGGTATGGCAATTTCACCATATACGTCAAAAGGCATGCGCCGAGGCAAAATCCACTCAATCGTTCAGCCAGTGAGGTTTCCACCATGGAACAGCAGGGCTCTAAAAACTGGTCGCTGGAAGTCAGCCTGGTCCGCACCCCGGACCAGTTCGCCATGGCGATGGCCGTGCGGGCAGCCACCTTCCTTGCCGAAGAAGATAATATCACCTATTTCGACGAATTTGACGGCAACGACTATTTTGCGACCTATTTCCTGGCATTCGTCAATGGCGATCCTGCCGGAACGATCCGTTTGCGCTTCTTCCGCGACTTCGCGTTGCTGGAGCGGGTGGGCATCCGCAAGCGTTACAGGTCGTACAAGGTCTTTGCCGCCCTGGCGCGGGCGTCGCTGGAACATGCTCGCCAAAAAGGCTACCAGATCGTCGCCGGTCGCGCCAAGGGCGACACCCACAAGCTGTGGCGGCGGTTCGAGGCGCGCCAGACCGGCCCGGTGATCGACATGTTCCGCGGCCAGTTGACGCCGGTGGCCTTCGATCTCAGCCACATGCCCGACACCGGCCACATGCCGTGCGGCCCGTTCGGCGATCCCGATTACGAAAGCCTGATCACCCAGATCGAGGGCAATTGGGATTTCAGCAAGGTCCAGCGTCCCAACCTGTACCTGGCGGCGGAGTAACGTCCCATGAACGCAACGCCAGCCCATGCGGATATCGTGCTGCGCGTCGGCCTTGGCCGCATCGCCCGCGATGTGCGGCAGCGGGGCGACAACCTGATGCTGGCCATCCTGGAAACCGCCATCCGCACCCTGGACCTGCGGTTGGGCCAGCAATCCAGCGGGGGGCCGTTATCGGCCCCCTGGCTGGCGGTCGGCCTGGAAATGGAACGGCGGCTGATCACCCTGAACGGTCGCCGCCGGGCCATTCGCCTGGAACGTTCGTTCTGGGACCAGCTCGACACCATCGCCGCCCAGTCCGGCGTCACCGCCGAAACCTTGTGCTCGCTGATCGACCGCGCTTGCGGCGGCGAGAACCTGGCCTCGGCCCTGCGTGTGTTTGTCTTGTTCTACGTCAACGAAGGGAATCCATCATGATGATCGACCGCGACATCAAGGACGTCGCCGCCCAGCTTCCGTCCAGCGCCACCGTGCTGCATTGCGCGGTGCGGCTGTTCCTGGATGCCGCCCGCGCCTCGGGCGACAGCGAAACCATCGGCATCGGCGAACGCATGGTCGAGATGCTGGAGCCGCTGAACGAATACGCGCCGCGCTGCTAGGCGCGGTGGCGGTTCCAGTGGTCGCGGATCAGCCGGTCCACTCGCTGGGGACGTTCGTTGCAGGCCAGATGTCCGGTGTCCGGCAGGATGGCGGCGGTCGCGTGCGCGATGGCGCCGACCGTTTCATTCACCAGGGCCACCGGGGTCAGCCAGTCGTCGGCGCCGCTGACGGCCAGCACGGGAAGCGTCAGCTCCCCGAGCCGGTGACGCACGTCATAGGCGGGCAGGTCATGGACGAAGACATGGGCGGCGATGTCGGCGTTCAGGCCCGACAGCGCCAGGTCGGCCAGCGCGCCCGCCGTCTGGGGATGGGCGTAGGCGGGGGCGACCAGCCGCATGTAATGCTCCAGCGCCTGGGGACCAAGGTCGCCCGCGAACACCCGCTCGGCCGCCGCGCGGGCCTCGGCGCCATGGGTGCGTTCCAGGGTGACGAACGAGGCGGCGAGCTCCAGCCGCGCCGCCGCGTTCAGCAGGACCAGACCGCCCGCCCGGCCGGGATGGTCCAGCGCCAGCTTCAGCGCCACGTGGCCGCCCGCCGAATGGCCGACCACCAGCGGCCGGTCCAGGCCCATGACGTCGCAAAAGGCGGCGACGTCGGCGGCCATGGCGTCGAAGGTGCAGGTGTCGGCCGCCACCGGTTGCGAGCGGCCCTGGCCGCGCAAATCCAGGAATATCACCTGGCCCCACTCGCTCAGCGGGGCCAGGCCGGGACGCAGATAGGCGTGGTCGAAGCCGGGGCCGCCATGCAGGGCCAGGATGGTCGGACGGGGAACCAGACGCCCCTCCGCCACCTCATGCCCGGCGCCGACCACGTCGAAATACAGTTCGATGCCACGCACGTTTACCCGCATGGGGTCCGCTCCTTTGCGGTTGGTTGCAACGACTCAGGGATCGCGAGGCCATTATGACGCTCGACCACGAATACGCCAGCCATGGGTTTGCCGACGTGGACCAGGCCGCCGCCGCGCCGGGCCTGTTCATCGACTATCTGGACCGGGTGCGCGGCGTGCCGACCATCGGCGAGATCGACAGCGCCCTGCGCGCCCTGGTCGGCGCGGTGCAGCCCCGCCGCATCGTCGAGATCGGCTGCGGCACCGGCGATCTGCTGGCCGATCTGTGTTGCGGCGACACCTGCGGCCTGGGGGTCGAGAAAAGCGCCCGGCTGGCGGAAGAGGCGGCGGCGCGCCATGCCGACCGCGACGGCCTGACCTTCCTGGTGCACGATTTCGCCGAGGATGACGGCGGCGCCCCCCTGGCCGCCCTGGGCTTCGCGCCGGGCGGGACCGACGCCATCGTGCTGAACCGCGTGGTTCAGCATCTGGCGTCGCCGGTGCCGCTGTTGCGCAACGCCCTGCCGCTGTTGCGGCCGGGCGGTCAGATGATCATCTCGGACGTGGACTGGACCACCCTGCGCCTGGACATGATCGACCGCGACACCGCCGAGGCGGTGGTGGCCGAGCATGTGGCCTCGATCATCACCCCCGACGCGGGCAGCACGGCGGGCGCCCTGTTGCGCGCCGCCGGTCTGGCCGACGTCACCCTCAAGGTCGGCATCGTCCACCGCATCGAGGATTTCGAACTGGCCGACCACCTGTTCTCGCTGCGCGCCGCCGCCAACCGTCTGGTGGAACGTGGCCTGCTGGTCGCCCGCGCCGCCGAACGCTGGCTGAGCGAAGCCGCCGAGGCCGACGACTTCGCCGCCGAGGTGCTGCAAACCATCTTCGTCGGCACCATGCCGCAACGGGTGTGATGAAAATCGAGGCGGGGGCGTTCCCCGCCTCGGTCGCGTTTTCATGGAAAGAAAGGATGGCCTCAGGCGTCGTGGCTGCCGCCGCGCCGTTTGGCCAGCAGGCGGTCGCGTTCGGCGATCAGGGTGTCCAGGTCGCCGTTGTCCAGCGCCTCCTGGGTGCGGCGGCGCTCGGCGCTGCCTGATTCCTGCAAGGCGGTGGTGCGGGCCAGGGCGCGCTCCAGTTCATCCTTGGCCTCGACGCAGGCGGTATCGACCACCGAGATGAATTCCTCGACCGCGCGCACCAGACCGCGCATGGATTCCGCCGCCCGCTGCTGTTCCGACGCCACGCGCCGCAACAGGAAGTGTTCGCAAGGCACCACGTTGGTCATCGGCCTGCTCCCGCGAGAATGCGCAACTCGGACCAGCTTAGCGCGCTGTCTGCATGACGTGCGCAAAACTGCATCGTCAATGCAGCATAACAGAAATGTGTCGCGCGCAGAGGTGCCGAAAGTTTCAACCGAACGGCGCAAAAGAATAAGGCCACCGCCTTGCGGCGGTGGCCTCGTCCTGGTCCCCGGGGGGTGTCGCGGCTATTCGTCGCGGCGCACGCCCAGGAATTGCAGCAGGAACATGAACAGGTTGATGAAGTCCAGGTACAGGGTCAGGGCGCCCATGATGGCCTTTTTGGTGGCCACTTCATGGCCGTCGGCCTCCCAGTACATTTCCTTGATCTTCTGGGTGTCCCAGGCGGTCAGACCGGCGAAGATCAGCACGCCCGCGGCCGAGATCACGAATTGCAGCATCGAGCTGGCCAGGAAGATGTTGACGATGCTGGCGATGATCAGGCCGATCAGGCCCATCACCAGGAACGTGCCGAAGGCCGACAGGTCGCGCTTGGTGGTATAGCCGTACAGCGACAGACCGGCGAAGGCGGCGGCGGTGACGAAGAAGGTGCGCGCCACCGAGGCGCCGGTGAACACCAGGAACACGGTGGCCAGCGACGCGCCCATCAGACCGGCATAGACCCAGAAGATGGTCTGGGCGGTGGACGCCTTCAGGCTTTCGATCTTGAAGCTGAAGAAGAACACCAGCGCGATGGGGGCCAGCATCACCACCCACTTGAGCGGCGTGCCGAACAGCAACTGCACGGCGGCAGGCGACGACGCGATCAGGAAGGCCACCAGACCGGTCAGCGCCAGGCCGCCCGCCATGGTGTTGTAGACCCGCAGCATGTACTGGCGCAGGCCCACGTCGATCTGCGCGGCCTCTGCTTGCGCGGGGGTCATGTATTTGCGATCGGAACCGAAGGCCATTGTCGTACCTCTGGTTAGGGGTGAAAAAACCTTTACAGGTCCAATATGGCGCGGTTGGGCCGGGAATCAAGCAAGGGAATTCACGGATTGCCGTGACTGACAGCCATCGACGTTTGGTTCGGGCTCACTCCCCGCGCAGCAGCGGCGCCGCCTTGGCGCGCATGGCGGTGAAGGTTCCGGCGAATCCGGCCAGCAGGCTGGCGGCGACGCAGGCCGCCACGGTGGCGGCGGCCAGTCCGGGCAGGAACACCCAATCGGCGCGCATGACCTTGACCAGCACCGCCCAGGCGGCGACGGTGCCCACCAATCCGGCCGCCAGTCCGGTGGCCAGTCCGACGATGCCGAATTCCACCAGCCACGCCCGCCACAATTCGGCGCGGGTGGCGCCCAGCACCTTCATCACCACCGCTTCATAGACCCGGCGGCGGTGCCCGGCCATGACCGCCCCCGCCAGCACCAGGGCGCCCG
This sequence comes from Pseudomonadota bacterium, assembly GCA_023458315.1. Lineage (GTDB taxonomy): Bacteria > Pseudomonadota > Alphaproteobacteria > Rhodospirillales > Magnetospirillaceae > Magnetospirillum. Next base: position 47,156 of record JAEXAH010000124.1, read on the forward strand.
CCGCCAGCGTCACCAAGGCCGCCAGCCGCACCGCCATGTCGGCGTTGGCGATCATGCCGCGCACCGCCAGCAGCGCCTCTTTGACCCGGATGGCGGAAACGTTGCCCAGGGCGTCGGTGACGGCCTTTTCCACCGCCGCCTCGGCGGCATCGGGGGCATGCACGGTGGCGATCCAGGTGTGCGGCGCGCCGCGCAGGGCGTTGGGCGACAGGATGAAGGCGAAATTCATGTTCAGACTCGACCACTCGATCTCGCGCAGCGACGCCACATGCACCTCGATCTCGCGGCCCAGCACGTTGAGGCCCAGCGTGTCGCCGACCTTGAGGCCGAAGCCCTTGGCGATGGCCGCGTCCACCGACGCCAGCGGCGGGCCGTCGTAATCGGCGGGCCACCATTGCCCGGCGGCCAGCCGCATGCCCTGGGGCGGAGTGGCGGCGGCGGTCAGGCCGCGGTCGCCGCGCAGCGCCCATTCCGCCTCGGGCGCCACCACCACTTCGGCGGAGGGGCGGCCATTGATGCGGGTGATGCGGCCGCGCACCATGGGCGCCTCGTCCACCCGGGCGCCGGGAGCGGTTTTTGTCACCACGCGGGCGAAATCGCCGCGCTGGTCGGGCTGGATGTCGATGAAGAAGAAGCTGGGCGCCTCGGCCGGCATGCGTTCGCCGAACTGGCGGGCCAGATTGCCCTCGATCTGGGCGATGGCCACCAGCACGGTCAGGCCCAGCCCCAGGCTGAGCACCACGCTGACCACGGCGCTGCCCGGCCGGTGCAGATTGGCCAGGGCCAGCCGGGCGGTGGGATTGGCCCACAATCCGCGCCGCCGCCGCGACAACATCGCGGCGCCGCGCGCCAACAGCGCCGCCACCCCCCGGAACAACGCCAGCGTCGCCACCGAACCGCCGACGAAGGCGGCGGCCAGCAGGCGGTTGTCGGCGCTCAGGATCGCCAGGGCGGCCAGCGCCGCCGCCACCAGCCCCAGCAGCACCAGGGCGCCGCGTCCCGGCAGGGTGGACAGCGGCGATACCGCCTGCCGGAACAGGGCGGTGGCGGGCACCTTGCGGGCACGGGCCAGCGGCCACAGGGTGAACAGGGCGGCGGTCAGCACGCCATAGGACGCGGCCACCGCCAGCGGCGGCCAATGCAGGCCGGTGCGGGCGGCCAGCGGCAGGGCGTCCCCGGCGAAGCGCACCACCAGCCCGGGCACGGCGGCGCCCACCGCCAGCCCGGCCAGGATGCCGATGCCCGCCAGGGCGGCCACCAGCAGGCCATAGGTGGTGACGATCAAGGCCGACGGTGCCCCCACCGCCTTGAGCACGGCGATGGTGTGGGCGCGGCCGTCCAGATACGCCTTGACCGCGTTGGCGACGCCGATGCCACCCACCAGCAGGGCGGTCAGCCCGACCAGGGTCAGGAAGGCGGAAAGATTGTCGAGCAGGCGGCCGACGCCCGGCGCCGCGTCCGAGGTGTCGCGCATTTGCCACGCCGCCTGCGGGAAGGCGGCGGCCAGCCGGGTTTTGGCCTCGGCGGGCGGCATGGTGTCGGGCAGGGCCAGACGATAACCCCAGCGGATCAGGCTGCCGGGCTGGTCCAGATTGGTGGCGGCCAGGATGCTTTCCGACACCATCAGGCGCGGCCCGAAGGCCAGGGCGGTGGCGATGCGGTCGGGTTCGCGCACCACCAGCGCGCGGATTTGCACGCGGGCGTCGCCGACCATGACCACGTCGCCCAAGGCGATGTTCAGGGCGCTCAGCAGGCCGGGATCGGCGGCGGCGCCCCAGGCGCCGTCCTTCAGCGCCAGCGCCTCGGCCAGCGGCAGCGGCGGGTCCAGTTCCAGGCTTCCGGCCAGGGGATAGGCGCCGTCCACCCCCTTCAGTTCCACCAGCCGCCGCGCCGCATTGTCCGGGGTGCGGGCCATGGCGCGCAGGTCGAAGCCTTCGCTCAGGGTGCCCAGGCCGCGCAGCACGGCGCGCTGGTCGTCATCCACCGGGCGATAGGATTGCCGCAGATCCAGGTCGCCGCCCAGCAGGGCGCGGGAATCCTCGGCCAAGGCGGTGTGGAAGGCGGCGCGCAGGCTGCCCGAGGCGGCGATGGCCGCCACCCCCAGCGCCAGACAGGCGATCAGGATGCGGAAACCGCGCAGCCCGGCCCGCAATTCGCGGCGGGCATAGACCAGGGCGAGGCGGATCAAGAGGCGCTCTCCGCGATTGCCAGCTTTCCGTCCTCGACCCGCACAATGCGCTGGCAGCGGGCGGCCAAAGCCGGGTCGTGGGTGATCAGCACCAGGGTGGTCCCGGCCTGGGCGTGCAGGTCGAACAGCAATTCGACGATGGCGCGGCCGGTGGCCTGATCCAGATTGCCGGTGGGCTCGTCGGCCAGCAGCAGGCGCGGCCGGGCGACGAAGGCGCGGGCCAGGGCGACGCGCTGCTGTTCGCCGCCCGACAATTGGCCGGGATAATGGTCCAGGCGGTGGCCCAGCCCGACCCGGCGCAATTCCTGCTCGGCGCGGTCGAAGGCATCGGCGGCGCCCGCCAGTTCCAGCGGCACCGCGACGTTTTCCAGGGCGGTCATGGACGGCACCAGATGGAACGCCTGGAAGACGATGCCCACATTGGCCCGCCGCCAGCGTGCCAGCGCATCTTCGTCCAGGGGGGAAAGATCGGCCCCGGCCACCCGGACGCGGCCCGACGTGGCGCGTTCCAGACCGGCCATGACCATCAGCAGGGTGGACTTGCCCGACCCCGACGGGCCGACGATGCCGAGCGTCTCGCCCTCGGCGACCTCAAGGTCGATGCCGCGCAGGACGTTGACCTCGCCCGCCAAGCTCGCCAAGGTGAGGGTGACGTCGCCCAAGGCAACCAGGGGCGTGGAAACGGGAGCGGATGACGACATGAGGCTTGGTGCTCTCCTGAGGGGTCTGGTCCGATATGGCGCCCTGGCCCTGATTGTCAATGTGCTGCCGGTATGGCTGGCGGTCGCCGCCGCCGAACCGCTGCGCATCCTGGCCCTGGGCGATTCGCTGACCGCCGGGTACGGCGTGGCGCCCGGCGATGCCTTTCCCGACCAGTTGCAGCGCGCCCTGCGCGCCGAGGGCCGCGACGTCACGGTGATCAATGCCGGAGTGTCCGGCGACACCAGCGCCGGCGGCCGGGCGCGGCTGGACTGGGCGCTGGCCGACCGCCCCGCCGTCGCCATCGTCGAATTGGGCGCCAATGACGGCCTGCGCGGGCTGGACGTGGCGCAGATGGAACGCAACCTGGACGACATTCTGGCGCGGCTGAACCGGGCCGGGGTGCGGGTGCTGCTGACCGGCATGCGGGCGCCGCCCAATTTCGGCGCCGAATACGCCACCGCCTTCGACGCCGCCTATCCCCGGCTGGCGCAACGGCACGGTGTGGCGCTGTATCCGTTCTTCCTGGAAGGGGTGGCCCGCGACCCGCGCCTGAACCAGCCCGACGGCCTGCACCCCACCCGCGACGGCGTGGCCGAGATCGTGCGCCGCATCCTGCCCGCCGTGCGCGGGGTGTTGCCCGCGCCCAAGACCGGGGGCACGGGCTGATGGCGGCGTTCTCGGCGGCGCTGGCGCGCGGCGACCATTGGGGGCTGGCGGCCAAGTCCTGTCTGGAGCGGCTGCGCCATGACGGCGCCAATGTGGGCTTTCTGTACGTCACCGAGGCGTTCAACCAGAACCTGTCCAGCATCCTGACCTTCCTGCGCGAAACGACCCGCATCGCGCACTGGACCGGCGCGGTGGTGGCCGGGGTGATGGCCGACGACGACGTGGAATCCGAGGGCGGCGCCCTGGCGGTGATGGTCGGCCACCTGCCCGAAGACTTCGTCCGCGTCTTCCACGGGCTCGAGGCCGACGGCCTGGCCACCTGGCTGACCCTGCACCGCCCTTGCCTGGTGGTGGCCCATGGCGACAGCCGCACTCCCGGCATGGCCGGGCAGGTGACGGCGCTGGCCGACCAGACCGGCTTCGTGGTCGGCGGCCTGGTGTCGCCCGGCGGCCCGCCCGCCCAGATCGCCGGTCAGGTGGTGGCGGGCGGTGTGGCCGGCATGCTGCTGGCCGCCGAGATCCCCACCGTGGTCGGCATCACCCAGGGATGCAGCCCGCTGGGCGTCCCCCACCGGGTGACGGCCTCGTCCGACGGCGTGCTGATGGGGCTGGACGGCCGCCCGGCGTTGGACGCGCTGAAGGACGAAGCCGGTCAATTGATTGCCCGCGACCTGCGCCGCGCCGCCGGATACATCCATGTGGGTCTGCCGGTGCCCGGTTCCGATCGCGGCGAATACGTGGTGCGCATGCTGCTGGGCATCGACCCGCGCCAGGGCTGGCTGGCGGTGGGCGACAGCGTGGCCGAGGGCGAGGAGGTGCTGTTCGTCCGCCGCGACCCCCAGACCGCCCGCGCCGACCTGGAACGCATGCTGGCCGATGTGGCGCGGCGGCTGGACGGGCGGCGGCCGCTGGCGGCGTTCTATCATTCCTGCCTGGGGCGCGGCCGCCACATGTTCGGCACCGACGCCGCCGAACTGGATCTGGTGCGGGCGGCGTTGCCCGACGTGCCGCTGGTCGGCTTTTTCGCCCATGGCGAATTCGCCGGCGAACGCCTGTACGCCTATACCGGCGTGCTGAGCGTGCTGCTGGAGCCGGGGACGTGATCCGCCTGTTCGTCGGCCTGGATTTGCCCGGCGACGTGGCGCGGCGGCTGGAAGCCCTGGGCGGCGGCATTCCCGGCGCGCGGTGGGTGGCGGCACGCAACCTGCACGTCACCCTGCGCTTCGTCGGCGAGGTGGACGAAGGCGTCGCCGCCGAGATCGACGCCGCCCTGCTGGCCCTGCGGGCGCCGGGATTCGAGCTGTCGCTGGACGGTTTCGGCACCTTCGGCCACGGCAAGCCCAACCATCTGTGGGCGGCGGTGGAACGGGCGCCCGGCCTGATGCATCTGCAAGGCCGGGTCGATGTGGCGTTGAACCGTCTGGGGCTGGTGTCGGAAACCCGCCGCTATCTGCCGCACGTCACCCTGGCGCGGCTGTCCGATCCGCCGGTGCAGCGGCTGAAGGACTTCATCGCCGGTCACTCGCCGTTCCAGGCGGGGCCGTGGACAGTCGAACATTTCGTGCTGTACCGCAGCCATCTGGGCCGGTCCGGCGCGGAATACGAAGCCCTGGCCGAATATCCGCTGGGTTGATCCGCACACGCACCGAAAGGCCACGGACAACGGCGACTTTTGCTTGTCCGGACTGGGGGTTGCCTGTACTTTCGGGGCCATGAGACTTCGCACGCTCCGCGCCGTTCTGCTTGGACTTTCCACCGTGGCCCTGGCCGGTTGCGGTTCCAGCACCTCGTTGCCGCAGACCCAGGCGGGCGACCCGCAGCAACAGCCCGATTTCTCGCTGCTGACCGACATCCCGATCCCGTCGGGCGCCACCATGGACAACGAACGGTCGCTGATCCTGGGCGACAAGGACCGCTGGACCGGCCGCGTGGTCATGAAGCTGTGGAAATCGGCGCCGGACGCCAACGTCTTCTATCAGTCGCAGATGCCCGCCTTCGGCTGGGAACCCATCATGGCCGCCACTTCGGGCGTCAGCGTCATGGCCTATGTGCGCGGCGACCGCGCCGCCACGGTGCAGATCGAAAGCAGCGCCATGTGGGGCTCGACCGTTTCGGTCATCGTCGGCCACCGCGCCGCCAACCAGCCCGCCGCCCCCTATGGCGGTAGCCAGGGCGGCTATGGCGGCGGCTATGACCAACCGCGCGCCGCGCCGCAGGAACGCATCCGGTCGGAACCCCTGCCGACCCGCCGCTGAGCGCCGGATTGCCGCCCATGCCCCACCGTCTTCTTCCCCTTCTGGCCGCCGCCCTGCTGGTCGGTTGCGCCCCGGCCCGCCCGCCCGAGCCCCAGGCGCCGCCGCCGACCTGGACCGCCAGCCCCAACGGCGAACCCCTGCCATTCCGTGCCGGGCAGGATGATTGCCGGGGTGCCCTGGCGGCGTGGTTCGATCGCGCCGACCGCGACGGCAACGGCACGGTGGACGTGGGCGAGATGGTGGCGGATGCCGATCGCTGGTTCGCCCTGGCCGACCAGGACGGCGACGGTCAGGTGACGCCCGGCGAACTGGCCGCGATCCGTGCCCGCCTGCTGCCGCCCGAACCCGACGCGGCGGACGCCGCGCGCGGCCCGCGCATCCCCCGGTCGCAAGTGCGGGTCGATCCGGTGATGCAGGCCGATGCCAATGCCGATTTCCGCGTTACCGCCCCGGAATTCCGCGCCTGGACCATGGAACGTCTGGCCGGACGGCCGCTGACCCGGGCCGAGGCGCTGGCCGCGTGCTTGACGGCGACGGATTCGCACCCAAGATAATAGGCAAGGCGCCGCCGCCGTTCCGGGACGGTGCCGACATCCCGGGTGCCGATCACCGGACCCGCCCGCATTCTCGCTCGCCCGAGGAGGACGCCAGACCATGTCCCGCCTGTCCGCGTTCAACAGCCCCCTTCTGCTTGGTTTCGATCATTTCGAGCGTGTGCTCGACCGCGTCGCCAAAAGCCAGGGCGAGGGCTATCCCCCCTACAACATCGAGCAGATCGGCGAAAACGGCCTGCGCATCACCCTGGCGGTGGCCGGGTTCACCATGGATGACCTGTCCGTGGCGACCGAGGACAACCAGTTGATCATCCGCGGCCGTCAGGCCGAGGACGACGGCACCCGCATCTTCCTGCATCGCGGCATCGCCGCCCGCCAGTTCCAGCGCGCCTTCGTGCTGGCCGAGGGCATCGAGGTCTGCGCCGCCACCCTGGACAACGGCCTGCTGCACATCGATCTGGTGCGGCCCCGGCCCGAACCCCGGGTGAAGAGCATTCCCATCCAGGGCGGCGGTTCCAACCGCACCCTGAACTTGTCCGGCGAGTGATGGCCGGCGGAGGTATCGCCATGATGCAGACCCCACGCCCGCCGTTGAGCAAGACCGATTTCGTCCGCTGGGGGGTGCCGGAAATCGCCTTCGTCAAGCGGATCGAGGCCGAAGGCGCCATGACGTGGTCGATCCACGCCGCCGACGGCACCCAGATGGGTCTGGCCCCGTCGCGCGACCTGGCCTTCGCCGCCATCCGCCAGCACGATCTGGAACCGCTCAGCGTGCATTGACCGGACGGCTACGGCAGGGTCAGGCGACGGACTCGGCCTCCGCCAGCCGCTGCAACTCGGCCATGGCCCGGCGCAAATCGTCGGGCCGCTGGTCCACCGCCACCGCCACCCAGGCGGCGGCGGCGCCGTTTTGGTGCAGCAAGTCCAGGGATTCCTCTTCCGGGGCGTCGTCCAGCCACAGGAACGGCCCGGCGAAATCGATGGCCTGGGCCTTGTAATCGGCCCAGCATGCCGGGCGTACCCGCGCCAGCAGGGCATCCACCGCGTCGGCCTCGTTGCCGGGGCCGATGGCCTGGCGGAAGGCGCGGCGCAGATCCTGGTCGCAGCCGTCGCGGCAGCGGCTGGTCAGCCAGACGCAGGTGAAGCGGGCGGTGGCCCATTCCAGGAAATCGCGCAGATATTCGGCCGGCGCCAGTTCGCCGCGCAGCCGGGCGTGGCCGCCCCGCCGCAACAAGGTGCCGTCCACGTCCAGATACAGATGCATGGCTGCGCCTCCCCCCGGTGGCACGTCATCGTTCCCCCAAGCTTGCGCCAGGGGGCGCCGCCGCGCAAGGGTCAGGCGGTCAGCAGGCGCAGGGCGGCGGGCAGGATGGTGATGCTGGTGCCGGGCAGGTCGATTTCGACCGCTTCGTCGGCGGCGAACAGCAGCACCAGGGCGTCGCTCAGCACGTCGGGCGCGATGCCGGTATCGGCGATGAAGCTGGGGGTGATCACCGGCAGCGCCACCAGGGCCGAGGCCAGTTTCTCGGCGCTGTCGCGGTCGAAGGGCGCGCGGCGGAACAGCGCGGTCCAGCGGCGATGCACCTCCTCGGCGCCGTCCAGCAGCACCGGCATGCGGCGCAGCACCCGCCGGGCGCGGCCCATGTAATAGGCGATCCAGGCGCCGTCCTCGCCGTCGCAAGCGGCGGCCAGGGCATGGGCGAAGCCGTCCTCGGCGCGGCCGTCGGGCGGCAGGACGTGCACCATGGGCATGCCCGCCCAGGTCGGCAGGGCCGAAGCCAGCAGCGCCGCCACCTGCACGTCGCGGGCGGCCAGCGGCGCCGATTGGATGAAATCCACCAGGGCCATGGCCGATTGCGGCAGCCCGGCCGGGCTGGCGTGGCGGGCGGCCCAGGCGACGACGATGGCGCGGGCGGCGTCGTCGGCGAAGGGCGCGGGCGGGTCCAGGCGCGTGGCGACCACGGCATACAGCCGTTCGATCAGCGCGGGCACGGCGATGGGGGCGGGGGGCGGCAGGTTTTCCAGCAGATGCAGGGCGCGGGACTCGCTCCACATCAGGCGATAGGCGGCGGGGTCCACATCCAGGGCCGGGCCGTTGGGGCCGGACAATTGGGCGGGCAGGGCGCGGGCCAGCCCCTCCCAACAGGTCAGCCGCGCCAGTCGCCAGTCCTGGCCCGGGCGGTGGCGGCGCTGCCAGCGCTCCATCAATTGGGTGCAGCCGTCCAGCAAGCCGGTCAGAAAATCCTCGACCCGTGCCTCCATCGTCCCCTCGGCCTGTCGCGGTCGCCGATTTGTAAGACATTCGCGGGGCCAGGGCTACCGTTCATTCGCCATTGTTTTGCCCCGGGCGCGGACTATCCTTTGTCCGTCGCGTCAACAAGCGGGGGAACGACCATGGGCATCACACGCCGGGCCATGCTGCTGTCGGGGCTGGCCGGGCTGGCGCTGTCGGGCTGCCAGGTGGCGCCCGGCACCGGGCGGTCCAGCTTCAACCTGCTGAGCGAGGACGACGAACGCCAGATCGGCCGCCAGACCCACCCGCAGATTCTTCAGGAATTCGGCGGCGCCTATGACGACGGCGCCGTGGCCGCCTATGTCGCCGGGCTGGGCCAGCGGCTGGTGCGGGTGTGCGAGACGCCCGACGCCGATTTCCGCTTCACCGTGCTGAACAGCCCCATCGTCAACGCCATGGCGTTGCCCGGCGGCTATATCTACGTCACGCGCGGCCTGTTGGCCCTGACCTCGAACGAGGCCGAAGTGGCGGGCGTGCTGGGCCACGAGATCGGCCACGTCCTGGCCCGCCACACCGCCGAGCGGGTCAGCCGCGCCCAGGCGGGCGGCTTGTTCGCCGCCGTGCTGGGCGCCGTGGTCGGCGTGCAAGGGGTGGGCGAACTGGCACAGATGGGCGCGGCGGCCTATCTGCAAAGCTTTTCCCGCGACCAGGAATCCGAGGCCGACCATCTGGGCCTGCGTTATCTGGTGCGCGGCGGCTGGCATCCCCGGGCCATGGTCAGCATGCTGGAAAAGCTGCGCGATCAGGCGCGGCTCGAGGCGATCATGGCCGGGCGTTCGCCCGAAAGCGTCGATCAGCTTGATTTCATGGCGTCGCACCCGCGCACCATCGACCGCGTCAACGCCACCATGGCCGAAGTGGCCGGGGCGACGCCGCAGGGGGCCTTGGGCGCCGAAACCTTCCTGCGGCAAGTGGACGGGCTGGTCTATGGCGACGACATCGACCAGGGCGTGGTGCGCGACCGCGTCTTCCTGCATCCCGCCCTTGACCTGCGGTTCGAGGTGCCGACCGGCTTTCGTCTGGTCAACGGCGCCAAGGCGGTGGTCGCCACCCACCCGTCGGGCGCCGCCATCCTGTTCGACGGCGCCGCCGCGCGCGGCGTGCAGGACATGGGCCAGTACATCACCCGGGTGTGGCTGAAACGGTCGCAAGTGTCGGGGCTGGAAGCCATCGAGATCGGCGGCATGCCCGCCGCCACCGCCGCCACGCGCGGCCGCACCAAGCAGGGCGAGGCCGACGTGCGGGTCGTGGCCATCCGCTACAACGCGGAAACCATCTACCGTTTCACCTTCGTCACGCCGTTGAACCAGACGGCGGCGCTGGCCACCGATTTGCGCCGCACCACCTATTCCTTCCGCCGCCTGACCGCCGAGGAACGGGCCGGCGCCAGGCCGTGGCGGCTGCGCGTGGTGCGGGTGCAAGCGGGCGACACCGCCGAGAAACTGGCGGCGCGCATGGCGCCCAACCAATGGCAGGCCGAGCTGTTCCGGGTGATCAACGGCCTGGGGCCGGGCGAACAGCCCGCCCCCGGCGATCAGGTCAAGCTGATCCTGGCCTGACCGCCGGAACAGGTCGGGTATACCATATCCCGGTGATCGGAACCGATCACCGGCGCCCTCAGGCGGCGGGCGTGGGCCATCCGGCCCACTTGCCTCCCGCGGCATAAGCCGCGCGGCCCCTTGGGCCTAACCAAATCCCCATGAGTTTCACTCACGGGGATTTGGTGTCAGGCGCTGCGCACGTCGTGCAGGAAGGTCCCGACCACGCCGTTCAGTTCCACCGCTTCCTTGGACAGCGACTGGGCCGAGGCCAGAACCTGGGTGGCGGCCGAGCCGGTTTCCGACGCCGATTGGGTGACGCCGCCGATATGGGCCGACACTTCCTGGGTGCCCGCCGCCGCCTGCTGGACGTTGCGGGCGATTTCGGTGGTGGCGGCCGATTGTTCCTCGACGGCGCTGGCGATGGCGGTGGCGATCTGGTTGATGTCGCTGATGCGGGTGACGATGCCGGCGATGGCCTTGACCGCCTCGGCGGTGGCGCCCTGGACGGTGCCGATCTGGGTGGCGATTTCCTCGGTCGCCCGCGCGGTCTGGTTGGCCAGCGACTTGACCTCGTGCGCGACCACGGCGAAGCCCTTGCCCGCGTCGCCCGCCCGCGCCGCCTCGATGGTGGCGTTCAGGGCCAGCAGATTGGTCTGGCTGGCGATGTCGTTGATCAGGTTGACCACGGTGCCGATCCTGGCCGACGCCTCGGCCAGTCCCTGCACGGTCTGGTTGGTGCGCCCGGCTTCGTCCGAGGCGGCGCGGCTGATGTGCATGGACTGGTCCACCTGACGGCCGATCTCGGCGATGGAGGCGGCCAGTTCCTCGGCCGCCGTCGCCACCGTCTGCACCGCCGCCGAGGCTTCCTCGGTGGCGGCCGCCACCGCCGTCGCCTGGCGGTTGGTCTGGTCGGCGTTGGCGCTCATGGCCTGGGCGGTGGCCTCCATCTCGGTGGCGGCGCCCGACACCACGCCCAACATGCCCGACACCGCCTGGTCGAAGCGGGTGGTCAGATCCTCGATGGCCCTGGCGCGGGCCTCGCGGGCGGTGCGCTCGGCCTCCTGCTCGGCGGCCAGCCGGTCGGCGCGGATGGCGTTGTCCTTGAACACCTGCACCGCCTCGGCCATGGCGCCGATCTCGTCGCCGCGCCCGCGCGCCGGGATGTCGATGCCCTTGTCGCCCTCGGCCAGTTTGCGCATGGCCTCGGTCATGGCGCCGACCGGCGTGGCGATGGCCCGGTTCAATAGCACCCCGGCCGCCACCGCCAGCGCGGCGAAGACCAGCGCCGCCGTCAGGACGCCCACCCGCACCTGCGAGGCGACGCTGTCCTTGACGTCCTTGGCGTGAGCGGCACCGGCGGCGTTGATCTCCACCAGCCGGTGCAGGTCGTCGCTAAGGGTGGTGAAGGCGGTGCGGCCCTCGCCCCGCACGATGGCGAAGGCTTCTTCGTTGGCGTTGCGCCGCGACAGGTCCAGCATGCGGTCGCTGAGCGCCAGATACCCGGTCCAGGCTTCGGAGAATTCCTGATACAGACGCTTTTCCTCGGCGGTGACGATCAACTTGGCGTATTTGTCCTTGGCCGCCGTCACCGCGGCCCGCACGTCGGCGATCTTGCGGTCGGTGTCGGCCATGCCCGCGGCGTCGGACGACAACACGTGGGTCAGCTCGAAGCGGCGGTGCTGCAACACCTGCTTTTCCAGTTCGTCCACCGCCATGACACTGGGCATCCAGTTCAGGCTGATGTCGTCGCTGGCGGCATCCATGCGGCCCGTCAGCCACAGGGTCAAGCCCGAGGTCGCCACGAACAGCAGCAGCAGGGCGCCAAACGCCACCAGCAGCTTGCGCGCCACTTTCATGTTGTCGAACACGGCCATGAGCGTTTCTCCCACCAAACGCATACGTGACACTGCGTAGCGCTGCCTTGAAGGTATGGCCTTGGTATTGTTGGTTCAACCCCTCCGTTGGGTGGAGGCATGGCAGCAAAAAACCGGCCCGAAAGGGCCGGTTTCATCAACGCTGCCGAAACGGCGCGGCAAGATCAGCCATCGACGCGGACGATGACCTCGACCCGGCTGATGTTGAAGCCCTCGGGGGCGTCGGGGATCTTGGTCAGCCCGACCATTTCGGCCGGGATGTCGCACAGACGCCCGCTCTTCTCGAAGAAGAAATGGTGGTGGTCCGAGGTGTTGGTGTCGAAATACGACCGCCCGGCATCCACCACGATCTCGCGCAGCAGGCCCGCATCGGTGAATTGGTGCAGGGTGTTGTAGACGGTGGCCAGCGACACGCGGATGTTGGCGCCCAGCGCCTCGGTGTGCAATTGCTCGGCCGAGATGTGGCGGTCGTCGCCATCGAACAGCAAACGGGCCAGGGCCAGACGCTGGCGGGTCGGACGCAGCCCGGCGCCGCGCAGACGCTCGAGGGCTTGGCTGTATGGGCGCACTGTTACCATGGGCATGATGGGAGCCGACCCCGTGGGCTTGGAAAGAACCGGATTTCGAAACTAGCACAGAGATTGTTGAAAACTATCAATTTCTTTGTGAAATGCAGACAAACGGAAAGGGGCGCCCGATGGCGCCCCTTGTTTGTCCGCCGTCGCGGTTGTCAGCCGCCGGTGGCGATGCGTTCCACCAACTGCTTCACCGTGGGGATGAAGCCGCCCGCATAGAACGGGTCGCTGGCGAAGCGGAAGGCGTTGTGGCCCGCGAACATCAGTTCGTTTTCCACGTCGCCGCCATGGCCGATGTTCTGAAGCGTCTTCTGGATGCAGAAGCTGCGCGGATCGGCCTTCTTGCCGGTGGTGCCCGCCTCGTTCTGCGCCCAGTTGGAAAAGGCGCATTGCGACAGGCAGCCCATGCAATCCACCTGATCCTTGCGGATTTCCTCGGCCTTGTCGGGGGTGACGAAGACCAGGGTGTTGTCGGGGGTGCGCAGCGCCTCGGTGAAGCCCTGGGCCATCCAGGCCAGCGCCAGTTCGCGCTCGTGCGGCGTGACCCAGACGATGCGCTTGCGGGCGCCGATGGGCAGTTCCGCCACATGGTCGCCCAGGCATTCCGAGGAATAGGGAATCTGACGATGCGAACGGTCCACCAGATCCTGGATGAAATCGTTCTTCACCGCCGACGAATAGAAGCCGGTGGGGCTGAAGCGATGCAGCAGGACGTCGCCCGACTTCAGGGTCAGCAGGCGCTGCTTCCAGGCGTCGGAAATGGGGCTTTCCTTGGTCAGCAGCGGCCGGGTGCCGAACTGGAAGGCGATGGCGCCCAGTTCCGGGTTGCCGATCCAGTCGGCCCATTCCGACAGCGCCCACACGCCGCCTGCCATGAACACCGGCACGGAATCGGCGACGCCGCATTCGCGCATGGTCTTGCGCAATTCGGCCACGCGGCCATAGGGGGCCTCGGGCTTGGCCGGGTCTTCGGAATTGGACAGGCCGTTATGGCCGCCCGCCAGCCACGGGTCTTCATAGACCACGCCGCCCAGCAGGTCGCCATGCTTGTGGAAGGCGCGCTTCCACAGGGCGCGGAAGGCGCGGGCCGACGACACGATGGGGTAATAATAGACGCCGTACTTGGCGGCGATCTCGGCCACCTTGTAGGGCATGCCGGCGCCGCAGGTGACGCCGTGGATCAGACCCTTGGCGCCGATCAGCGCGCCTTCCAGGATCTGCTCGGCGCCGCCCATTTCCCACAGCACGTTCATGTGCACGCGGCCCTGGCCGCCGGACAGGTCATGGGCGATGCGGGCCTGGGCGATGGCGCCCTTGATGCCGAAGGCGATCAGTTCCTGATGGCGCTCGGTGCGGGTCTTGCCGCTGTACGCCATGGGGATCAGCCTGCCGTTCTCGTCGTAAGTGTCGGCGTTGACGCCCGAGAAGGTGGCGACACCCCCGGCGGCGGCCCAGGCGCCCGAGCTTTCACCGTTGGAGACGTTGATGCCCTTGCCCCCTTCGACGACGGGCAGGACTTCGCGACCGGAAATGACGATGGGGTCGAGCTTCATGAAATACCAATCACTCCAGAACGGGCGGCGGCGCACCGAGACTTATCGACAGCGGGCACATATATAGAGCCTTGGCGTCGTTGACCACACCCGTGGTGAAAAATTCATGACATTTCATAAAAGTCGGTCTGGTGCGTCGCAAAAAACCGCGTCGATTCCGCGCGCCCACAACCGCCGCGCCCGGCCGGGACGGTTGACGGTGAAGGCCAGCACCGCCAGCCCCGCCGCCCGAAGCTGCCCGACCAAAAGGGTGGGCAGCGCCCGGTGAGGAGCGCCCAGGGCGACACAGTCGAAGCGGCGCACCAGACGCGGCCAGTCGGCGGGCACCCGTTCGACCAGCAGGGCGCGCGGCCAGTCCGGCGCCAGAACGCGCAAGGCCGCCAGGGCGTCGTGGTCGAAACTGGACAACAGCGGCGGCGGTCCGCGCCAGACATCGCGCAGCACCGCCAGCGCGGCGGCGGCGGTGGCGGCGCCCATGCCGCGATCGGGCTTGATCTCCACATCGACCGCCAGCCCGCGCGCCGCGCACAGCGCCAGCACGTCGGCCAGGGTCGGGATATTCAAAGGCGAGAGCTGCGCCAGGGTATGACGGCCCACCGCGCCCCGGCCGTCGCTGCACCGTTCCAGCCGGTCGTCGTGGAACACCACCGGCACGCCATCGGCCGACAGCCGCACATCGAATTCCACCATGACACAGCCCAGATCGGCCGCCTTGGCGAACGATGCCAGGGTGTTTTCCGGGGCATGGGCGCAGGCGCCGCGATGGCCGATGACGCGGGGCAGGGTCAGCATGGCGCGAACGGGTCCTCGGGCGGTGGCGGTTCTTCCTCGCGGTACAGCGTCTGGGCCTCGGGCGCCGGGCCGCGCCGTTCGCCCAGGGCCAGCACGGTGACGCGGCGACGGCGCTTGCCGGTGGGAAAGACCAGTTCGTCCCCGACCCGCACCAGGGCCGAGGATTTTCCGATCACCGCCCCGTTCAGGCTGATTTCCCCCGCCGCCACCACCGACGCCGCCAGCGAGCGGGTTTTGAAGAAGCGGCAGAACCACAGCCATTTATCGATACGCAGAGTGGCAGTCATGACGGCCCGACAGGATGTGGAACAATCATCACCATCCGCTGGTGTCCGCAAAGCTCTTTTCAGTGGCGGCGATTGGCGGGCTCAACATGTCGCGCCCGCCTGATCGCCTTCGCCCGTTCCCGCCTATTCCTTGGCGACGTAGGTGTAGAAGCGCACGCGGCCGGTTTCCTCGTCGATTTCGCGGTACAGGCCCTGGATTTCCGCCTCGAAGCCGGGGAAGCGGTTGGCGCTGGCCTCGAACATCTTCAGGTAATCCAGCATGGGCCGCGCCTGCTCGCCCACCCGCTCGCCGGGAACGATGGTGGCGATGCCCGGCGGATAGACCACCCACAGCGTGGTGGCGATACGGCCATAGGCTTCGTCCAGCGGCACGTAATCCACCTGGTTGCGGGTCAGCATGCGCACGGCGTCGTTGGGCCGCATCACCATGTCCGGCCGGTGTTCCGGGGCGAATTGGTTGCGTTGCAGGGCGCTGACATTTGCCTCGCGGAAAAAGGCGTGCATCTGGGCGCACAATTCGCGGATGCGCATGCCGCGATAGCGTTGCGGGCGGCGGGCGACGAATTCCGGGATGACGTCTTCCAGCCGGGCGTTCTCGTCATGGCGGCGCTTGAAGGCGACCAGCGCCGACAACAAGGTGCCCGCCTTGGACGATTCCACGCCGGGGGTCAGCAGGAACAGCAGCGAATTGAGGTCGTTCTTTTCCGGCACCACGCGGTTTTCACGCAGGTACTGCGCCACCACCGGGGCGGGGATGCCGTACTCGGCATAGGTGCCGGTGGCCGGGTCGAAACCGGGGGTGATCAGGGTCAGCTTGTTGGGATCGGTCATGGCGTAACCCGGCAGGGTCACATGCTTGAAGCCGTGCCAGCGGGCGCCGGGGGTGAATTCCCAATAGCGGGCATCCGACGCCAGCAAATCCGAGGGCACGTCCTCCCACGCCACGCTGTCCTCGGCGCCATAGGGCGACGGCACGCGGTCGGGCACGAAGGGGTCGAAGAACCACTGGCGGGCCGGGTCCTTTTCCCGCTCGCGGAACTCGCGGGCGGTCTGGCGGATCTTCTTGCGCAGCTCGATGCCCAGGAAGATGGTGTCTTCCCACAGCACCTCGCCCGAGCGGCCGCGCATCATCTGGGCGCCGACGTCCAGCGAGGCGAACAGCGGATAGAACGGCGAGGTCGAGGCGTGCAGCAGGAACGTCTCGTTGAAGCGGCGATGCTCGATGCGGCGCTGCTGGCCCTTGATGTGGCGGTCGCGCACATGGATTTGCGACGCCTGGCTGAAGCCCGCCATCTGCTTGTGGGTGGATTGGGTCGAGATGATGCCGGGCGAATCCTCGCCCAGCCCCTGCAAGCCCATGCCGTAGCAGCCCTTGAACAGCGGATGGAACTTCAGGAAGCCCGCCCACGCCTCATCGAACAGGATGTAGTCGCACAGATGGCCGATGCGGCTCAGGATCATCTCGGCGCTATAGATGGTGCCGTCATAGGTGCATTGCTCGACCACCGCGACGCGGAACGGGCGCGGCTTCTTCCATGCCTCCGGGTCCTTGACCAGCGGATTGGTGCGGATCTTCTCGCGGATCGCCTCCTCGTCGAAGGCGTCGGTGTACATGGGGCCGATCAGGCCCTGGGCGTTGCGGTCGGTTTCCAGGAAGATCGGAATGCCGCCGCCCAGCAGCAGGGCGCCATGATGGGCCGCCTTGTGGTTGTTGCGGTCGAACAGCACCAGATCGTCCTCGGCCACCAGCGCCGACAGCACGATCTTGTTGGAGGCCGAGGTGCCGTTCAGCACGAAATAGGTCTTTTCCGCGCCGAAGATTTCCGCCGCCTGCTTCTGCGCCTGCAACGCCGGGCCTTCGTGGATCAGCAGGTCGCCCAGTTCCAGCACCGAATTGTCCAGATCGTCGCGGAACACCGCTTCGCCCAGGTGTTCGACGAAGATGCGGCCGATGGGGCTGCGGTTGTAGAAGATGCCGCCGTTATGACCGGGGCAGGTCCACAACTGGTTGCCCTCTTCCTGGAAATCCACCAGGGCGCCGAAGAACGGCGTCTTCAGGGTTTCGGCGAATTGCTTCAGGCGGCTGACCAGATTGCGGGCGATGAAGGTGGGCGTCTCTTCGGCCAGGAAGACATAGCCGTCGATGTAGTCGAGCACGTCCACCGGGATATCCTCGAACCGCTCGCCGCGCACCAGGATGACGATGGGCATTTCCAGGCCGCGACGGCGCATCAGGTCGATCAGTGCCGGGGCCTCGCCGCCCTGGCCGTTCTTGTCCCAATCCACCAGCACGCAGCCGATGGCGGCGTCGGTCTGCACCGCCAGTTCGGCATCGTGGATGCGGCGCGCCCGCACCACCTCGAAGCCCAGCCGCTCGACCTCGGAAATGATCTGTTCGACGCGGTGGCCCTCAAGGTCGTCCGGGTCGAAGGCCGGAGTGCACACCAGAAAGGTCAGACGGCGGAAAAACTCCATGGGGCACCCCTGTCAGATCGCCAGCGCGGCGGAACGCGAAACGCCCGCACAGTAATCATGGATGCGTGCGGGCTCCACGGGTTCTAGCGCGATGACGCGAAAAGTTCACGGGAAACAAACAACTTGCCGCGCCTATGGCGAAAACGCGGCGCCGTCGAAACACACCACGCGGTCGCGGCCGCCCTGCTTGGCCTGGTAAAGCGCGGTGTCCGACTGTTTGAGCAGGCCGCCGAACGATGCCTCGGCGGCCGTGCGCGACGCCACGCCCACGCTGACGGTGAAGCCCAATGCCCGGTCGCCCGACAGGGGCACGCGAACCTGACGCACCGCCTCGACCACCGTCCAGGCCATGCGCGCGGCGCCGTCGGGGTCGGTTTCCGGCAACAGGACGGCGAATTCCTCGCCGCCCAGGCGGCCCAGCACGTCGGTTTCACGCAGCCGCCCGCCAATGGTCGCCGCCAGCGCCTTCAGCACCACGTCGCCCACATCGTGGCCATGGGTGTCGTTGACCGACTTGAAATGGTCGGCGTCGATCATCAGCACCGCCAGCGGCCGATCATGGCGCTGGGCGATGGCGAACTGGCGCTCCGCCTCCTCGGTGAAGGACCGGCGGTTGAACACCCCGGTCAGCCCGTCGGTGTTGGCCAGGCGCCGCAACAGATCCTCGTTGGCCTTGCGCTCGGTGATGTCGCGGATCACCCCGACATGATTGACCTGGCCGTCCGTGCATTGGGTGCCGACCGTCAGTTCGATGGGGAATTCGCTGCCATCCTTGCGGCGCCCGATCATCTGACGTTCGCGCCCCACCGGCCGCTGGCCGGGATGGTTGCCCGCGGCGACATGGGCGTCGTGATGGCGGGCATAGCCGTCGGGCATCAGCATGTTGACGCTGCGGCCGACGATCTCGGCGGGATCGTAGCCGAACAGACGGCTGGCGGCGGGATTGAATTCCGTCACCGTGCCCTTGCCGTCGATGATCACCACCGCGTCCAGGGTCGCCCGCACGAAACCGCGCAAGCGGTCTTCGCTGGCCGTCAGTTCGCGGGTGCGGTCCGCCACCCGCGCTTCCAGTTCGGCGTTGGCGGCGGCCAGGGCGTCCATGGCGGCGCGCCGCGCCAGCATCTGACGCCGCAACACCATCAAGCCGACCGCCATGGCGGCGCTGCCCAGGGTGGACAGGCCGACGAAGACCGGCACCATGCGCCACCATGACGCCAGAACCTTGTCGTCGGCGATGGCGACTACCGTCACCATGCCATAGCGGGGGCCACGCTCGAAGGCGCCGGGACCGGCGCCGCCGGGCAGATAGGCCATCCGCCCGCCGCTGGCCCGGTCGCCGACGAACGGCCCGGCGGCAACGTCCAGGCGATCCTCGCAGCCCGCCATGCCGCCGCATGCGGCGGTGGCGCCGTTGGACAACAGGATGGCGACGCGGAAATCGTCGCCAAGCCGATAATCATCGATCAAATGGCGCAGGCTTTCCGGTGCCAGGCCGGCGGCGACCACCGCCCGCAAGCCGCCGAAGCTGTCCTCGATCGCGCGGCTGACCGGCACCAGCCAACGGCCGTCGATGCGGCTGCGAACGGGCACGCCGATGAACATGGCGTCGCGGATGGCGACCTGCTGCGCCTGGAAATAATCGCGGTCCGACAGGTCGATGGCCGGGGCCGCCAACACCGACGACGTGTTGCGCAACAGCCCGTCGCCCCCCACCAGGAACAGCGACCGCAATTCCGGCGTGATGGCATGGCGTCGCAGCAACAGGCGGTGGGCCTCGGCATCCGTCGCCACCAAACGGGCGGGGACGGCCCGCGTCACCTCGGCGACGCCGGACAAGGTGCGGTCCACCTTGTCCATCACCGCTTCGATCTCGCGGCTCAGGGTCGCGGCCGTGACCTCCACATCCCGCAACGCCCGGTCCCGCGCATCGACGCGCAGGCCATACGCCAAGGTGCCGATCGCCAGATTATAGGCGACCAGCAGCGCCGCGCCCCCGACGGTCCATCTCCAAACGGCCATGCCTTCCTTCCTCCCTCTCCCCCCAACCTTACCCTGGTGGCCGGATGGGGGGAACCGGGTTCAGCGCGGCGTCAGCCGCACTTGGAATAGCGGCGTCAGCCGCATTTGGAATAGCCGCGTCAGCCGCACTTGGAATAGCCGCAGGACAGGCAGGAATCGCAGCCTTCGGACCGCACCAGCGAGGGCTGGTTGCATTTGGGGCAATGGCGCAGGCGCCCTTCGCCCAAATTCACCACCTGCTTGGGCTCGGCCACCATATCCGGTTCCTCGCGCGACTTCTTGGGGTCGGGCAGGAAGCCGATGTCGATCATGTGGCGTTCGATGACGTCGCCGATGGCCGCCAGCAGCGACGGCACGTAGCGGCCGCCCATCCATTGGCCGCCGCGCGGGTCGAACACCGCCTTCAGTTCCTCGACCACGAAGGCCACATGGCCGCCGCGCCGGAACACCGCCGAGATCATGCGGGTCAACGCCACGGTCCAGGCGAAATGCTCCATGTTCTTGGAATTGATGAACACCTCGAACGGACGGCGGCGGCCGTTTTCGATGACGTCGTTGATGGTGATGTACATGGCGTGCTCGCTGTCCGGCCACCGCACCTTGAAGGTGCTGCCGGGCAGCGCCTCGGGCCGGTCCAGCGGCTTGGTCAGGTGGACGATGCCGCCCGCCTCGATGAAGTCCTGGGCCTTGGGCTTGGGGGCGTTCAGCGGCAATTCGGGCTCGGCCTCGGCCTTCTTTTCCTCCTTCTTCACCTCCAGCACGCTGCCCGTGATGTCGTTGGGGCGATAGGTGGTGCAGCCCTTGCAGCCCAGGTCATACGCCTTTTCGTAGACGTCGCGGAATTCGTCGAAGCCGATGCTTTCCGGGACGTTGATGGTCTTGGAAATCGAGCTGTCGATGTACTTCTGCACCGCCGCCTGCATGACCACATGCTCGGCCGGGGTCAGGCTTTGCGCATCGACGAAGGCCGACGGCAGTTCGGCCGCCTCGCCCTTCATGCGGCGGAACAGGCGATAGGCGTAGTCGCTGACCTCTTCCTGGCGGCGGGTGCCGTCCGGTTGCAGCACCTGACGCATGTAGGTGAAGCTGAACACCGGCTCCAGCCCCGACGACACGTTGTCGGCGAACAGCGAGATGGTGCCGGTCGGCGCGATCGAGGTCAGCAGGGCGTTGCGGATGCCGTGCTCGGCGATGGCGGCCTGCACGTCGGCGTCCAGATCCTGGACGTTCTCGCCCGCCAGATACTGGTCCTTGTCGAACAGCGGGAACGAGCCCTTTTCCTGGGCCAGTTCCACCGAGGCCAGATAGGATTCGCGGCGCACGGCGGCCATCCATTCCTCGGTCAGCTTGACCGCCTGCTTGCCGCCGTAACGGGCGCCGCACAGGATCAGCGCGTCGGCTAGGCCGGTGATGCCCAGGCCGATGCGGCGCTTGGACTTGGCCTCGGCCTCGTGCATGGGCAGCGGGAAGCGCGACACGTCGATGACGTTGTCCATCATGCGCACGGCGGTGCGCACCAGCCCGCGCAGCCGCTCCACGTCCAGCCGCGCCGTGTCGGCGAACGGATCGGCCACCAGCTTGGCCAGATTGATGGACCCCAGCAGGCAGACGCCATAGGGCGGCAGCGGCTGTTCGCCGCAGGGATTGGTGGCGTGGATGGTTTCGCAATACCACAGGTTATTGCGGCGGTTGATGCGGTCGATGAAGATCACGCCCGGCTCGGCATAGGCGTAGGTCGCCCGCATGATCTTGTCCCACAGCGCGCGGGCGGGCAGCGACTTGTAGACGGTGCCGTCGAACACCAGTTCCCAGTCGGAATTGTCGCGCACCGCCTGCATGAACGGGTCGGTGACCAGCACCGACAGGTTGAACATGCGCAGGCGGCCGGGCTCGCGCTTGGCGTCGATGAAGGCTTCGATGTCGGGGTGGTCGCAGCGCATGGTCGCCATCATGGCGCCACGGCGCGAACCGGCGCTCATGATGGTCTTGCACATGGCGTCCCACACATCCATGAACGACAGCGGCCCCGAGGCGTCGGCGCCCACGCCCTTGACCGGCGCGCCCTTGGGCCGGATGGTCGAGAAATCGTAGCCGATGCCGCCGCCCTGCTGCATGGTCAGCGCGGCCTGCTTCAGATGCTCGAAGATCCCTTCCATGTCGTCGGGGATGTCGCCCATGACGAAGCAGTTGAACAGGGTGACGCGGCGTTCGGTGCCCGCGCCCGAGAAGATGCGCCCGGCCGGAAGCATCTTGAAATCGCGCATGGCGTCGAAGAAGCGGTCGCTCCATTCCGCCGGGTTTTCTTCCACCGAGGCCAGGGAATCGGCGACGCGGCGCCAAGTATCCTCGATGGTCTTGTCCACAGGCTCGCCTTCGGCCGTCTTGAAGCGATACTTCATATCCCAGATCTGCTGGGAGATGGCGGCTACCTGCGTCATTCCAGTTCCTTTGCCCACGGCTGGCGCCCCGGCGCGCAAGCCGAAAAAGTTGTGTAATCGAGGATTTCCGCCGGGTTGGGCGCGGACTCTAGGCCCGGAGAAGCGCGCCCGTCAAGGTTTGCCGGGGGGCTTTCGTGTACACAGGATAAGTGGTTGATCCGCCTGCGCGCCCCCCACTTATCCCGCTTTTCCACAGGTCGGCGGAAGCCAGCAACCGCGCGGAATCCACACTTTTATCCACAGGCAGGAAAATAAGGTTCATCGCGGATTTGCGGGTCTGTTGGCCCAGCAGCCGTTTCCGTCATGCCCGGACTTGATCCGGGCATCCACGCGGCGCCGCCTGTTCCCGTCTTTCCGCTGGGATGCCCGCGGACAAACGTGGATGGCCGGGTCAAGCCCGGCCATGACGAGCACTTCCC
>JAEXAH010000125.1 GCA_023458315.1 Pseudomonadota bacterium
TTAGAGCAGCGCGCCTTTAATCTGAGGCGCGCTGCTTCTGCGCCCATTGCGGGCGCGGCCAAGCGGGCGGATGCCCGCGCCCGGCGAGGGGCAATACGTGATGCAGATTTTCTGCATCACGGTCTAACCGGCGCCAGGCTCCGTCTTTCCGGGGGGGTGGCAAAACAAAACGCCCGCCGTGGTTTCCCACGGCGGGCGCTTGTTTTGCGGTCGAACCGGGGCTGATCAGCCCTTGTTCTTGCCGGCGACGATTTCGTCGGCGACCTGACGCGGAACCGGCTCGTAATGCGAGAATTCCATCGTGTACGAGGCGCGGCCCGAGGTCATGCCACGCAGCTGACCGATGTAGCCGAACATTTCGTTCAGGGGAACGAACGCCTCGACGGCGATGTTGGTGCCGCGCTCCAGCTGACCCTGGATCATGCCGCGACGACGGTTCACGTCGCCGATGACGTCGCCCAGATAATCCTCGGGGGTCACGACCTCGACCTTCATCACCGGCTCGAGGATGATCGGGTTGGCCTTGCGGATGGCTTCGCGGAAGCAAGCCTTGGCGGCGATTTCGAAGGTCAGGGCGTTCGAGTCCACGTCGTGGAACTTGCCGTCGACCAGACGGGCGCGGAAGTCCACGGTCGGGTAGCCGGCCAGGACGCCGTCTTCCTTCTGCATTTGCAGACCCTTGTCCACCGACGGGATGTATTCCTTCGGCACCGAACCGCCGACGGTCTCGTCCTTGAACTCGTAGCCCTGGCCGCGCTCCAGCGGCTCGAACACGATCTTCACCTCGGCGAACTGACCGGAACCGCCGGTCTGCTTCTTGTGGGTGTAGGTGTGCTCGACGGTCGAGGTGAAGGCTTCACGGTAAGCCACCTGCGGCTTGCCCATGTTGCCTTCCACGTTGAACTCGGTGCGCAGGCGGTCCATGGTCACTTCCAGGTGCAGCTCGCCCATGCCGCGCAGGATGGTCTGACCGGTTTCGCGGTCGGTTTCCAGACGCAGCGAGGGGTCGGCGCGGACCATCTTGCCCAGCGCGTTGCCGAACTTCTCCTGGTCGGCCTTGGCCTTCGGCTCCACCGACACCGAGATCACCGGCTCGGGGAACTTCATACGCTCCAGCACCACCGGGGCGGTCGGATCGCACAGGGTGTCGCCGGTGTCGGTTTCGGCCAGCGAAACCAGGGCGATGATGTCACCGGCGCGGGCTTCCTCGATCGGGTTCGGCTGCTGGGCGAACATCTCGACCATGCGGCCGATCTTCTCGCGCTTGCCGCGGGTCGAGTTCATGACGCTCATGCCCTTGGTCAGCACGCCGGAATAGACGCGGACGAAGGTCAGGGCGCCGTAGGCGTCGTTGATCACCTTGAAGGCCAGGGCCGAGAAGGGCTCGTCGTCGGACGACTTGCGCTCGCCCACGGCATTGCCTTCGGCGTCCACGGTCTTGATGTTTTCCACGTCGGTCGGGGCGGGCAGGTACCACACCACGGCGTCCAGAACCTGGCACACGCCCTTGTTCTTGTAGGACGAGCCGCACAGGACGGGGTTGAAGGCGCCGGTCAGGGTGCCGCGGCGGATGCACTCGCGCAGCACGTCGGCCGAGGGCTCCTCGCCGGATTCCAGATAGGCTTCCATGGCGGCCTCGTCCTGCTCCAGGCAGGTGTCGACCAGCTCGGCGCGGTATTCGGCGATGGCGTTCAGGATCTCCTTGTCCTCATGGACCGAGATCTTGCAACGCTCGATGATGGCCGGGCCGTCGGCCTCGACGATGTCCCACTGCGAATCCTTGTCGTCGGATTCCCAGATGTAGCCCTTCATCTCGACCAGATCGACCATGCCGCGGAAATTGTCCTCGGAACCGATCGGCAGGAAGATCGGCAGCGGACGGGCGCCCAGGCGAGTGCGGATCATGTCGACGCAGCGGCGGAAGTTCGCGCCGGCGCGGTCCATCTTGTTCACGTAGCAGATACGCGGAACGTTGTAGTTGTCGGCCAGACGCCAGTTGGTTTCCGACTGGGGCTCGACGCCCGCCACGCCGTCGAACACCACGACCGCACCGTCCAGCACGCGCAGCGAACGGTTCACCTCGATGGTGAAGTCCACGTGGCCGGGGGTGTCGATCACGTTGATCTTCTTGCCCTTCCAGAACGCGGACACGGCGGCGGACTGAATGGTGATGCCGCGCTTCTGCTCCTGTTCCATGTAGTCGGTCGTGGTCGACGACTTCAGGTCCTTGGTGTCGTGGACGTCGACGATCGTGTGCTTACGGCCGGTGTAGTACAGGATGCGCTCGGTCGTCGTGGTCTTGCCGGCGTCGACGTGCGCGATGATGCCGATGTTGCGGATGTCGGAAAGGGGAGTCTGGCGAGCCATGTGGTTAAGGTCCGTTGTGAGAAAGGGACAAAGCCCAAGGCAAGGTCAAACATTCCCTGCCCAGGCCGTACTCCGAACTGGTTTGGGGGGCGTTTTATATGAGATCGCGCCCAAATGCCACTGCTTAACCGCATGCTGCGCGATTCGGCTGTGGAAAGCTTGAACGCCGGGCGGCTTGCCGCCATCATCGGCGGCCGTGAAACCCAGGGGAAAGGCCCGCCATGCCCAGTTATTCCGACGATTTCCTGCGCGATGTCCTGTGCTCGGCGCGGGTGGTGGCGGTGGTCGGCTTCAGCGCCAATCCCGACCGGCCCAGCCATTATGTTGCCCGTTTCCTGCAATCCCGGGGCTATCGGGTCATTCCGGTCAATCCCGGGCTGGCGGGGCAGCAGGCCCTGGGCGAGACGGTGCGCGCCGATCTGGCGTCCATCCCCGAGCCGGTGGACATGGTCGACGTGTTCCGCAATTCCGAGGCGGCGGGCGCGGTGGTCGACGAGGCGGTGGCCATCGGCGCCAAGGTGGTGTGGCTGCAACTGGACGTGATCAACGACGCCGCCGCCGCCCGGGCCGAGGCGGCGGGGCTGCGGGTGGTCATGGACCGTTGCCCCAAGATCGAGATTCCCCGCCTGGGGCTTTAAGCCCCCCAACGGGTCGGTTCATGGGCCGGGGCGGGTCACAGCGCCGTCGCCAGGGCGCGGACCATGGTGTCGGCCTTGATCTCGGCCAAAGCGTGGGCCAGGCCCAATTGGGCGCTGCCGTGGACCCGGTGCTGGGCGGCCAGCACCGGAATTTGCACCGCCTCGCCGTCGAAGGACCGGCGGCAGATGGCGGCGTCCGACGAATTCATGGCGCGACAGGGCAGCGGGCGGGCATGGTGGGTCACGCAACGGCCGTGATCGTCCAGCAACGGGCAGGGCAGGCGCGCCGCCCACCATCCGGCCTGATCCAGTCCCTTGCCCCGTGCGGCGATGGCGGCGATGCGGGCGCGGGTTTCGCCGCGCGCCGGTTCCGGCAGGGCGGCGACGGCGTCCTGCACCAATGCCAGTTCGGCGGCGGTGACGCCGACCATCTGATGGCAGCATTGCACGCAGCCCGCCCCGCATTGCAGGGCGGCCATCTGCGCCTCCAGACCCACGGCGGGCACGATTTCCGCCAGAAAGGCTTCGGCGGCGTCGATGGCGGCGCGGGCCGCCGCCGCCAGTCCGTCGCCATGGCGCAACGCCGCCAGCGCCGCCGCCTTGGCCCGGGCCTGGGCGTCGGAATAGCGGAACGGCGCGGGGGTGGAGGTCATTACTCGGCTTCGGCGGTTTCGGCGGCGTCCGACGGAGGTTCGGCCGGGTCCAGCGGCACCAGCCGCAGGCGGCGGCCATCGGTGCAGAAGCCCAGGCCCAGGCGGCCGTGCTTGAGGGCCAGCGCGTCCTCGCCGAACAATTCGCGGCGCCAGCCGTGCAGGGCGGGGACGTTGGCGGCGTCATCGGCGGCGATGGCCTCGACGTCGGCGGTGTTGGCCACCAGCTTCTGGGCGACGCCGTGCTCGTCGCACTTCATCTTCAGCAGCACCTTCAGCAGATCGACCACCGGGCCGAGGCCGCGCGGCAGTTCCACCCGCTCGGGCGGCTTGGGGATCTGGTCTTCGGGCAGCGCCAGGCCGCGCTTGACCGCTTCCAGCAGGGCGACGCCCATCTTGCCCTCGACCAATCCCTTGCCCAGACCGCGGGTGCGGCCCAGTTCGCCGGTGTCGGCGGGGTGGTGGGCGGCGATTTCCATCAGCGTCTCGTCGCGCAGCATGCGCTGGCGCGGAATGTCGCGTTCCTGCGCCTCGCGCTCGCGCCATGCCGCCAGTTCCTTCAGCACTGCCAGGAATTTCGGGCTGGAGGAGCGAGGCTTCAGCCGCCGCCAGGCGTCTTCCGGATTGGTGCGATAGGTGCCGGGCTCGCTCAGCGCGCCCATTTCCTCGGACAGCCATTCCAGGCGGCCGTTGCGCTCCAGCTTGCGCAGCAGCTTCTCGTAGACGACGCGCAGATGGGTGACGTCGGCCAGGGCGTATTGCACCTGCTTTTCGGTCAGCGGCCGCAGCGACCAGTCGGTGAAGCGCATGGATTTGTCGATGCGCGCCTTGGCCAATTGGCTGGCCAGCGTCTCGTAGCCCACCGAATCGCCGAAGCCGCACACCATGGCCGCGACCTGGGTGTCGAACAGCGGCTGCGGCACCGACCCGCTGAGGTGCAGGAAAATCTCGATGTCCTGGCGGGCGGCGTGAAAGACCTTGATCACCTTGGGGTTGGCCAGCAGCTCGAACAGCGGCGCCAGCTCGATGCCCGGCGCCAGCGGGTCGATGGCCCGTGCTTCGTCGGGGCCGGCCACCTGCACCAGGCACAATTGCGGGAAGTACGTCTTCTCCCGCATGAACTCGGTGTCCACGGTGATGTACGGGGCGGAGGAAAGTCGCGCGCAGAACGCGGCCAGTTCCTGGGTATTGGCGATCATCGGCATGGCCGGAAGTGATACACCCAAGCCTTGCGCCGGGCAAGGGCGGGGGAGGCAATCCTCCCCCGCGTGTTTATTATGGACCCGTGCCGGTCAGTCCGCCGGACCGTTGCACAAAGGCGCGTTGGCCAGCTTGGCGAAGACCGCCTTGAACTCGGCCTCGGACGCCCACATCACCACCGCCTTGGGCGGGATCAGGGCGTTATCGGTGCGGAAGGTGGTGCCGCAGGCATTGGCCACCGCCGTATCCACCACCTTGACGTCCAGCCGCATGGTCTCGACCTTGACGTCTTTCAGCAGGCCGACGCCATAGGTGGTGGCCAGCGGGTCGAACACCGGCACCGGATCGGGCTCGGCCGAGGTGCCGCATTTCTCCTGGATCACCGCCTTCAGGAAGCTGGCGACCGGGTCGGTGGCCTTGATCAGATCGGCGTATTCCGGGGTCAGGATGACGTTGTTGCAGGCGTTCAGCGGCACCAGTTCCAGCGGCAGCGCCGGGACCGTCCAGCGGAAGGCGGTCTGTGCCGCCAGCGGGTCCAGGAAGATGTTCCATTCGGCGCTGGTGTTGGTGCCGTAGACCGGCCCCTGGTTCCATTGCGGCTTGGCGTTGTTCAAATCGGCGACGTTGCCGGGATACTTGCCGTCCACCTCGATGGCGCCGCCCATGATGGAAATCTTGCCGATGCGGGCCAGTTGCGCCGGGCTGGCCCAGCACAGCAGCTCGGTGATGTTGGTCAGGCCGCCGATGGAGATGATCGTCACCGGCTCCTTGGCGGAATCCAGCACGTCCATCATCAACTGCACCGCACTGCGCGGATCGGCCGGGGTGCAGGGCGGCGGCAGGGTGGGGGCCAGGCCCATGACGTCGTTCATGTTGGCGCGGAACGAGCGGGGAAAGGCGTGGTCATAGCTGCTGGGGCTGGCGGCGCCCGCGCAGACCGGGGCCGGGTTGTTGCCCAGCGCCAGCAGGCCGCGCGCGATGGCGACGCCATCCTCAAGATAGGTTTCGCCACAGCCGGTGACGGTGATTCCGGCGATTTCCACCGCCTTGTTCTTCATCATCAACAGGATGGACATGACGTCGTCCCAGCCCATGTCGGTGTCGATGATGATCTTCTGCACACCCTTACCCATCGGTCCCCTCCGTGTTGTATGCACGCCAAAGTGGCATATTTCTGGAGGCTATGGGCAAACCGGCCAACCCACAATTCAAAATTCGCGTTACGCACCGACGTCGTGCCGGAAGGCGGATCACGATTGCCAGCCTTGACGAATTCGCGCCCGCATGTCTTTTTCCCCGTTTCGAATGTTCTCGCCCATGCGGGGGCGAATTCCGTCAGCGGAGACATTGTTTCATGCACGCCTACCGTACCCACACCTGCGGCCAGCTTCGGATCGAGGATGCCGGCAAGACCGTGCGCCTCTCCGGTTGGGTTCATCGCAAGCGCGACCACGGCAATTTGCTGTTCGTCGATCTGCGCGACCATTACGGTCTGACCCAGTGCGTGCTCGACATTTCCAGCGCGGTGTTCGCCACCCTGGAAAAAGCCCGTCCGGAAAGCGTGATCACCGTCACCGGCAAGGTGGTGGCCCGCACCAATGACACCGTCAATCCGCGGCTGCCGACCGGCGCCATCGAATTGCAGGTGGCCGAGGTCGAGATCCAGTCCATCGCCGACGTGCTGCCGATCCAGGTGGCGGGCGACCAGGAATACCCCGAGGACATGCGGCTGAAGTACCGCTTCCTCGACCTGCGGCGCGAGGACGTGCACGCCAACATGATGCTGCGCAGCAAGGTGATCACCTATCTGCGCAACGCCATGGTGGCCCAGGGCTTCACCGAGTTCCAGACGCCGATCCTGACCGCGTCGTCGCCGGAAGGTGCGCGCGACTATCTGGTGCCCGCCCGTCTGCACCCCGGCAAGTTCTATGCGCTGCCGCAGGCGCCGCAGCAGTTCAAGCAATTGCTGATGGTGGCCGGTTTCGACAAGTACTTCCAGATCGCGCCGTGCTTCCGTGACGAAGCCGGCCGCGCCGACCGTTCGCCCGGCGAGTTCTACCAGCTCGATTTCGAGATGAGCTACGTCACCCAGGACGACGTGTTCGCCGCCATCGAACCGGTGCTGGAAGGCGTGTTCAAGGAATTCGGCGGCGGCCGCAAGGTCACTCCGGCGCCGTTCCCGCGCATTCCCTATGCCGAATCCATGCTGAAATACGGCTCGGACAAGCCCGATCTGCGCAACCCCATCGTCATCGTCGACGTGACCGAGCAGTTCCGCGCCTCGGGCTTCGGCCTGTTCGCCAAGCTGGTGGACAAGGGCTCGGTGGTCCGCGCCATCCCGGCCCCCGGCGCCGCCAACCAGCCGCGTTCCTGGTTCGACAAGATGAACGAATGGGCGCGCGAGAATGGTGCGGGCGGCCTGGGCTACATCCAGTTCGCCGAGGACGGCCCCAAGGGCCCCATCGCCAAGAACCTGGAAGCCGACCGCGTCGCCGCCATCAAGGAGATCGCGGGCCTGAAGGACGGCGACGCCGTGTTCTTCGCCTGCGACAAGGCGCTGCCCGCCGCCAAGTTCGCTGGCAGCGTGCGCACCAAGATCGGCAACGAACTGGACCTGCTGGAAAAGGACGTCTTCAAGTTCTGCTGGACCGTGGATTTCCCCATGTACGAGCTGAACGAGGAAACCGGCCTGATCGATTTCAGCCACAACCCGTTCTCCATGCCCCAGGGCGGCATGGAAGCGCTGGAGAATCAGGACCCGCTGACCATCAACGCCTATCAGTACGACATCGTCTGTAACGGCGTGGAACTGTCGTCGGGCGCCATCCGCAACCACCGCGCCGACATCATGATCAAGGCCTTCGGCATCGCCGGTTACGGTCCGGAAGTGGTGGAAGAGAAGTTCGGCGGCATGCTCAACGCCTTCCGCTACGGCGCCCCGCCGCACGGCGGCTCGGCCCCCGGCGTCGACCGCATCGTCATGCTGCTGGCCGACCAGCCCAATATCCGCGAGGTCATCCTGTTCCCCATGAACCAGCAGGCCCAGGACCTGCTGATGGGCGCCCCGGCCGAGGTGGATGCGTCGCGCTGGAAGGAACTGCACATCAAGCCCGATCTGCCGAAGCCGAAAAAGGACGAGGCCAAGAAGGAAGGCTGAAGCCACAAGCCCCGATGGGTCTTCCCATCGGGGCTTTTTTTGGGGTCATCGCGGAATCGCGGGGAAGGTTGCCACCCAACCGATTGCGTCATGCCCGGACTTGATCCGGGCATCCATGCGGCATCGCCTGCTCCCAGCTTTCCGCTGAGTTGCCTGCGGACAAACGTGGATGGCCGGGTCAAGCCCGGCCATGACGGACATTTCGCCGCGATTCCGCGAAGAACCTTTTTTCCGGGTACAAGGCGCCGAAGGGCGGCGGGGGAATCATGATCGTCTTTTTCCACGGATTCGGCGCCACCGGCCAGGGCAGCGCCAAGGCGGCCCTGCTGCGCGGGCATTTCCAT
The DNA here is from genome assembly GCA_023458315.1 of Pseudomonadota bacterium. Lineage (GTDB taxonomy): Bacteria > Pseudomonadota > Alphaproteobacteria > Rhodospirillales > Magnetospirillaceae > Magnetospirillum. The sequence continues at coordinate 8,357 of JAEXAH010000125.1, forward strand.
GGCCGGGCCGAGGTGGTGACGCCCACCTATCCGTGCGACGATCCCGACGCGACCTTCCGGTTGCTTCACGACACGGCGCGGAATACGGCCCGCGCCGGACAGCCCTTGCTGATCGGCGGCATTTCCTTCGGCGGTTTCTGGGCGCGCCGGGTGGTGCGGGATTTTCCCGGTGCCGGGCTGCTGATGATCAATCCGGCGCTGGACGGCGCCGCCACCCTGGCGCGCTATGCCGGGCTCAACACCAATTACGACACCGGCGAAAGCTTCACGGTCGGCCCCGACGCCGCCGCCCGTGCCGCCGCCTATGGCGTGGCCGAGGACCGGCCGGGTCAGCAGGCGCTGGTGCTGCTGGCCGCCGATGACGACGTGGTGCCGCCCGGCCCCGCCTTGGCCGCCTATGACGGCCGCCCCGGCGCCCGGGTGGTGGTGCTGGACCAGTGCGGCCACCGCTTCGGCCGTTTCCCCGAAACCCTGGACACCATCGCCGCCTTCCACGACGGGCTGGCACCGTTCGCCTGATTCTCAGGTTGGCGTCATTTGCCTGATTCTCAGGCGGGCGTTATTTGCCTGATTCTCAGGCGGGCACGGCGCTTTGGCGGCGCAGCACCGACAGGGCGCGTTCGGCGATCTTGAGGCCGGGGGCGTGGTGACGGCGCATGAAATCCAGCCGCTGTTCCCATTCCGCCAGCAGGTCGCGCGGGCGGTTGGGCTCGGCCCGTTCGCCGGTCAGGGCGCCGATGGTGGAATCGTAATCGGGGTGCAGTTCGCTGGGAAAGCCGACCATCTGGTATTCCGGCCACGGCAGGCTGCCCTCCACGTACAATTCGTGGGCGATCTCGGCGAAGCGGCGGGGCGAGACGTGGCGCAGGTCGTGGCGCGGACGGCGCGGCGGCGGCAGGGCGATGACCGGCGGCGCCATCGTCGGTTCGTGGTGCACCGGCGTTTCGCTTCGGATCGGCACCAGCGCGCCCGACACCGGGGCGGGGCGCGGCGGGCTCCGGCGGGTCAGGGTGGCAAGCAGGCGCATGATGCGGATGGCCCCGGACGGATCAGCGGTGGCCGAGGGCGCGACGGGACGGCGCGACGCCGGCCACGGTGTCGCCCAGCAGATGCTCCAGTTCCGGCGCGTTGGAAAGCGAACACAATTGTTCGAAGCTCAACGAGCCCTCGGCGAACAATTCCCCGACCAGCGACGCCATCTGGCGGTCGGTGGGATGGGTGGGGGCGTGCAGGGGCAGGACGCGCGGGGCGGGCTGCGACGCAAATGGCTGTGTGGCGAAGGGCGTGGTTTCGGTGGTGGACGGCGTGTCCAGCCAGTCCGGAGTGAAGTCGAACGTCACTTTCTTCCCTCCCTCGTCGTCGCGGAACCCCAGCCCTGGAAACTCAGCAAGGGGCATGCCACATGAAAAAGGGCGGAACGCCGCGCCGGAACGCCGGGAACCCGGGCAAAAACTGCCGGGTGGCGGGCAGCTTTTTCCCGCTGCCCGGCAAGAAGCACCGGGCGGCCATGCGTAATCCTCCGGAAGGCGGATGCTGGAACTTCTGGTGGCGCGAAATATGCAATGTATAATAAACCCAATTTTGTCTGGAGGCCCTTTGATGTCTCGGTGGGTTAGGGCCACGGTTTTCGCCGTGGGATGTGTTTGCGCCTCGGCGGCCCTGGCGGGTCCGGCCGATCTGGTGCCGCACCGCGCCGTCTATGCCATGGGGTTGTCCACCATCAAGCCCGGCGCCGGGATCGTCGCGGCCTCGGGCACCATGAGCTACGAGTTCGATGACGCCTGCGACGGCTGGGTGGTGGAAAACCGCATCGCGGTGAACTACGCCTACACCGAGGGCGGGCAAGTGCTGTCCACCACCGACTTCATCACCTGGGAATCCAAGGACGGGCTGCGCTATCGCTTCCGCATGCGCAACACCCGCGACGGCCAGGTGACGGAGGACGTGGAGGGCTCGGCCGAACTGAAGGGCAAGGGCCAGGGCGGCATCGCCCGCTTCACCCGGCCCGAGCCGCTGACCGTGCGTTTGCCCAAGGGCACGCTGTTCCCGACCGAGCACACCCTGCGCCTGCTGGATGCCGCCAAGCAGGGCGGCCGCACCTTCTGGCGGGTGGTGTTCGACGGGTCCGGCACCGAAGGCCCTTACGAGGTCAACGCGGTGATCGGCGCCCCCAACCAATCCTTCGCCGCCGCCGCCGCCGACCCGTTGCTGGCGTCGCAGGCGTGGCCCATGCGGCTGGCCTTCTTTCCGGTGGCCAGCCAGGATTCCATGCCGAATTTCGAGATGGCGCTGACCTATCACCCCAACGGCGTCTCGCAGCAGATCGTGCAGAGCTTCCGCAACTTCACCCTGTCCGGCAAGCTGCAAAGCGTCGAGGCGCTGCCCGGCAAGCGTTGCCAGTAATTCCCTGATCCCGGTTCCCGCTTCCCTCTCGGTTCCGGCTGCTGAGGATGCGTCCCAGCCTGAACACCGAAAGGAAGTACCATGTCCGAGGCCGTCGCCCAGCTTGAGGCCGCCATCGCCGATTTCGACGCCCGGCTGGCGGCCGAGCCGGAATCCGCCTTTCCCGCCCATGCCGAGGCGCTGCTGAACCTGTCGGGCGCCCGCGCCGAGGCGGGCGATGCCCAGGGCGCGTTGGATGCCGCCGAACTGGGGGTCGAACAATACCGCCGCCTGTTCATGGCCCAGCCCGCCGATTTCGCCGTGGGTCTGGCCTCGGCGCTCAACACCCTGTCCAACCGGCTGTCCGAATTGGGCCGCGACGATGACGGCCGCGCCGCCGGGACCGAGGCCGAGGCCCTGGCCCGCAAGGCGGTCGAGGTCAAGCCCGACGAAGCCCGCTTCGTGCTGGTGTCGACCCTGATGAACCAGTCGGGGCGGTCGTGGCGGGCGGGCCAGAACCTGCGCGCCATCGAGGAAATGGGCACCGCCGTCGAGGAATTCCGCGCGGGCGGTTCCGCGCTGTATTCCTTCCTGGGCACCCTGGTGGATGCCCTGCACCGCAACGCCATGGCCTTGTCCGAGGCCGGGCTGTGGTCCGAGGCGGTGCTGGTGCGGCGCATGACCGCCCAGGCCTTCCCGGCCGAGCATATTCCCGCTCCGGTCAATCATCTGCTGGCGCTGACGCTGCAACAGGCCGCTTTCGCCCTCAGCCGCGGCGGCCAGCCCGGCCAGTCGCTGCCGCTGGTCGAGGAAGCCGCCGAACTGGCGCGCGGCCTGGCCGAGTCGGCGCCCGACCAGTACCGGCTGTTCCTGGCGCAATCCCTGGCCAATCTGGCCAGCCGCCAGCACGAGGCCCATGCCGACCCCGAGGCGCTGGAAAGCGCGCTGGAAGCGGTCAACGCCTTCCAGGCACTGGCCCAGGTGGACGCCGCCAGCGCGGTGGTGCCGCTGGCCGCCACCCTGGAAACCTTCGCCTCGATCCTGGCGACCCTGGGATACCACGATCAGGCCCGCAACGTGCTGGCCCAGCGCGAACAGCTTCAGGCCGCCATGCGTCCGGTCGAGGAATAGGCGGAAAAGGGCGGGGAAGCTTGCCTTTGGTTTCAGGGGTCCGTAAACTTCCCGCCCTGCTTTTCGCCCATTGCCCAAGGAACCGTTTTCCATGGCCGAGTTGCCGCCCGACATCGCCGCCCTGAGCTTCGAGGATGCCCTGACGGAGCTGGAGCGGATCGTGCGCGCCCTGGAAACCGGCTCGACCCGGTTGGACGACGCCATCAACGCCTATGAACGCGGCGCCCTGCTGAAGCGTCATTGCGAGGCCAAGCTGAAGGAAGCCCAGGCCAAGGTCGAGCGTATCTCGTTCGGTCCCGATGGCCAGGCCGCCGTCGAACCGGCCAACATCCAGTAAGCCGGACGCCATCGTGAGTTCCGATCCCCGCGATTCCGCCCTGGCCGCCGCGCTGAAGCAGGCGGCCGAGGCCGTCAACGCCGAGATGGAGCGGCTGTTGCCGCTGCCCGACGGTCCCGAGGCGCGGGTGGTCGAGGCCATGCGCTATTCCTCGCTGGATGGCGGCAAGCGTCTGCGGCCGTTCCTGGTCCTGCAATCCGCCGCCCTGTTCAACGTGGCGCCGTCCTCGGCGCTGCGGGTCGGCTGCGCCATCGAGATGGTGCATTGCTATTCGCTGATCCATGACGACCTGCCGTGCATGGACGACGACGACCTGCGGCGCGGTCGCCCCACCTGCCACCGTCGGTTCGACGAGGCGACGGCGCTGTTGGCCGGCGACGCGCTGCTGACCCGCGCCTTCGACGTGCTGGCGGCCGAGCCGACCCATGCCGATCCGGCGGTGCGCTGCGCCCTGGTGGCGGAACTGGCGCACGCCGCCGGGGCCGCGGGCATGGTCGGCGGCCAGATGATCGATCTGCGCGCCGCCGAACTGACGATGGACGTCGCCGCCATCACCCGTCTGCAACAGATGAAGACCGGCCGCCTGATCGGGTTCTCGTGCGAGGCCGGGGCGGTGCTGGCCAAGGCGTCGCCCAATCTGCGGCAGGCGTTGCGCAATTACGCCCACGATCTCGGTCTGGCCTTCCAGATCGCCGACGACCTGCTGGATGTCGAGGGCGATTGCGCCCAGGTGGGCAAGCGGGTGGGCAAGGATGCCGACGCGGGCAAGGCCACGTTCGTATCCGTGCTGGGCGTCGATCGCGCCCGTGCCCAGGCGCGGCTGCTGGCCGATCAGGCTTGCGCCCATCTCGATCCGTTCGGCGACAAGGCCGACCTGCTGCGCGCGACCGCCCGGTTCGTGGTCGAGCGCCAGGTCTAAGGGGAACATCCATGACCACGTCTTCGCCCATCCCCGCCGCCCGCCTGCTGGATCAGGTCGACGAACCCCGCGACATCCGGAATTTCTCGGCCGAGCAATTGCGTCAATTGTCCGACGAGGTCCGCCAGGAAATGATCGAGGCGGTGTCCATCACCGGCGGCCATCTGGGCGCCGGTCTGGGCGTGGTCGAACTGACGGTGGCGCTGCACCATGTCTTCGACACCCCCCAGGACAAGCTGATCTGGGACGTCGGCCATCAATGCTATCCGCACAAGATCCTGACCGGGCGCAAGGGCCGCATCCGCACCCTGCGCCAGCCCGGCGGCCTGTCGGGCTTCACCAAGCGGTCGGAAAGCGAATACGATCCGTTCGGCGCGGGCCATTCCTCCACCTCCATCTCGGCCGGGCTGGGCATGGCGGTGGCGCGCGACCTCAAGGGCGCGGATTTCAACGTCATCGCGGTGATCGGCGACGGCGCCATGAGCGCGGGCATGGTCTACGAGGCCATGAACAACGCGGGTTCCATGGATTCCCGGCTGGTGGTGATCCTCAACGACAACGACATGTCCATCGCCCCGCCGGTGGGCGCCATGAGTGCCTATCTGTCGCGCCTGTTGTCGTCGCGTCCGTACATGTCCATCCGCAGCTTCGCCAAGGATCTGGCCAAGGTGCTGCCGCCGCCGCTGGAGCGCGCCGCCAAGCGGGCCGAGGAATATGCGCGCGGCTTCGTCTCGGGCGGCGGCACGCTGTTCGAGGAACTGGGCTTCTATTACGTCGGTCCCATCGACGGCCATAATTTCGAGCACCTGCTGCCGGTGCTGAAGAACGTCCGCGATTCCGAGGACAACCGCCCGGTGCTGATCCACGTCGTCACCAAGAAGGGGCGGGGCTATCCCCCGGCCGAGGCCGCCGCCGACAAGTATCACGGCGTCGGCAAGTTCGACGTCGTCACCGGCGCCCTGGCCAAGCCCAAGGCCAACGCCCCCAGCTATACCTCGGTGTTCGCGCGGGCCTTGCTGGCCGAGGCCAAGGCCGACGACCGCATCGTCGCCATCACCGCCGCCATGCCCGCCGGAACCGGCCTGGACCTGTTCGCCGACGCCCACCCCGGGCGCTGCTTCGATGTCGGCATCGCCGAACAGCACGCCGTCACCTTCGCCGCCGGCATGGCGTGCGAGGGGTTCAAGCCGTTCTGCGCGCTGTATTCCACCTTCCTGCAACGCGGCTATGACCAGTTGGTGCACGACGTGGTGTTGCAGAAGCTGCCGGTGCGCTTCGCCATCGACCGCGCCGGTCTGGTGGGCGCCGACGGCGCCACCCATGCCGGGGCCTTCGATCTGGCCTTTCTGGGCTGCCTGCCCGATCTGGTGTTCATGTGCCCGGCCAACGAGGTCGAGCTGATGCACGCGGTGGCCACCGCCGCCGCCCTGGACGATTGTCCCTCGGCCTTCCGCTACCCGCGCGGCGAGGGCGTCGGCCTGGACCTGCCCGAGCGCGGCGAAATCATGCCCATCGGCAAGGGCCGCATCGTGCGCGAGGGCAACCACGTCGCCATCCTGTCCCTGGGCACCCGTCTGGCCGAATCGTGCAAGGCGGCCGAGGATCTGGCGGCGCGCGGCCTGTCCACCACCGTCGCCGACGCCCGCTTCATGAAGCCGCTGGACGAGGAGCTGATCCTGCGTCTGGCCCGCGAGCACGAAGTGCTGATCACCGTCGAGGAAGGCTCGGTCGGCGGCTTCGGCAGCCATGTGCTGCATCTGCTGGCCCAGAACGGCGCGCTGGATCGCGGCCTCAAGGTGCGCAGCCTGACCTTGCCCGACCGCTTCCTCGACCACGATCTGCCCAAGGTTCAGTATGACGAAGCCGGGCTGAACGCCCCGCACATCGTCGCCGCCGCGCTGACCGCCCTGGGCCAGCCCGTCGTGGACGCCGTCGGCGCCTGACGGCGCATACCGGCAGAGCGTTGCGGTCGAATTGTTCGGCGGGGGAAACAACAGATCGGGGCTGTGCAACGCAATATCTGCGATTTGTTTGCACATTCTCCAATGTTGAAATATTGAAACCTGGGTTTTGGATGTTATTCTGCGCCCAGATTCGCAGGTTCAAGGGATGCCTTCGTCGATGGAATTGGAGAAGCTGCAAGACAGCGCCCGCCGTGCCAGCACGCTGCTCAAGGCCATGAGCAACGAGCACCGGCTGATGATCCTGTGCCAGTTGCTGCACGGCGAGAAATCGGTGGGCGAGATGGAGCGCATCATTGGCCTGTCGCAATCGGCGCTGAGCCAGCACCTGGCCCGGCTGCGCCGCGACGGTCTGGTGCAGACCCGCCGCCAGGCCCAGACCATCTTCTATTCCCTGGCCGGAACCGAGGCGGCGGCGGTGATCGACACCCTGTACGGCCTGTACTGCGCGCCGCACGACGCCTGCGGCTAACTCTTTCCGAACAGCCACACCCCGTCGGCGCCGGTTTCGCGCCGCCATTCGCCGCGTGCCACCAGATGGTTGGCGTGGGACAGCGTTTCGCCGACCGCGAATCCCATCTGCTGGGCGTCCAGTTCGCGGCGGAACAGGGCGCGCGACAAGTCCAGCGCCGTGGCCGGACCGGGGGCGGCGCGCAGGCGGTCCAGGCGTTCGGCGTGATGGCGCAGCAATTCGTCGGCACGTTCATGCAGGCCCCGGAACGGCAGGCCGTGCGACGGCAGCACCAGCGTATGGGCGGGCAGCCGCTTCAGGTCTTCCAGCGACGCCAGGAACTCGCCCAGCGGGTCGGCGTCGGGCTGTTGCGGCCACACGCCGACGATGGGGCTGATGCGCGGCAGGATCTGGTCGCCGGAAATCAGCACGGCCAGTTCCTCGCACCACAGGCTGGCATGTTCCGGGGCATGGCCGCGCCCGACCAGCACCTGCCAGACATGGCCGCCGATGGTCAGGCGGCTGCCGTGCTTGATGGTGGAAATGGCGGTCGGCAGCGGTGACACCCGGCCGCGATAAGAGCCGACGCGCGACCGCACGCCCTCCAGCAATTCGGGGCCGAAACCGGCGCGGCGATAATGCTCCACCTGATTGGCGGCATAATCCGCGCCGGTTTCCAGGCTCAGCATGCGGCCGAAGCTCCACTCGCCCAGGGTGGCGGTCAGGGCCACCCCGTGCTCGGCGCTCAGCCAGCCCGCCAGCCCCATATGGTCGGGGTGGAAATGGGTGCAGACCAGCCGGGTGACGCGGCGCCCGTCCAGCACCGTTTGCCACGCCGCGCGGGTGGCCGGATCGTCCACGCCGGTATCGACGATGGCGGTGCCGTTTTCGTCGTCCTGCAACAGCCACAGGTTGATGTGATCCAGCGCGAAGGGCAGCGGCATGCGCAGCCAGGAAATGCCGGGGGCGACCGGCATGGGGGTGGCGGCGGCGGGCGGATCGGCGAAGGGATGGTCAAGCGGGGCGCGGGTCACGGAACGGTCTGTCCTGTTGTTATGGCATGCCAGTTAACCACACTGAGCCGAAGACAGGGATATGGCCCGGAGGTATTAGTTTTCAATGGATCACAGTACACGCCGGGAGTGTGGCCATGCCCCAACAAATCCCCCTGCGCATCGGTATCGACCTGGGCGGCACCAAGACCGAGGCGGTGGCCCTGGACCGGGCCAGCGGCGCCGAATTGCTGCGGCGGCGGGTGCCGACCGAACGCGGCGATTATGACGGCACCATCCGCGTCATCCGCGAATTGCTGGAGGGGATCGAGGGTGAACTGGGCCGCGGCGGCACCGTCGGCATCGGCATTCCCGGCACCATCAGCCCGCGCACCGGTCTGGTCAAGAACGCCAATTCCACCTGGCTGATCGGCAAACCCTTCGACCGCGACCTCGAGGCGGCGCTGGGCCGCCCGGTGCGGCTGGCCAACGACGCCGATTGCTTCACCTTGTCCGAGGCCACCGACGGCGCGGCGGCGGGGGCCGACACGGTGTTCGGCGTCATCCTGGGCACCGGGGTCGGCGGCGGTCTGGTGGTGCGCGGCCAATTGGTGCGCGGTCCCAACGCCATCGCCGGGGAATGGGGCCACAATCCCCTGCCGTGGCCGGGGCGCGACGAATTGCCGGGGCATTATTGCTATTGCGGCAAGGCGGGCTGCATCGAAACCTTCCTGTCGGGGCCAGCGCTGGAACGGGATTTCGGCGGCAAGGTGTCGGCGGCAGAGGTGGTGCGGCTGGCGGAAGAGGGCGACGACAAGGCCGAGGGCGTTCTGTCGCGCTACGAGGACCGGCTGGCCCGCGCCCTGGCCTCGGTGATCAACGTCTTCGACCCCCATGTCATCGTGCTGGGCGGCGGCCTGGGCAATGTGCGCCGCCTGTACCGCGAAGTGCCGCGCCTGTGGGGCGAATACGTGTTCTCGGACGCGGTGGACACCAAACTGGTCCCGCCGAAGCATGGCGATTCGTCGGGGGTGCGCGGCGCGGCGTGGCTGTGGGAGTGATATGAAAAAGGTTTGTCGCGGATTAGCGGTGAAAGCGGCCCCACCACACCGTCATGGCCGGGCTTGACCCGGCCATCCACGTTTTCCCGGCGGCACCATGCTGGACGGCACCGCGTGGATGCGCGGATCAAGTCCGCGCATGACGGCTGTATTGGG
>JAEXAH010000126.1 GCA_023458315.1 Pseudomonadota bacterium
AGCCCGCCCCGGTTGCCGGTGGTTTCAAGGGCGATACCCTGACCATCCCCTTCACCGGCGAAAGCGCCCGTGTGCCCGATCAGGCGCTGGCCGATCTGGATCGTCTGGCCAAGCGCATGCAAAAGGACGAAGGTCTGGCGCTGCAATTGCTGGCCTATGCCGACGGCGACGACGCCAACGCCTCCAAGGCCCGCCGCCTGTCGCTGTCCCGTGCCCTGGAAGTGCGCAAGTACCTGATGGATCAGGGATTGCGGTCCACCCGCATCGAGGTGCGGGCGTTGGGTAACAAGTTGGAAGGCGCCGGTTCCCCGGACCGCGTCGATGCGGTGCTGGTCAACCGTTAAGAATCCTCTCCTCAGACAAAAGCCCCGCTGGTCGCCAGCGGGGCTTTTTGTTTGGGTCTTTGCGGATTTGCGGGAACACGGCGGTCAGCGGTTCTTGGCAACACGGACATCACGAACGCCCGCCCTGGCGGGCCACGGAACACACGGACCAAAACAAAATTAGTCCGTGCCGAGGGGGGAGGCTTTTGTCCGTGCCGTCCGTGGGCGGTGGAGCCGCCGTCCGCGCGGTCCGTGTTGCCAGGAACCGGCGGCTGCCTTGTCCCGGCAATTCCGCGAAGGCCCAAAGAAAAAAGGCCGCCGGTGGAAACCGGCGGCCAAGTTTATTCTTCGAAGAATGTTGGTGTGTGCGACCCTTAGTGGGACGCGGCGCCCTCGGCACCCAGACCGGTCTCGGACCGGATGGCCTGGGCCGGGTAGGCGGCGCGCTCGGCCTGGGCTCGCGGAGAGTTGTCCAGGATCGAGAACAGCCAGCAGCCGAAGAAAGCGGCGGGCATGGTGAACAGGGTCGGGTACACGTACGGGAAGATCGGGTCCTTGAAGCCGAAGCTGGAAACCCAAACCACCTTGGACAGCAGCACGCAGCCGACCGAGCTGACGAGGCCGATATAGCCGCCGATGACGGCACCGCGGGTGGTGAGCGACTTCGAGAACATCGCCATGACCAGCACCGGGAAGGTGGCCGATGCGGCGATGGAGAAGGTCAGGGCGACGATGAAGGCCACGTTCTGCTTTTCGAAGATCACGCCCAGGATCACCGCCAGGACGCCGAGGCCCAGGGAGGAGAACTTGGAGACGCGCACTTCCGAGGCTTCGGTGGTACGGCCACGGGCGAACACGTTGGCATACAGGTCATGCGAGATCGCCGAGGCGCCGGCCAGGGTCAGACCCGACACCACCGCCAGGATGGTGGCGAAGGCCACGGCCGAGATGAAGCCCAGGAACAGGTCGCCGCCGATGGCGTGAGCCAGCCAGATGGCGGGCATGTTGCCGCCGCCCTTGAGGTTCAGGCCGCCCTTGGCCGCGTCCAGGTACTGCGGATCGGTCAGGACCAGGGTGATGGCGCCGAAGCCGATGATGAAGGTCAGGATGTAGAAGTAACCGATGAAGCCGGTGGCGTAGAAGACCGACTTGCGGGCTTCCTTGGCGTTCGGCACGGTGAAGAAGCGCATCAGGATGTGCGGCAGACCGGCGGTGCCGAACATCAGGGTCAGGCCCAGCGAGATGGCGTCGATGGGGTTCGTGACCAGCGAGCCGGGAGCCATGATGGCGCCATGCTTCGGATGGACCTCGACCGCCTTGGCGAACAGCGCCTCGAACGAGAAGCCGAAGTGGCTCATCACGCCGAGAGCGATGAACGAGGCGCCGCCCAGCAGCAGGCAGGCCTTGATGATCTGCACCCAGGTGGTGGCGGTCATGCCACCGAAGGTCACGTAGATCATCATCAGCGCGCCGACGGCGATGACGGCGGTCAGGTAGTCCAGACCGAACAGCAGCTTGATCAGCTGACCGGCGCCGACCATCTGGCCGATCAGGTAGAAGATCACCACGATCAGGGCGCCGGTGGCCGCGAAGATGCGGACCGGACCCTGCGCCAGACGGTACGAAGCCACGTCGGCGAAGGTGAACTTGCCCAGGTTGCGCAGGCGCTCGGCGATCAGGAACAGGATGATCGGCCAGCCGACCAGCCAACCCACCGAGAAGATCAGGCCGTCGAAGCCCGAACCGTACACCAGGGCGGAAATACCCAGGAACGACGCGGCGGACATGTAGTCACCGGCGATGGCCAGACCGTTCTGGAAACCGGTGATGCCGCCGCCCGCGGCGTAGAAGTCGGCCGCGGTCTTGTTCTTGCGCGCGGCCCAATAGGTGATGCCCAGGGTGATGCCGACGAAGATGACGAACATCACGATGGCGTGCCAGTTGGTGGCCTGCTTTTCGGCGGCGCCCATGTCGGCACCCGCCGCCAGCGCGGCGGTGGTGGCGGCCAGCAGCCCGCCAGTGGCGAGCGAGGCGGCCGCGAAAGCGTTCTTCAGCGTCTTCATCAGCGGGCTTCCTCGATGATCTGGCGGTTGAGTTCGTCGAACTCGCCATTGGCGCGGCGGACATAGATGCCGGTCAGCACGATGGCCGACAGGATGACGCCGATGCCGATGGGGAAGCCGATGGTGGTGGTGCCACCACTGAGCGAGGTTCCCAGGAACGCCTTGCCATAGGCGATCAGAAGGATGAAGCCGAAATAGATGGCCAACATGATGGCCGACAGCGTCCAGGCGAAGGACGTGCGCTTGGAGACAAGCTCGTGGAACTTGGGATTGTTCCGGATCTTGTCATGCATAGCCAGATTGGTAGCAGCTTGTGACAATTGACCCTCCACTATCTGAGCCGTCCTTCATGGAGCGGACGGCTTCGTTGTTTTCTGTCGCCGGTCTTGTCGCCGGCTCTTTTGGTGCTCCGTGCAGATGACCGAAAGACCTATGCGTTTGCGGCATGGCCCCCCGGCTTGCCTGAGGCTTTCCTTGTCATTAACATCCGCCTACCATGCCGTCAACTCCATACGAGTGTGTCCGCGTCAATGTTCTAAGGATATGCTTTCGTCACTCAAGTCATCTCGCAGTGCAATATAAAGCGTTAGCTAAAGTAACTTGCAAGTTCGCTATTCGTAATTTCTGAGTTCTGCGCCAGTAAGCCTTCCCAATCGGGTTCAGGGACTATCCTTTGTCAGTAAAGACCGGAAATATCCGCCCAATTGTGTTCTGGTTCGACACTTTTGGGTGGGGACGTTTGCGCTTGCAATGACCTTTTATGCTTTATCGTCGCAGTTGCGAATCGCCAATCCGCCACTATGGTGATCTCTCCATGACCGACGTTGCCGCTCTGGCCCGTATCGACAGCTTTCCCTACCAGCACCGTCTGCACGAAGTGATGAGCACGCCCGTGCTCACCGCCACCGGCGACATTTCGCTCAAGGATGCCATCGACCGCATGTACGCGGCGCGGGTGTCGTCGATCATCGGCGTGGATGATCACGGCCGCGCCATCGGCATCCTGACCGAGCGCGACCTGCTGCGCATCCTGTCCACTGGCGGGGCGCAGGGGCTGGACACCACGCTGGGCCAGGTGATGAGCCGCCCGGTGGCGGCGGTGGACGGGGATTCCTTCGTCTATGTCGCCCTGGGCAAGATGACCCGCATGGGCCTGCGCCATCTGGTGGTGGTCGATGCCGACAACCGGCCCATCGGCATGATCACCGGTCGCGCGCTGTTGAAGGTGCGGGCCAACGACGCCCTGGCGCTGGGCGATTCGGTGCACGAGGCGCGCGGAGCCGAGGACATGGCCGCCGCCATGGCCGCCCTGCCGCAACTGGCCAAGGGGCTGCTGGCCGAGGGCGTGTCGGCGCGCAACATCGCCTCGGTCATCGCCCTGGTGATCCGCGA
>JAEXAH010000127.1 GCA_023458315.1 Pseudomonadota bacterium
TCATAATCAAGGCGAAGGGGGATCGGTGCGGCCACTGCAAACCTCCAGCTGTTTGCCAGAGTGACTCACATTTGGCCGCTCATGGGAATCCCCGCCGTGAGTCGCCGTCAGCGCAGGCTGGTATTAGATCAAATGCCCGCTGAGATTTCTGCCCCCGAACATCCGCGCAAACGAAAACCCCCGCCAGTTTCCTGACGGGGGCTTCCTTGACTGGTCCACCCGGCTGGTCCACCATCCCCTTGTCGGGGGCGATGGAAGCCGCAGACACCCTTATTCGGATTAAACCGAATAGTACATCTGGAATTCGACCGGGTGCGGGGTGTGCTCGAAGCGGTAGACTTCTTCGTACTTCAGCTCGATGTAGGCCTCGATGAACTCCTTCGAGAACACGTCGCCCTTCACCAGGAAGTCGTGGTCGGCCTTGAGGCTGTCCAGGGCTTCACGCAGCGAGCCGCACACGGTCGGAACCTGCTTCAGCTCCTCGGGGGGCAGATCGTACAGGTTCTTGTCCATGGCGTCGCCCGGATGGGTCTTGTTGGCGATGCCGTCCAGGCCGGCCATCAGCATGGCGGCGAAGGCCAGGTAGGGGTTGGCGCCCGGATCGGGGAAGCGGATCTCGACGCGCTTGGCCTTCGGGCTGGTCGCGTAGGGGATACGGCAGGAGGCCGAGCGGTTGCGGGCCGAATAGGCCAGCAGCACCGGGGCTTCGAAGCCGGGGATCAGGCGCTTGTACGAGTTGGTCAGCGGGTTGGTGAAGGCGTTCAGGGCCTTCGCATGCTTGATGATGCCGCCGATGTAGTACAGCGCGGTGTCCGACAGGTCGGCATAGCCCGAACCGGCGAACAGCGGCTTGCCGTCCTTCCAGATGGACTGGTGCACGTGCATGCCCGAGCCGTTGTCGCCATAGATCGGCTTCGGCATGAAGGTCGCGGTCTTGCCATACGAGGCGGCCACGTTGTGCACCACGTACTTGTAGATCTGCATCCAGTCGGCGGCCTGAACCATGGTGCCGAACTTGCAGCCCAGCTCATGCTGCGACGAAGCCACTTCGTGGTGGTGCTTCTCGATGGGCAGGCCCATCTCGCCCATGACGGTCAGCATCTCGGCGCGCATGTCGACGTGGCCGTCCACCGGCGGAACCGGGAAATAGCCGCCCTTGACGCCCGGGCGGTGGCCCAGATTGCCTTCGGAGAAGTCCTTGGCCGAAGCCTCGGCGCCGTCTTCCGACGACAGCTCGTAATAGCCCTTGTTCATGCCGACGGCGAACTTGACGTCGTCGAACACGAAGAACTCGGCCTCGGGGCCGAAGAAGGCGGTGTCGCCCACGCCGGACTCGACCACGTACTTCTCGGCGCGCTTGGCGATCGAGCGCGGGTCGCGGTCATAGAGCTGGCCGGTGGCGGGCTCGATGACGTCGCAGGTGATGATCAGCTGAGCCTGGGCCGCGAAGGGGTCCATGACGGCGGTCGAGCAATCGGGCATCAGAACCATGTCGGACTGGTCGATGGACTTCCAGCCGGCGATCGACGAACCGTCGAACATGATGCCTTCGGTCAGCAGACCTTCGTCCACGGTCGAGACGTGCTGAGCGGTGTGCTGCCACTTGCCCTTGGGATCGGTGAAGCGGAAATCGACGTACTTAACGTCGTGCTCCTTGATCAAATCGAGGACTTTCTTGACGTCGTCAGCCATGGTCACAATTCCTGACAGTTGTGATGTGGATAATTCAAAGATGCCTGTAACGGAAGGCGGGCCTTAGATGGCGTCGCTGCCGCGCTCGCCGGTGCGGATGCGGATCGCTTCCTCGACCGAAGAGATGAAGATCTTGCCGTCGCCGATGCGACCGGTGTGGGCGGCCTGCTGGATGGCTTCGACCGCGCGTTCGACGAGGTTGTCCTCGATGACCAGCTCGATCTTCACCTTGGGCAGGAAATCAACCACGTACTCGGCGCCGCGATAGAGTTCGGTATGTCCCTTCTGCCGACCGAAGCCCTTGGCCTCGGTGACGGTCAGACCCTGGAGGCCAACCTCGTGCAGGGCTTCCTTCACCTCGTCGAGCTTGAAGGGCTTGATGATCGCTTCGATCTTCTTCATGAAACCGCGTCTCTCGGAAAAGCGTGGAACCAGCGTCAAGCGCGGGGAACCATTTAGCACGGGACGTGCCAGTTGGGCCATGGGGAAAACACTGGGAAATCCGTAGATTTCCGGATGATTTTGCCCATTTTCCCGGCATGTCAGCCCATAATTTAGGCACCCCCGCAGCCCCTTCGGCCAAGGGGGCTTTCGTGCTACAACCGTCCCCCGCAGAAACCGCCGGATTCGCCCCATCATGGTCCATGCCAATTCGCTGTTCGCCGCCTGCGGCACCACCATTTTCGAAACCATGTCGCGGCTGGCCAACCAGCATAATGCGGTCAATCTGGGCCAGGGCTTCCCCGAGGGGCTGGAGCCCGCCGCCCTGGTGGAGCGGCTGGCGGAATGCGACCGCGCCGGACCGCACCAATACCCGTCCATGATGGGCACGGCGGCGTTGCGGGCGGCGGTGGCGGCGCACGAGGAACGCTATTGGGGCATCAAGGCCGAGGCGGCCGAGGTGATGGTGACGTCGGGCGCCACCGAGGCGCTGGCCGCCTGTTTCTTCGGCCTGATCGAGCCGGGCGACGAGGTGGTGCTGATCGAACCGCTGTACGATTCCTATCTGCCGATCATCCGCCGGGCGGGCGGCATCCCCAGACTGGTGCGGGTGGCGCCGCCCCATTGGGACCTGCCGCGCGCCGAACTGGCCGCCGCCTTCGGGCCGCGCACCCGGCTTCTGGTGCTGAACACCCCGACCAATCCCTGCGGCAAGGTCTATGATGCCGACGAACTGGCGTTCATCGCCGCCCTGCTGGAACAGCACGACGCGGTGGCGGTGTGCGACGAGGTGTACGAGCACCTGACCTTCGACGGCCGCCGCCACATTCCGCTGGCCTCGCTGCCGGGCATGCGCAAGCGGGCGGTGAAGATCGGCTCGGCGGGCAAGATCTTCTCGCTGACCGGCTGGAAAGTGGGCTGGGTGGTGGCCGAGCCGGAAATCCTGGCCCCCATCGCCAAGGCCCACCAATTCCTGACCTTCACCACCGCCCCGGCCCTGCAAGAAGCGGTGGCCTGGGGCCTGGAGCACCAGCGCGATTACCTGGAGGGCCTGTCCGGCGTGCTGCAAGGCCGCCGCGACCGCCTGGCCGCCGGACTGAATGCGGCGGGCTTCGCCGTGCTACCCACCGGCGGCAGCTACTTCCTGACCGCCGATTTCCGGCCACTGGGCTTTGACGGCGACGATGCCGCCTTCTGCCGCCACATCACCGAACAGGCGGGCGTCGCCGCCATCCCGGTCAGCGCCTTCACCCAGGGCACCACCCCCAGCCATTTCGCCCGCTTCTGCTTCGCCAAGACCGACGATGCCATCGACCGCGCGGTGGAACGGCTGGGGAAATTCTTCCGATCGGCGGCAGGATGAAAATAGCCGCTTGACGACGGGGGCCGTCTTTCGATACACATGCGGCCTCCCCGGTGGCGGGTGTAGCTCAGTTGGTTAGAGCGCCAGGTTGTGGTCCTGGATGTCGTCGGTTCGAATCCGATCACTCGCCCCATTCCCCCTCTTGCCGCAAGAGGGCACGTCGCCTGTCGCTGACAGTGCGGCGTTTTTTATTGTTCATCGCGGATCAATCCATGAAGAACCAATCAAAAACCCCCGACCTCGCGGCCGGGGGTTTGCTATTTCAGCGCCTCTCTCATACCAAATCCCGGTGAGTGAAACTCATGGGGGATTTGGTAAGGCCCAAGGGGCCGTGCGGCTTATGCCGCGGGCTGGATGGCCCGCGCCCGCCGCATGAAGGCCCCGGTGATCGGTTCCGATCACCGGGATATGGTATCAGTGGGCGAAGTCGGCGAAGAAGTCGTTGCCCTTGTCGTCCACCACGATGAACGCCGGGAAGTCCACCACCTCGATACGCCAGATGGCTTCCATGCCCAGTTCGGGGTATTCCACCACCTCGACCTTCTTGATGCAGTCCTGGGCCAGACGGGCGGCGGCGCCGCCGATGGAGCCCAGGTAGAAGCCGCCGTGCTTCTTGCAGGCATCGGTGACGGCCTTGGAGCGGTTGCCCTTGGCGATCATCAGCATGGAACCGCCAGCGGCCTGGAACTGGTCCACATAGGAATCCATGCGGCCGGCGGTGGTCGGGCCGAACGAACCGGAGGGCATGCCCTCGGGGGTCTTGGCCGGACCGGCGTAATAGACGCCCATCTGCTTGAAATAATCCGGCAGGCCCTCGCCGCGGTCCAGACGTTCCTTCAGCTTGGCATGGGCGATGTCGCGGGCGACGATCATCGGGCCGCTCAGGCTGACGCGGGTCTTGATCGGGTATTGCGCCAGGGTCTTGCGGATTTCATCCATGGGCCGGTTGAGGTCGATCTTCACCACCTCGCCCGACAGCTTCGAGGTATCGATCTCCGGCAGGTACTTGGCGGGATCGCGCTCCATGGCCTCGACATAGACGCCGTCCTTGGTGATCTTGCCGAGAATCTGGCGGTCGGCCGAGCACGACACACCGATGGCCACCGGGCACGAGGCGCCGTGGCGCGGCAGGCGGATGACGCGGACGTCGTGGCAGAAATACTTGCCGCCGAACTGGGCGCCGATGCCCATGTCCTGGGTCATCTTGAGGACCACCTGCTCCAGTTCCACATCACGGAACGCCTGGCCGTACTTGTTGCCCTGGGTCGGCAGGCTGTCCAGATAGCGGGCGCTGGCCAGCTTGACGGTCTTCAGCGCCATTTCCGCCGACAGGCCGCCGATGACGATGGCCAAGTGATAGGGCGGGCAGGCCGAGGTGCCGAGCGTGCGGATCTGGGCATCCAGGAACTTCAACAGGCTGGTGGGGTTCAGCAGCGCCTTGGTCTGCTGGTACAGGAAGGTCTTGTTGGCCGAGCCGCCGCCCTTGGCCATGAACATGAACTTGTAGGCATCGCCCTCGGTGGCGAACAGGTCGATCTGGGCCGGCAGGTTGGTGCCGGTGTTGACCTCGTCATACATGTTCAGCGGCGCGGTCTGGGAATAGCGCAGGTTCAGGTCGGTATAGGCCTGCTGCACGCCCTTGGAGATGGCCGCTTCGTCATTGCCGCCGGTGAACACCTGCTGACCCTTCTTGCCCATGACGATGGCGGTGCCGGTGTCCTGGCACATGGGCAGGGTGCCGCCCGCGGAGATGCAGGCGTTCTTCAGCAGGTCGAAGGCGACGAACTTGTCGTTGGCCGAGGCTTCCGGGTCGTCGATGATCTTGCGGATCTGCGCCAGATGGCCGGGGCGCAGCAGGTGCGAGGTGTCCTTGATCGCCTCGTAGGTCAGCGTGGTGATGGCCTCGGGCTCGACGGTGACGACGCTCTTGCCGTTGCAGGTGGCGGTGCCCACGCCGTCGCTGGTGATCTTGCGATAGGGCGTGTCGTCGTGGTTCAGCGGAAACAGCTCGTGGAAGACGAAGTCGGACATCGGCACCCTCGGGGCAAAGCGGGAATGGGTAGGCGCGCACCACCCCGCGCGGGTGGGCGCAACCGCGTTTGGTCAAACACCTTTTTCAGCGATACGTCAAGCGCCGAGAGGCGGGACGCCTACTTCTTGCGGAAGGCGTCCAGCGCGATGACCTTGCCGCCCTCGGCCGGAAGGTCGTCATCCTTGGCGGCGGCGGCGGCCAACTCAGCGGCGATGGCGGCCGGGGCTTCGTCGGGCAGGTCCTCGTCGTCGAACTCGTCGCCCTCCTCCTCTTCCACCTGGAACTGAAGTCCGAACTTGGCGGAAGGGTCGGCGAAGCCGGTGATGGCGGCGAACGGCACCACCAGACGTTCGGACACGCCCGAGAACGACAGCGTGACCTCGAAATGCTCGTCCAGCACCTCCAGGCTCCAGAACTGGTGCTGGAGCACGATGGTCATCTCGTCCGGGTGGCGGGCCAGGATGTGCGGCGGCACCCGCACGCCGGGAAAGCGGGTGCGGAAGGTGATGTAGAAATGATGCTCGCCGAACAGGCCGTGCTCGGCGGTCTGGGTCAGCGCGTCACGCACCACGCCGCGCAGGGCGTCTTCGACCATCTTGTCGTAACGCAGGCTATCTTCCGACATCTGAGCGTGCGGCCTCTTCAAGCAAAGGAAGTGGGGGGCTTCTGTTGCCCGGTGCCCCCCGAACCGCGCTTACCGGCAATTAAGCGGCAGCGGCAAGAGCAACGTTGTCGTTGGCACTTGTTGAGGTTAGCCCGATAACGGCGGATACCATACCGAGGACAACTCATACCTTTATTACCCGCGTCGATCCTGTTTCGCCCCCATTGGTCCGGCAATGCCGGGAATGGTGGAGGCGCCGGGTACCGCCCCCGGGTCCGCAAGGCCTATTCCGTATAAGGTTTAGCCCCATAGCCGGGCGAACCCGGCAGCGACAATATAGTGCAGGCACCGCCGCATTGCCAGCCCCCTGCGCGATACAAAGCGGGATAGCGGACAGAACCAATCAGACCAGGGCCAGCAGGGGCAAGCCGAGGGCGACGTTCAGCACCTTGACCAGCACCGCCAGCCCGGCATTGGCCGCCTGACGGGCGACCACACTGCTCACGCCCTCCAGGCCGCCGATATTGGCCTTGATGTACCCGGCCTGCTCGTCCAGCAGGTGGCGGTAGACATCGGGGTCCATGCTGCCTTTCTGCGCGGCGATGAATTGGCCCATTTGCACGATCTGGGCGGCGTGATAGGCCGCCAGCGCGGCCACCTGACCGCCCTTGTCCTGCAACACACCTTTCATCGCGGCGACGACATCGTCGCCAACGGCGGACCAGTCGATTTGTGCCATGCCGGATCTCCTTGTTCCGAGGTGGACCCGCCGTCACTTGGCGGCGGGCGCGGGCGCGCCGGTGGGTTTGGTCAGCAGGATGTAAGTGGCGATGCTGCGGAAGGTTCCGTTCAGCATCTGCGTGCGCACGGTCAGCGCCGTCGGGTCGAGCTTGCCCGCCGCGTGTTCCTCTTCCACATTATCCAGGACCGTGCCGATATACCCGAACCAGCCCTGGATCGCCGCCGCTGCCGTCGCATCGGTTTCGGCGGCGGCCAGACGGGTCTGCAACACCGCGGAATCGGCACGGATTTGGGCATAGAACGGCACGCTCTTGCCGTAATCCAGCTCGGCCCGGATTTTCGCGGCTTCGGCCGTCGGCAGGGATTTGTGCGTCAACTGACGGCCAAGCCCGGCCCAGGCATAGAATTGCTGGTTGATTTTCTGCTGAAGCGCCGTCGCCGCCTTGTCCGATGCCTCGTCATAGACCGGGACGGCGCAGGCGGTCAGGACCGCCACGATGGCGACGACGAAGGTGAAGCGAAAAGCCTGTGATGGGATGGACATGAGAGCCCCCTATTCCTGGCATTCCCCAGAATACCAGCAGAGAGCCCCCGATGCCGTCAATTCGCGCCTAGGTATACAGCCTAATGCGCAGGACAACCTGAATCATTCAAAGCTGATCTTCGGCCCCTTGCGGCTGCCCTGGATCAGCCCGACCTTGTCCCACACCTTGGCGGCGATGGCGGCATAGGCCTTGGCGTGCGGGCTGTCGGGCTGGGACACCACGATGGGGGTACCGGCGTCCGAGGTTTCGCGGATGGCGATGTCCAGCGGCACTTCGCCCAGGAATTCCACCGACAGGCGGGCGGCCTCGGCCTTGGCGCCGCCATGGCCGAAGATGTGGGCCTCGTCGCCGCATTTCGGGCAGACGTAATAGCTCATGGTCTCGATCAGGCCCAGCACCGGCACGTCCACCTTGCGGAACATGTTCAGGCCCTTGCGGGCGTCCAGCAGCGCGATGTCCTGGGGGGTCGAGACGATGACGGCGCCGGTCAGCGGCACGTTCTGGCTCATGCTGAGCTGGGTGTCGCCGGTGCCGGGCGGCATGTCGATCACCAGCACGTCCAGTTCGCCCCATTCCACGTCGCGCAGCAACTGGTTCAGGGCGCCCATGACCATGGGGCCACGCCAGATGATGGGATTGTCCTCGGCCACCAGGAAGCCGATGGACATGCATTTGATGCCGTAATTCTCCATGGGCAGCATCACCTGCCCGTCGGGGCTGGAGGGCTGACCGCTGATGCCCAGCATGCGCGGCATGGAGGGGCCGTAGATGTCGGCGTCGAACAGGCCGACCTTGAGGCCCTGGCGCGACAGGGCCAGGGCCAGGTTGGTGGCGGTGGTGGACTTGCCGACGCCGCCCTTGCCCGAGGCGACGGCGATCACCGACTTGACGTAGGGCAGCATGGGGCGCTCGCCCGGCTGCTGCGGCGCCTGCGGCCGGGCGGCGCGCTGGGCGGTCAGCACGGCGGACACGGTCAGCACGCCGGGCAGGGCGTTGACGGCGTTCTCGGCGGCCTTGCGCACCGGTTCCATGGCCTGGGCCAAGGCGGGGTCGATCTCGATGGCGAAGGCCACATGGCCGTTCTTCACCGCCACGCCCGACACCATGCCCAGGGTGACGATGTCGGCGCCCCGGCCCGGCTCCACCACTTTCTTCAGGGCGTCCAGCACTTGGGCTTCGGTCAGATCGGCCATGGAAAAGCTCTCCGTTGTTCACGCAAGCCTGAAGCGTCAGGCGCTTTCTCATATAGGCCCCGTGGATTGCTTTGTTAAGAACGTTGGTCAAGCCTTGCCTTGAAAAGACCCGGGCTTTCTCCATATGGGCGGAAATCCCGGCGGCTGACCCGCCCGGCGCGTTGCCAGTCCCGCCCCCGTGCCCTATAAGGCCAAGTGGGGGCCCGCGCTGGCGGGCCGACCCACCGGGGCCGACCATTGATGAAGGGATAAGACATGCCTTGGAATCCTCAAGGGGGCGGTGGAGGCCCCTGGGGCAACGGCGGCGGCAACGGCGGCAGCCCGTGGGGCCGCGGCCCCGGCGGCGGCGGCCAGGGCCCCACTCCCGATTTCGACGAGATGATCCGGCGCGGCCAGGAAAAGCTGAAGCGCGCCATGCCCGGCGGCGGCAATTTCAGCGGCGGACGCGGCATCGCGGCGCTGGCAGCCTTTGCCTTCATCGCCTGGGCAGCCACCGGCATCTACAAGGTGCAGCCCGACGAACAGGGCGTGGTGCTGCGCTTCGGCAAGTGGGTCGACACCACCGATCCCGGCCTGCACTACCACCTGCCCTATCCCATCGAGGGCGTGCTGCTGCCCAAGGTGACGAAGGTCAACCAGTTGAACCTGGGCTTCCGCACCGCGGCCGAGGGCCGTATCGACCGCGCCCCGACCGGCGGCCGCGACGTCCCCGAGGAAAGCCGCATGCTGACCGGCGACGAGAACATCGTCGAAACCGACTTCACCGTGTTCTGGGTGATGAAGGACGCGGGCAAGGTCCTGTTCAACATCAAGGACCCCGAGGCCACCGTGAAGGTCGCCGCCGAATCGGCCATGCGCGACGTCATCGGCCGCAACCCCATCCAGGCGGCGCTGTCGGACAAGCGCGAGAACATCGCCAAGGCCGCCATGGTCGAGCTTCAGCGCCTGCTGGACAGCTATGATTCCGGCGTGCTGATCACCCAGGTGCAGTTGCAGAAGGTCGAGCCGCCGTCGGCGGTCATCGACGCCTTCAACGACGTGCAGCGCGCCCGCGCCGACCAGGAACGCGCCCGCAACGAGGCCGAAGCCTACCGCAACGACATCATCCCCCGCGCCCGCGGCGAGGTCGAACGGCTGGTGCAGGAAGCCGAAGCCTATAAGGAGCAGGTGGTCAACCAGGCCGAGGGTGAAACCAAGCGCTTCCTGGCGCTGTACAACGCCTGGCGCCAGTCGCAGGACGTCACCGAACGCCGCCTGTACCTGGAAACCATGGAAACCGTGCTGAAGAACACCCCCAAGCTGGTGCTGGACCCGGCGGGCAAGGGGGCGGGCGTGGTGCCCTATCTGCCGTTGCAGGAACTGAAGCCCAAGGCCCAGACCAACCAGGGAGCCGCCCGATGAGCCGCCCCATCGTCATGATCGCCACCGGCGCCCTGGCCATCCTCGCCGTGGTCGCCAGTTCGTCGCTGTTCGTGGTCAATCAGGCCGAACAGGCGCTGGTGCTGCGCCTGGGCGCCCACCGCGCCACCATCAAGGAGCCGGGCCTGCATCTGAAGGTCCCGATGATCGAGGAAGTGGTGCGCTACGACCAGCGCCTGCTGTCGCTGGAACCGCCCGCCGAGGAAATCATCCTGGGCGACCAGAAGCGCATCGTGGTCGACACCTACACCCGCTATCGCATCGCCGATCCGCTGAAGTTCTATCAGGCCCTGCGCAACGAGGCGAACGCCCGCAACCAGATGACCCAGGTGGTCAGCTCGGCGCTGCGTCAGGCGCTGGGTCAGGTCATGCTGCCGTCGCTGCTGTCGGACGAACGCACCCGCATCATGGCCGCCATCCAGGCGGAAGTGACCGAGCGCGCCGCGTCCTACGGCATCGCCATCGCCGACGTGCGCATCCGCCGCGCCGATCTGCCCGAGGAAACCAGCCAGGCCATCTACGACCGCATGAAGTCGGAGCGTGAGCGTCAGGCCAAGGAACTGCGCGCCCAGGGTTACGAATGGGGCCAGCAGATCCGTGCCCGCGCCGACCGCGAGCGCACCGTCATCCTGGCCGAGGCCACCCGTCAGGCCAACGGCCTGCGCGCCCAGGGCGACACCGAATCCTCGCGCATCTACAACGAAGCCTATGGCCGCGACCCGAAGTTCTATGACTTCTATCGCTCGCTCGAGGCGTACCGCACCACGCTGACCGACGGCAACACCACCATGGTGCTGTCGCCCGACAGCGAATTCTTCCGTCACTTCGGCGCCGCCAGCGTGGGCCGTCGTTGAGGGATCTGCTGACCGCGTGCTGTCTGGCGCTGGTGATCGAGGGCGTGGCCTACGCCCTCTTTCCCGGCGCCATGCGGCGCCTGGTGGCCGCCGTCCTGGCCATGCCGCCCCAGACCCTGCGGCTGTCCGGGCTGGTCTGCGCCGCCGCCGGGGTGGCCGGGGTGGCGTTGATCCGTTCCGCCATACCAACACCATAATCACCGGGAAAACTCGCCCCCGCCCGAAGCCGCTTGACGCGCGCGGGCAGAAGCCCACATTTGAGACGCCCGGGACAATTTCCGGGCCTCCCTTCCGGAGGGTCTCGTCGGTGAAGAACCCAAGAATGAACCACACTTCCCGTGCCCGCGCCGTGGCCGCCCCCGATTCCCGCCTGCCCGCCTTGCTGCTGGCGGCGGTGGCCGCCATCGCCCTGTTGCTGCAAGCCTTCGCCGCCCATGCGCGCGAAACGCCCACCAGCTTCGCCGATCTGGCGGAAAGGCTGTTGCCGGCGGTGGTCAACATCTCGACCACCCAATCGGTCAAGAACCCCGAGCGGGTGCCCGAGATGCCGCAATTCCCGCCGGGTTCGCCGTTCGAGGAATTCTTCAAGGAATTCATGGAGCGCCAGTTGCGCCCCGATTCGTCGCCGCGCCGCGCCACCTCGCTGGGGTCGGGCTTCATCATCGATGCGTCCGGGCTGGTCGTGACCAACAACCACGTCATCGCCGACGCCGACGAAATCACCGTCACCCTGCATGACGACAGCGTCTACAAGGCGACCCTGGTCGGCCGCGACGTCAAGACCGATCTGGCCCTGCTGAAGATCGATCCCGGCAAGAAGGTTCTGGCCTCGGTCGGCTTCGGCAATTCCGACGCCGCCCGCGTCGGCGATTGGGTGCTGGCCATCGGCAATCCCTATGGCCTGGGCGGCACCGTCACCGCCGGTATCGTCTCGGCCCGCGCCCGCGACATCAACGCCGGCGATTACGACGACTTCCTGCAAACCGACGCCTCGATCAACCGCGGCAATTCCGGCGGCCCCATGTTCAACGTGGCGGGCGAGGTGATCGGCATCAACACCGCCATCTATTCGCCGTCCGGCGGTTCCATCGGCATCGGCTTCGCCATCCCGTCCAGCATGGCCAAGTCGGTGATCGACGATTTGCGCAAGTACGGCAAGACCCGCCGCGGCTGGCTGGGCGTGCGCATCCAGTCGCTGGACCAGGAACTGGCCGAAAGCATGGGCCTGCCCGAATCCCACGGCGCCCTGGTCGCCAAGGTCCAGGAAGACGGCCCCGCCGCCAAGGCGGGCATCAAGTCGGGCGACGTCATCGTCAAGTTCGACGGCAAGGAAGTGGGCGAAATGCGCAAGCTGCCGCGCATCGTCGCCGAAACCGCCATCAACAAGGCGGTGCCGGTGGAATTGTGGCGCGCGGGCAAGCCCGTGACCCTGACCGTCACCGTCGGCGAACTGCGCGAGGAACAGCCGGAACCGGCCAAGGCCCAGGAAAAGGCCCAGGCCAACCCCGCCGGACAGGTGGTACCCGGCACCGGCCTGACCGTCGCCACCCTGACCCCGCAACTGCGCGAGAAGTTCGGGCTGGACGAGGAAACCACCGGCGTGGTGGTGGTGGACGTCAAGGACGGCCCCGCCGCCGAGAAGGGCATGAAGCCCGGCGACGTCGTCACCGAGGCCAGCCAGGCCCCGGTGCGCAGCCCCGCCGATCTGGTCCGCCTGATCGAACAGGCCCGCGCCGCCGGTCAGAAGCTGCTGCTGCTGCGGGTGGAAACCCCGCAGGCGCCGCGCTACGTGGCCCTGACCCTGGCCAGCAAGAAGAAGTAATTCCATCCTACGAAGGACTCGGGAAGGGGGCGAAAGCCCCCTTCTTTCGTTTAAGAATCCGCGACAGGCCGACACAAAGCATCGCAGGACGTGGTTTGCGCGCCGCCTATGCCCTTCCGCATAATCCCAACATGAGAAGTTTTTCCGGGACATGCGCCATGACCCACACCATCGTCGTCTGCACCGACCATTCCGTGACCTGGGAATGCCTGCGCCGTTTCTCGGCGGCATCGCCGGTGGCCCTGGAACGGGTGGCCCGTCTTGAGGATCTGGCCGGACGCGAAGGACTGGCGGTGGACGCCGTGGTGGTCGACGACCGCTTCCTGTCCATCATCCGTCAGGTGGAACGCTCGGCCCGCCGCCATTCGGCGGTGTTCCGCGACGCGGTGTTCATGACGGCGGGCGAAGCCCTGAACGCCCTGTGGAGCGGCCCGCTGGCCGACCCCGAGCATTATTCCACCGATGCCCTGTCCGACTGGGTCAGCGAAACCCGGGTCGAACCGCCGTCCGACCTGCTGCACTGAGGCGCCCTGCCCTGGACGCAAAAAAGGCCGACGCATGCGTCGGCCTTTTTGTTTCCCGGTCCCGCTCAGGCGGAAACGAATTCCCCGTCGTGGTAGCCCTGGGCGTACAGCAGGGCGGTCAGGTCGCCGTGGTCGACGCGGACCCGCGCCTCGGCGGCGACCACCGGCTTGGCGTGATAGGCGACGCCCAGACCGGCGGCGCGGATCATGTCCAGGTCGTTGGCGCCATCGCCCACCGCCACCGCCATGGACAGCGGCAACTGGCGTTCGGCGGCGCTGGCGATCAGGGTGGACAGTTTGGTTTCGCGGCCCAGGATGGGATCTTCGACCCCGGCCAGCTTGCCCTTCCGGAAGATGAAGCGGTTGCCCAGGTCCACGTCGAAGCCGCAGGCTTCGCGCACGCGCCGGGTGAAATAGGTGAAACCGCCGGACACCAGCACGGCGTGGGCGCCATTGGCCTTCATGGTGCGGACCAGTTGCACGGCGCCGGGCATCAGCGCGGTGCGCTCCCAGGTTTCGGCCAGGGCGCTTTCCGGCAGGCCGTCCAGCAGGGCGATGCGTTCGCGCAGCGCGTCCTCGAACACCAGTTCGCCGTTCATGGCGCGGGCGGTGATGGCGGCGATCTTGTCCTTGATTCCGGCGTATTCCGCCAGTTCGTCCAGGGTTTCGCCGATCACCATGGTGGAATCCATGTCGGCCACCAGCAGCATCTTGCGCCGTCCCTGGGCCGGTTGCGCCACCACGTCGACACGGGCGTCGCCCAGCAGGGCACGGGCGGCGGCATCGGCCTGTTCCGGGGCAAGGTGGCCGAAGCGGATGTCGGCGACCCGGTCGGGGCTGAGCCAGTCGGGCGCCGCCACGTCGGCCCCCAGGCCGCGCAGGGCGGTCCGCAGTTCCGCCACCAGGGCGTCTTCCAGCGAGACGCCGACGGCGCCGATCAGGGTAAGCACGTTTTCCATGCGGGCGGTCTTCATCCAGGCAAGGGCCGATGCCGCCTCTTTACGGCCAGCGGCGGGGATTGGCAAGGGGAAGCGGCACGCCGCCGCCCCTTGCCCACCACATCAGCCGTTGCGGATACGGGCGACGAACTGGTCGACCTTATCGCGCAGCACCTCGGCGTCGCCCGCCAGCCGGTCGGCGTCGGACAGCACGCTGGCGGCGGCGCGGCCGCTTTCCTCGGCACCGCCATGCACCAGACCGATGCCCGCCGACACCGCGTGGGTGCCGTCGGCGGCCTGTTGCACCGACCGGGTGATTTCCTTGGTGGCGGCGGCCTGTTCCTCGACCGCGGCGGCGATCTGGGCGGCGGTCTGGTTGATGTTGTCGATGGTCACGGCCACATGGCCGATGGCGTTGACCGCTTCCTTGGTGGTTTCCTGCACCGCCTGGACCTGGCTCGAGATTTCCTCGGTGGCCTTGGCGGTCTGGTTGGCCAGCGACTTGACCTCGTTGGCGACCACGGCGAAGCCCTTGCCCGCCTCGCCCGCCCGCGCCGCCTCGATGGTGGCGTTCAGGGCCAGCAGGTTGGTCTGGCTGGCGATGTCGTTGATCAGCGTCACCACCTCGCCGATGCGGGCCGCCGCCTCGGTCAGACGGCCGATGGTGGCACGGTTCTGTTCGACCTGCCGCACCGCCTCGCCCGCCGCCTGGGACGAGTGGGCCACCTGACGGCTGATCTCGTTGATGGAGGCCGCCAGTTCCTCGGCCGCCGCCGCCACCGTCTGCACGTTGGTCGAGGCGCCGTCGGCCGCCGACGCCACCTCGCCCGCCTGGGTGCTGACCCGTTCGGCCGTCTCGCTCATACCGTGGGCGGTGGCTTGCAGCGTCGCCGCCGCGTCGCCCACCGAGCGCACCACCACCGCCACCTCGGATTCGAAGCCGTTGGCGGTTTCCACCAGCAGGGCACGGCGGGATTCCGCCGCTTCCTGTTCCATGCGGCGGTTGCGTTCGGTCATCTCGGCCATGGCGGCGGCGTTGTCCTTGAACACCTGCAACGCCTTGGCCATGGCGCCCAGTTCGTCGCGGCGGGCGCCGCCCTCGACCGCCACCGCCAGATTGCCCGCCGCCAGTTGCGACATGGCCTCGGTCATGCGCGCCACCGGCCGGGCGATGCCGTTGCCCACCAGCAGCACGATGCCCGCCGCCAGCGCCAGCACCACCAGGCCGATGACCATCAGGGTGGTGCGGGTGGCGGCGGCGTCGGCCAGGATGGTGGCTTCCGGCACCACCACGGTGAAGGCCCAGGTTTCGCTGGCGCGGCCGAAGCGCACCGGCACCATGACCAGGGCGGCCCGCTTGCCGCTGTGCAGATCGTCGATCATCACCTCGGCCGCCTCGCCGCCGCGCACCTTGTCCAGCGCCTGCTGGATCAGCGGGTCGGCGATCTTCTTGCCCACCACCTCGGTCCGGGGATTGGCCACCCACTGGCCGTCGGCCGAGATCAGACCCGCCCAGCCGTCGCCCATGGGCTTGAGCGCGCTCAACTGGCGCTGCACCGTGCCCAGGCTGATGTCGCCGGTCAGCACGCCCTGCGCCTTGCCCTTGACCACCAGCGGCACCGCCACCGAGGCCATCAGGGTCTTTTCACCGCCCACTTCGTACCAATAGGGCGGGGTGATGGTTTCGCGCTTCTCGCGCAGGGGCAGGTAGTACCAGAATTGCTCGGCGCCATCGCCGGTCAGCGGCGCGATCTCCAGCCCGACCTTGCCGGAATTGCGGAAGGCATAGATCAGATAGCGGCCCTGGGCGTCGCCCAGCGCGGTCCCGGCATATTGGGAGTCGCGGCCGTCGAAATTGGGTTCGAACCCGGCATAGACGCCGGTCAGCTCGGGATTGACCTCCAGCACCGCCAGCAGCGCCTTGCCGAATTCGGCGCGGTCCAGGCGGTCCTCGGCCATCTGCGACGTCGCCCAGGCGGCGTTGGTGCGGGCCGTCGCCAGCGAATCGTTCACCAGGCGCGCGATCACCATGGACTGGCCGCGCGCCAGTTCCCGCATGGTGGACAAGGCCGATTTCTGCGCGTCGCGGAACTGAATCCACGAGGTCAGCGCCACCACCCCGACCAGACCGGCCGCCAGCACGGCCAACACGGGAACCAGGATGCCCAGGCGGATCGAGCGAAAGTTCATGTGCCCCCCAACATCGTTTCTTGATGCTCTTTTATAATTCTAAAGTCTCATGACCCAATGGCCATAGGCAATCGCGCACATCAGGACGCTTGATGAATTTTGGTTTGCGTCCGCCCGCCGCTCGCCTATCTAGGGACGTCTTTCCCGCCGCGAGCCGCCATGCCCCCCCTGTCCCCGCTTCGCCCCGCCATCGCCATCGCCGGCCCCACCGCCTCGGGCAAGTCGGGGCTGGCGCTGGCCGTCGCCCGTGAATTCGACGGCGTGGTGATCAACGCCGATTCCATGCAGGTCTACGACGTGCTGCGGGTGATCACCGCCCGCCCCGCCCCCGAGGACGAGGCGCAGGCCCCCCACCGCGTCTACGGCGTGCTGCCGCCGTCGGTGGCGTGCTCGGCGGCGCTGTGGAAGGATCTGGCCGCCGAAGCCATGCAACAGACCTGGGCGGCGGGCAAGCTGCCGGTGGTGGTGGGCGGCACCGGCCTGTACCTGCGCACGCTGATGCACGGCATCTCGCCGGTGCCGGAAATCCCCGAGGACATCCGGGCCGAGGCCCGCGCCCGCCTGGAGCGCCAGGGCAACGCCGCGTTCCATGCCGAACTGGCGGCGCGCGACCCGGTGATGGCGGCGCGGCTGGACCCCGCCAACAGCCAGCGTCTGGCCCGCGCCTGGGAAGTGATCGAAGCCACCGGCCGCTCGCTGGCGGAATGGCAGGCCCTGCCCATGGAGGGCGGCGTGGCGGCGCGCTGGCGGACCTTCGCCCTGCTGCCGCCGCGCGACGCGCTGTACGCCAATTGCGACCGCCGTTTCGCCATGATGATGGAGCATGGCGCCCCCGACGAAGTGCGGGCCTTGCTGGACCTGAACCTGGACCCGGCGCTGCCCGCCATGAAGGCGCTGGGCGTGCCGGAACTGGCCGGATGGCTAGGCGGCGCCTGGGATCGCGCCACCGCCGAGGCAAGGGCGCGCCAGTCCACCCGCAACTATGCCAAGCGCCAGATGACATGGTTCCGCAATCAGCTTGATGCGCCGGAAGTGCTTTCCGCGCAATTTTCGGAAAGCCTTACCCCAGGAATCTTTGCAATTATTCGCCAGTTTCTGTTGACCGCAAACGATTGAGCAGCTAGCTTGTGCCGCTCGCGCCACCCCATGGCCGCGCGTATGCTCGCGCGGTCGCATCAGGGGAGGCACGACAGCCAGTTAGGAAAGGGTGCGTAGATGGCACATCAGGACACGTTGAACGGAGCTGAAATCCTCTTGAAAGCCCTTGTCGACCAGGGCGTCGAGGTCATTTTCGGGTATCCGGGCGGCGCGGTACTTCCCATCTATGACGAGTTGTTCAAGCAGAACCGGCTGCGCCACATCCTGGTGCGCCACGAACAGGCCGCCGTGCACGCCGCCGAGGGCTACGCCCGCTCGACCGGCAAGGTCGGCTGCGTGCTGGTCACGTCCGGCCCCGGCGCCACCAACACCGTCACCGGCCTGACCGACGCGCTGATGGATTCCATCCCGCTGGTCTGCATCACCGGCCAGGTGCCCACCAGCCTGATCGGCAACGACGCCTTCCAGGAAGCGGACATCACCGGCATCACCCGGCCGTGCACCAAGCACAATTATCTGGTCAAGGACGTCAACAACCTGGCCAAGACCATCCACGAGGCGTTCCACGTCGCGCGCAGCGGCCGCCCCGGCCCGGTGCTGATCGATCTGCCCAAGGACGTGGTTCAGGCCAAGGGCGACTACCAGCCGCCGTCGCGGGTGAAGTCCAAGTACAAGCCCCAGGTCAAGGGCGACCTGAAGGCCATCGAAGCCGCGGTCGAGCTGATCGCCAAGGCCAAGCGCCCCATCGTCTATGTGGGCGGCGGCGTCATCAATTCCGGCCCGGCGGCCTGTCAGTTGCTGACCCAGTTCGTGCGCATGACCGGCTTCCCGTGCACCCAGACCCTGATGGGCCTGGGCGCCTTCCCCGGCTCGGACCCGCTGAGCCTGGGCATGCTGGGCATGCACGGCACCTACGAAGCAAACCTTGCCATGCATGGCTGCGACCTGATGATCAACATCGGCGCCCGCTTCGACGACCGCGTCACCGGCCGCGTCAACGCCTTCTCGCCCAAATCCAAGAAGATCCACATCGACATCGATCCCAGCTCGATCAACAAGAACGTGCTGGTCGACCTGTCGGTGATCGGCGACGCCGCCCACATCCTGGAAGACATGATCAAGGTGTGGAAGGCGCGTCAGGTCCGCGTGGACGACAAGGCGCTGAAGGCGTGGTGGTCCGAGATCGAGGGCTGGCGGTCGCGCAACTGCCTGCATTTCGAGAACTCGAACAAGATCATCAAGCCGCAATACGCCTTGCAGCGCCTGTACGAACTGACCAAGCACAAGAACCCCTACATCACCACCGAAGTGGGCCAGCACCAGATGTGGGCCGCCCAGCACTTCAAGTTCGAGCAGCCCAATCACTGGATGACCTCGGGCGGGTTGGGCACCATGGGCTATGGCCTGCCCGCCGCCATGGGCGTGCAGGCCGCCCATCCCGACGCGCTGGTCATCGACATCTCGGGCGAATCGTCGTTCCAGATGAACCTGCAAGAGATGGCCACCCTGTGCCAGCATCGCCTGCCGGTGAAGGTGTTCATCCTGAACAACCAGTACATGGGCATGGTGCGCCAGTGGCAGGAACTGATCCATGGCGGCCGTTATTCCGAGAGCCACATGCACACCCATCCGGATTTCGTGAAGCTGGCCGACGCCTTCGGCGCCGTCGGCCTGCGCGCCGAAACCCCCGGCGAGGTGGATGACGTGATCAAGGAAATGATGGCGGTGGATCGTCCGGTCATCGTCGATCTGCGCACCGACGCTTCGGAAAACTGCTTCCCCATGATCATGCCCGGCATGGCCCATAACGAAATGGTGCTTGGCCCGGAGGACCGGTCGCTGGACAAGCCCGGTTCCGAGGAAGACGGCATGGTTCTGGTCTGAGACACGGGGAAATCGAGAAAATGACTCATATCGCTGAACCCATCGAGCGCCACACCATCGCCGTCCTGGTGGACAACGAAGCCGGTGTGCTGGCCCGCGTCATCGGCCTGTTCTCGGGCCGTGGCTACAACATCGAAAGCCTGACGGTGGCCGAGGTGGATAACCGCGAGCAGCTCTCGCGCATCACCATCGTCACCACCGGCACCAAGATGATCGTCGAGCAGATCAAGAACCAGTTGCGCCGTCTGGTGCCGGTTCACAAGGTCAGCGACCTGACCATCGAGGGCGCCCATGTCAGCCGCGAACTGGCCCTGGTCAAGGTGGCCAGCACCGGCGAGAAGCGGGTGGAAGCGCTGCGCATCGCCGACATCTTCCGCGCCAACGTCATCGACGCCACCAACGAATCCTTCGTGTTCGAGGTGGTGGGCGCCACCGACAAGGTCGACGCCTTCATCAAGCTGATGGAACCGCTGGGTCTGGTGGACGTGTCGCGCACCGGCGTGGTCGCCATCGCCCGCGGCCCCGCCGCGCTGTAATCACCCGCGGCCCCGCCGCGCTGTAAGACATAAGTTTTATTGCCGGAAACGGCCCGCGCGGAGTACCGTGCGGGCCGTTTTCTTTTCCGGGAACGTCCCGGCAGAGGGTTTTATGTCAGAGGTTGTCGTCCGCTAGCGACCCAGGCCACAGGCTTGCGGTCGGTTCACAGCCCCTCCCCAGCGGAGGCGGGTGGCTTCGTGCGCCCGCGCGTTGGCGATGTCGGGGCCGTCGAGACAACGGACATATCTGACCATCATGAACGTCAACCGAAACGACCAGCGCGTGCTGCACGCGCTGGCACAGGGCGGACTTATCCGCCTTGAACGCGACCCGTCCACCGGCGCCGTGACCGAGGCCCTGTGCCTCAACCGCGACGGCTGGGCGCTGTCCCCTTTCTCCATCGACACCTTCAAGCGGCTGAAGCGCCGACGCCTGATCGCCTCGACCGGCGGCGGGCCGTACCGCATCACCCGCCACGGGCTGGCGGCCGTGCGGTCGCAGCCGGACAATCGTTGAGGAATGTTCCCATGAGCACCGATTTCTATCTGATGTTCGGCGACCTGCCCCGCCAGGGGCCGGGCAGCGACGCCACCACCCGCGCCGCCCTGGCGCGGGTGCGCCCCCTTTTGCCGCCCGCGCCGCGCGTGGCCGATTTCGCCTGCGGCACCGGCCGCGCCAGTCTGGTGCTGGCCGAGGATCTGGCCGTGCCCGTCACCGCCTTCGACATCCGCCCCGATTATCTGCGGCGGCTGACCCGGGCGGCGGCGGCGCGCGGCCTGGGCGACCGCATCCACCCGCTATGCGCCGATCTGGCCGCCCCACCCTTCGCCCCGGCGCAGTTGGACCTGATCTGGTGCGAGGGCGCCGCTTTCGTGCTGGGGGCCGAACGCTCCTGCCGCCAATGGGCGCCGCTGTTGCGGCCGGGCGGCTGGCTGGCGTTTTCCGACATGGTGTGGGGCGCCGCCCCGGCGGCCGAGGCCAAGGCCGGGCTGGCCGAATTGGGCGTCACCCTGCCCGACCGCGACGGGCTGCTGGCGGCGGTGCGGGCGGCGGGGCTGACGCCGCGCCATGTGCTGACCCTGCCCAATGCCGATTGGTGGGACGAATATTATGTCCCCCTGGCGGAATTGCTGGAGAAACAGCCGCCCTCGCCCGAGGTCGATGCGGTCTGGCGCGAAATAGAAATACGGTGGGCGCATCCCGAATCCACCGATTATGTCTTCGTGCTGGCGCAACGCGCGGGCTGACGCTATTGTCGGGCGCCATAAGGCGGCGTGGCGCCCGACATTGCCGGGCGCCCCGGAAACCTGTAAGGTCCGCCGCTCGAAATTCTGCTCGCGAAAGCTCACGGGGTACTGAAATGCGCGTCTATTACGATCGGGATGCCGACGTCAATCTGATCAAGGGCAAGAAGGTTGCCATCATCGGCTACGGTTCGCAGGGTCACGCCCATGCGCTGAACCTGCGCGATTCCGGCGCCAAGGACGTGGCCGTCGGTCTGCGTCCCGGTTCGGCCACCGTCAAGAAGGCCGAAGGCGAGGGCCTGAAGGTCATGTCGCCGGCCGACGCTGCCGCCTGGGCCGACGTGGTGATGATCCTCACCCCCGACGAGTTGCAGGCCGAGATCTATTACCGTGATCTGGCCCCGAACCTGAAGCAGGGCGCCGCCCTGGTGTTCGCCCACGGCCTGAACATCCATTTCGGCCTGATCGAAGCCCGCGCCGACCTGGACGTGTTCATGGTTGCCCCCAAGGGCCCCGGCCACACCGTCCGCGGCGAATACCAGAAGGGCGGCGGTGTCCCCTGTCTGGTGGCCGTGGCCCAGAACGCCACCGGCAACGCGCTGGAAATCGCCCTGTCCTACGCCTCCGCCATCGGCGGCGGCCGTTCGGGCATCATCGAGACCAGCTTCCGCGAGGAATGCGAGACCGACCTGTTCGGCGAGCAGGTCGTGCTGTGCGGCGGTCTGACCAAGCTGATCCAGTACGGCTTCGAGACCCTGGTCGAAGCGGGCTACGCCCCCGAGATGGCCTATTTCGAGTGCCTGCACGAAGTGAAGCTGATCGTCGACCTGATCTATGAAGGCGGCATCGCCAACATGCGCTACTCGATCTCGAACACCGCCGAATACGGCGATTACGTGACCGGCCCGCGCATCATCACCGAAGAGACCAAGGCCGAGATGAAGCGCGTGC
Organism: Pseudomonadota bacterium; assembly: GCA_023458315.1. Lineage (GTDB taxonomy): Bacteria > Pseudomonadota > Alphaproteobacteria > Rhodospirillales > Magnetospirillaceae > Magnetospirillum. The sequence continues at coordinate 22,073 of JAEXAH010000127.1, forward strand.
TGGAAGACATCCAGTCCGGCCGCTTCGTCCGCGATTGGATGCTGGAGTGCAAGGCCGGCCAGCCGTCCTTCAAGGCCACCCGCCGCATCCAGTCCGAGCATGGCATCGAGCAGGTGGGCGAGCGTCTGCGCGGCATGATGCCGTGGATCGCCAAGAACAAGCTGGTCGACAAGGCCAAGAACTAAGCCTGTTTCCGACTAACGGCGCAAAACCCCCGGGGAGACATCCCCGGGGGTTTTGTTTTAGAATGTCTTCAACCGAGACGTTCCGAGGGGTCCGGCCATGCGCGCCCTCTGTGTCCTGCTGCTCACCCTGTTGCTGGCGATCCCTGCCCGCGCCGAGGACAACGCCGCGCCGCCCGACTTCCTGCGCTTCGTCACCAATCCGCTGCCGCCGTTGCAGATCGACCGCGACGGCCAGCCCGACGGCGCCGTGCTGGAGGTGCTGCGCGAATTGTGCGCCCGCATGAACCAACCCTATGCCGTCGAATTCCTGCCCTTTTCCCGCGCCCTGGCGGCGCCGCGCCAGACCCCGGCCACCGGCTTCGCCGGGGCGTCGCGCATCCCCGACCGCGAACCCCATTACAAATGGATCGGCCCCTTGATCCATGACGAGATCGTGCTGGCCACCCGCAAGGATCTGCGCCCCGCCCCCGCCAGCCTGGAGGCCGCCCGGCCGCTGCGCATCGGCGTGCTGCTGGGCGGCCACACCGAAACCCGGCTGCGCCAGATGGGCTTCGACAATCTGGAACGGCTGGTGGATTACCAGACCGGCGCCCGCATGCTGAAACTGGGCCGCATCGACGTGTGGGCGGCGTCGCGCCTGTCCATCCCCTATCTTTACCGCAGCCTGGATGCCGACCCCGCCGAGCTGGATTTCGGCGCCATCGTCGCCCACAACGACGTCTATCTGGCGGCCTCGGTGGACATCCCCAACGCCACCATCGCCGCCTGGCAAAAAGCCCTGGACCGCATGCACGCCCAAGGCCGCGTCACCGACATCACCAACCGCTTCCGCGAGTGAAGAGGCGACTCCCAAACCCCAGGATCACGTGCTAAGGTTGCGCCATGCGCAGACGATCGCCAAATTCCGTCACTCCGAAGCGAATGGCGCAACCGCCACAATCGCAACAGGACGAGGATGATTTGCAGGCCCTTGCCGACCGGATTTCCTATGGTGGAAACCCGGAACACAAGAAGCATCCCGGCGATTTCGGCCTCAACCCGCCCAGCCAGCCGCGCCAGGGCAAGACCCTGTGCGACGCCGCCGAGGTCTTCACCCGCGACGAAGCCACCCGTCTGGTGCAAGATGGCATCCGCAAGGGGCTGATCAGCGAGCAGCGCCGCAACGGCTTCCCCCAGAATGTGTGGAGCGTGGCGGAAAACGGCACGCCGCTGGAAGCCATGCTTGAGAATCGGGACACGGGCAAATACCATGCCTATCCGATGTTTGAATACGACCCGCTGCGCGCCGAGGTCCTGAAGCGCTGGAAGCGCTCGAAAGCGACATGAACACGCCCTTTGCCATCGACATTGACTGGCGCTCCGCCAATAACGACCGGGACGAGATCCGCATCACCGGCGCGGCCCTGTCGATTCGTGTCGGCGAGCATGTCGCCACCCAGGCGTTCGACGATTGGTCGAAATCGGTTTCCGACAGCATCCACGTCTCGGCCTATCCCCTGGCCCTGTGGTTCGCCGCGTCGTGGTGGCGGCTGCGCTGGGAACCGGGATTCCAGGAATCCGCCCCGCCGCTGGACTGGCGCCAAAGCCATAATTGCGCCGCCGCCGGGCACGGTTTCATCTGGCCCCGCCTGCAATTCGAAAGCGACGGCGAAGGCATCGACATCGCCTGCTGGCCGACCAATGGCGGACCGGCCGAGCCCCTGCGTTACCTGTCGCGTTTCCGCGCCCATGTCACCATCCGCGACTATGAACGCGCCATCGACGATTTCGTCTCCCTGGTTCTCAGCCGCCTGGATTCGCAAGGCATCCGCGACACCGAACTGCACGCCACCTGGGCCGACGTCATGGCCGAGCGCGGCAGCCCCCAGGAAACCCGGTTGCGCCGGACCGAGGCCCGGCTGGGCTTCGACCCGGATGCCGCCCCCGAAGCCCTGCTGCACGAGATCCTGAACCTGGACAGCGTGGCGGGCGAGGCCGCCGCCGCCGAACTGACCCCCGCCTGCGCCGGCAGCAACCCCGAGGAACGGGTCGCCCGCCTGCTGGAAGTGGCCCGTTCCGGCGCGGGCATTCCGGCCCGGTTCACCCATTCCTCGGCCATCCTGGAAACCATGTTCTCGGCCGACTTCCAGCTTTCGCCGCCCTGGGAACGGGGCTGGCGGCTGGCGCGTAGCGCCCGCAAGGACTGGAAGCTGGGGGACGGCCCCGTTTCGCCCAAGCGTTTCAGCGAAATCCTTGGCGTCACCGCCAAGAACCTGACCAACGGCCCGGCCGCGGGCAGCGATCTGGCGGCGGGACTGGCGGTGCGCCAGGGCGGCAACAAACGCAGTATGTTCCTGCGCCGCGCCAACCGCCAGGGCCGCATGTTCGAGGCCGCCCGCCTGTTGGTGGACGATTTCCGCGCCCCGGATGCCGACATCTGGCTGCCCGCCACCGGAACGAAATCCGTCCGCCAGAAGGTGCAGCGCGCCTTCGCCGCCGAATTCCTGTGCCCGATCGAGGCGCTGGACGAATTCCTGGCCGGGGATTATTCGCCGGAACGGTGCGAGGACGCCGCCGAGTATTTCGACGTGGCGCCGATCACCATCCGCAGCCATCTGGCCAACAATCACCTGATCGCGGTCGAAGACATCTACCGTTAGGTTGGGCCAGCCTTTTTCCCGCACATCCCGCATACGATCTAGTTGACAAGGAAGTGCAACTCGGACTTCCTATTGCGGCTTTGGAACGGCCGCCGCGCGCGGGGGCGGTTCCTCCCACGAAAACCCAGGCGGATCGATGGCCGTGACGCAGCGGAACGACGCGAGGACCGGGCGCAACGGCGCCGGGACCATGCGCGCGGCCGTGTTCGTGCACGGTGCCCATGATCATGGTCCGAACCGCCTGTCCTTGGATTGATTTGGGCGCGAACATGGACAAGAACCGGGTCATCATCTTCGACACCACCTTGCGCGATGGCGAGCAATCGCCCGGCGCCTCCATGAATCTGGAGGAAAAGGTCAAGATCGCCCTGACCCTGGAGGAAATGGGCGTCGATGTCATCGAGGCCGGTTTCCCCATCGCGTCCAACGGCGATTTCGAGGCGGTGCAGGCGGTGGCCCGCGTGGTCAAGAACGCCACCATCGCCGGTCTGGCCCGCGCCACCAAGGGCGACATCGAACGCTGCGCCGAGGCGGTCAAGCTGGCGCCGCGCCACCGCATCCATACCTTCCTGTCCACCAGCCCGCTGCACATGAAGTACAAGTTGCAGATGGAGCCCGAGAAGGTGCTGGAGAAGGTCCGCGAATCCGTGGCCTATGCCCGCAACCTTGTGGATGACGTGGAATGGTCGGCCGAGGACGGCTCGCGCACCGAGCATGATTTCCTGTGCCGCTGCGTCGAGGCCGCCATCGATGCCGGTGCCCGCACCATCAACGTACCCGACACCGTCGGCTATGCGGTGCCCGAGGAATACGCCGCGCTGATCGCCATGCTGGTCAACCGCGTGCCCAACATCGACAAGGCCATCCTGTCGGTGCATTGCCACAACGATCTGGGCTTGGCCGTGGCCAATTCGCTGGCCGCCGTCGGCGCCGGTGCCCGGCAGATCGAGTGCACCATCAACGGCCTGGGCGAGCGCGCGGGCAACGCCGCCATGGAAGAGATCGTCATGGCGATCCGCACCCGCCCCGATCTGCTGCCCTATCAGACCGGCATCAAGACCGAGCACATCACCCGCGCCTCGCGGCTGGTGTCGGCCGTCACCGGCTTCGTGGTGCAGCCCAACAAGGCCATCGTCGGCAAGAACGCCTTTGCCCACGAATCGGGCATCCATCAGGACGGCGTGCTGAAATGCGCCCAGACCTACGAGATCATGACCCCGGAATCGGTGGGCCTGAACCGCTCCAATCTGGTGATGGGCAAGCATTCCGGCCGCGCCGCCTTCAAGGACAAGCTGCGTCAATTGGGCTATGAACTGGGCGACAACGCCGTCGAGGACGCCTTTTTGCGCTTCAAGGATTTGGCCGACCGCAAAAAAGACATATTCGACGAGGATATCGTCGCCCTGGTCGACGATGCGGTGTACCGCGACCACGACCGCATCCGCTTCCGCTCGCTGGAGGTTCTGTGCGGCACCAGGCACAACCCGCCCAAGGCCGAGCTGGAGTTGGAAGTGGACGGTGAAACCAAGTCGGTGCGATCGGTCGGCGACGGTCCGGTGGACGCCATTTTCAACGCCATCAAGGCGCTGGTCCCGCACGACGTGCACCTGCAATTGTATCAGGTCCATGCCGTGACCCAGGGCACCGACGCCCAGGCCGAGGTGACGGTGCGCCTGGAGGAAGACGGCAAGACCGTCAACGGCCAGGGCGCCCACACCGATACCATGGTGGCGTCGGCGCGGGCCTATGTGAACGCGCTGAACAAACTTTTGCTGAAACGACAAAAAACCGCTCCGGCCGCGCTCCCGGCCTGATATAAGACCGGGCGGCGAAGCTTTTTGGGACTGGCTGGCACCCGCGCGCCCCGCGGCCCGGCTCACGGCACAACGCTGGATCTGTAGTGAGGGATTATGTTTTCGAAGCTGACGGGTTGGATGTCCGCGGACATGGCGATCGATCTCGGAACCGCCAACACGCTGGTCTATGTGAAAGGCCGCGGCATCGTCCTGAATGAACCGTCAGTGGTGGCCATCGCCGAGGAAAAGGGCAAGAAGAAGGTCCTGGCCGTCGGCGACGAAGCCAAGATGATGCTGGGCCGCACCCCCGGCTACATCCAGGCCATCCGCCCGCTGCGCGACGGCGTCATCGCCGATTTCGAAGTGGCGGAAGAGATGATCAAGCACTTCATCCGCAAGGTGCACAACCGCCGTTCCTTCGCCAGCCCGCTGGTGATCGTGTGCGTGCCCTCCGGCTCCACCGCCGTCGAGCGCCGCGCCATCCAGGAATCGGCGGAAAGCGCCGGCGCCCGCCGCGTCTTCCTGATCGAAGAACCCATGGCCGCCGCCATCGGCGCCGGCCTGCCCGTGACCGAGCCCACCGGCTCCATGGTCGTGGACATCGGCGGCGGCACCACCGAAGTGGCCGTACTGTCGCTGGGCGGCATCGTCTATTCCCGCTCGGTCCGCGTCGGCGGCGACAAGATGGACGAAGCCATCATCGCCTATATCCGCCGCAACCATAATCTGCTGATCGGCGAAGGCTCGGCCGAGCGCATCAAGAAGGAAATCGGCTCCGCCTGCCCGCCCGAGGACGGCGAGGGCCGCACCATGGAGATCAAGGGCCGCGACCTGATGAACGGCGTGCCCAAGGAACTGATCGTGTCCGAGCGCCAGATCGCCGAATCCCTGGCCGAGCCGGTGGGCGCCATCATCGAGGCGGTCAAGGTCGCCCTGGAACACACCGCCCCCGAACTGGCCGCCGACATCGTCGACAAGGGCATCGTGCTGACCGGCGGCGGCGCCCTGCTGTCCAACCTGGATTACGTGCTGCGCCACGCCACCGGCCTGCCGGTGTCCATCGCCGACGATCCGCTGTCCTGCGTCGCGCTGGGCACCGGCCGCGCGCTGGAGGAAATGCCCAAGCTGAAGAACGTGCTGACCAGCATGTACTAGTTTTCGGCGGCCGGAATGGTGTAGGTTTTCTTGCGGTGACGGCCGCCGGATCGCCCGGCGGCCGTTGTCCATGGGACACGGAGGATCACCTGTGAAGCAGTCCGGTGCGGTCGGACGTCTCGCCACGTTACGGCTGCTGGCCCAGCGCTTCGCCTTCGTTTCGCTGATCGTCGCCGCCGTGGCGCTGATGATCGTGGGCAAGGCCGACATCCTGTTGATCGAGCGCACCCGCGCCGTGGTCGCCGACGCCCTGTCGCCCATCCTGGACGCCATGAGCCGCCCGGCCGCCACCGTGGCCGAGATGATGGACAACGTCCGCGAACTGGCCAATCTGCGCGCCGAAAACGCCCGCCTGAAGGCCGAAAACGCCCGCCTGCAACACTGGCAGACCCTGGCCCGCCGCCTGGAATCGGAAAACGTGGTGCTGCACGAGCACCTGAACGTCATCCCCGACCCCGACCCCGCCTTCGTCACCGCCCGCGTGGTCGGCGACCTCGGTTCCGCCTTCGGCCATTCCATGATGCTGAACGCCGGTGCCCGCGACGGCGTGCGCAAGGGCCAGGCGGTGTTGGCGGGCGAGGTGCTGGTGGGCTATATCGCCGAAGTGGGCGAACGGGCCGCGCGCCTGCTGCTGCTGACCGACATCAACGCCAAGCTGCCGGTGATGGTCGAGGCATCGCGCACCCGCGCCATCCTGTCGGGCGACAACAAGGAACGGCCCAAGCTCAATTATCTGACCGGCTCCGCCGCCGTGGCGGTGGGCGACCGCGTGGTGACGTCGGCCTCGGGCGCCGCCTTCCCGCCGGGCATCCCCATCGGTCAGGTGGCGTCCACCAGCGACGGCATCATCCGGGTCGAGCCCTTCGTGCGCCGCCACGAACTGGAATTCGTCACCATCGTCGATTTCGGCCTGGGCGGCATCCTGCCGTTCGAGAAACCGCCCGCCCCCGAACGCCGCCGCCGCGGCCAACCGGCGGAATGATCGCCGTGCGCCCGAGAGCAGAACCATGAAGCCCTCCATCTGGGTGCGCATGGACACCTGGGTGCGGCACATGGTGCCGATCAGCGTCACCATCACCCTGTTGTTGCTGACCGCCATTCCCACCCATCTGCCCGGTTTCGCCGGGGTGGCGCCGGTGCTGCCGCTGATGGGGGTCTATTACTGGGCCATCTATCGCCCCGATCTGCTGCCTGCCTGGGCGGCGTTCCTGGTGGGGGCGCTGTACGACATCCTGGCGGGAACGCCGCTGGGCGTGCACGCCCTGGTGCTGTTGCTGGTGCAGGGGGTTTCGGCGGGGCAGCGCCGCTTCTTCCTGGGCAAGTCGTTCATGGTGGCGTGGTGGGCGTTCGGCCTGCTGGCCGCCGGGTCGGCGGGCCTGAGCTGGATTCTGGTCGCCATCCTGTCGGGTCAGGTGGTCGACCCGCGGCCGGTGATCTTCCAGTACCTGCTGACCATGGGATTGTTTCCGTTGCTGACCTGGATGCTGGCCCGCACCCAGATGGCGTTCCTCAAGGACGTGTGAGCCCGCGTGTACCACGACAACGACCGCTCGAAGATCTTCACCCGCCGCGCCCTGATGCTGGCCGGGGGCAAGGCCGCCCTGCTGGGGACGCTGGCGGCGCGCATGTACTATCTTCAGGTGATCGAGTCGGAAAAGTACACCATGCTGGCCGAGGACAACCGGGTCAGCATCCGGCTGCTGCCGCCGCCGCGCGGCCTGATCCTGGACCGCAACGGCATCGCCATGGCCATCAACCAGCATAATTACCGCGTGCTGGTGGTGCCCGAGAACACGCCGACCCTGACCTATACCCTGGATGCGCTGGCCACCATCATCACCCTGACCGAGCACGACCGCGCCCGTGTCGCCAAGGAGGCCAAGCGCCGCCGCTCGTTCATGCCCATCACCGTGCGCGAGAACCTGTCGTGGGAAGAGGTGGCGCGCATCGAGGTCAACGCCCCCGATCTGCCGGGCGTGCTGATCGACGTGGGCCAAAGCCGCTATTACCCGCTGCAACACCTGGGGGCGCATATCCTGGGCTATGTCTCGGCGGTGTCGGAAAACGACCTGACCGGCGACCCGCTGGAGGAACTGCCCGGTTTCCGCATCGGCAAGGGCGGCGTCGAGAAAATTTACGACATGGCGCTGCGCGGCAGCGGCGGCACCTCGGCCATGGAGGTCAACGCCGTCGGCCGCGTCATCCGCGAATTGCAGCGCAACGAGGGCGAGCCGGGCGTCGACCTGACCCTGACCCTGGACATGCGGTTGCAGGAATACGCCGCCCAGCGCCTGGGCGACGAATCGGCGGCGGCGGTGGTCATGGACATCTATACCGGCGAGGTGCTGGTGATGGCCTCGACCCCGTCCTACGACCCCAATTCCTTCAATCGCGGCCTGACCTCGGACGAATGGAAGGAATTGTCCACCAACCCGCGGGCGCCGTTGCAGAACAAGGCGCTGTCCGGCACCTTCGCCCCCGGCTCGACCTTCAAGATGATCACCGCCATGGCGGCGCTGGAGGCGGGCGCCATGACCCCCGACCAGCGGGTGTTCTGCTCGGGCCATACGCAATTGGGCAACATCAAGTTCCATTGCTGGAAAAAGGGCGGCCACGGCGCCATGGATCTGGTGGGCGGGCTCAAGAATTCCTGCGACGTCTATTTCTATGAAATGGCCCGCCGCGTCGGCTACGAGAAGATCGCCGAGGTCGCCCGCCGTTTCGGCCTGGGCGTGCACACCGGCATCGACCTGCCCAACGAACGCCCCGGCCTGATCCCCGACCGCGCCTGGAAGCGCAAGACCCTCAAGCAGCCCTGGCATCCCGGCGAGACGCTGATCAACGCCATCGGCCAGGGCTATGTGCTGGCGACGCCGCTGCAACTGGCGACCATGACCGCCCGCATCGCCAATGGCGGTCTGGCGGTGGTGCCGCACGTCGCCCGCGACCTGATCACCGACAAGGCGGCGCTGCCGCGCGGCACCCCCAACTGGCCGTCCTGCGGCATGGCGCAAAAGCACATCGCCTGGGTGCGCAAGGGCATGTTCGCGGTGTCCAACGAACCGGGCGGCACCGCCTTTCGCGCCCGCATCGAGCAAGAGGGCATGTGGCTGTCGGGCAAGACCGGCTCGGCCCAGGTGCGCCGCATCACCATGCGCGAGCGCGAAAGCGGCGTGAAGAAGAACGAGGAACTGCCGTGGAAGGAGCGTGACCACGCCCTGTTCGTGGCCTACGCCCCCGAGGACAACCCGCGCTATGCCATCGCCGTGGTGGTGGAACATGGCGGCGGCGGCTCGGCGGTGGCGGCGCCCATCGCCCGCGACATCATGATCGAGGTGCAAAAGCGCGAACGCGCCCGCATGGCCGGGCAGTTGGGGGGGAACGGCTGATGATGCGCCCGACACCACGCCTGGGATCGCACCTGAACCGCACCGAAATGGGCTGGCGGGACAAGATCTGGCAGATCAACTGGTCGCTGATCGCCGTCCTGACCTCCATCGCCAGCGTCGGCTTCCTGACGCTGTATTCCGCCGCCCAGGGATCGCTGGAGCCGTGGGCCATCAAATCCATGGTCCGCTTCACCGCCGGTGTCGGCATCATGATCTTCGTGGCCATGATCGACCTGCGCTTCTGGATGCGCCACGCCTATATCCTGTATCTGGTGTCGGCGGTGCTGCTGGTGGCGGTGGACGTGCGCGGCGTCATCGGCATGGGCGCGCAACGCTGGATCGATCTGGGCTTCATCCAGATCCAGCCGTCGGAAATCATGAAGATCGCCCTGATCCTGACCCTGGCGCGCTATTTCCATGGCGCCACCTATCAGGACGTGGGCCGCCCGCTGTTCCTGATCCCGCCGCTGCTGATGGTGCTGGCCCCCATCGGGTTGGTGATGAAACAGCCCGATCTGGGCACCGCCATGATGCTGCTGATGACGGCGGGCGCCATCTTCTTCATGGCCGGGGTGCGGCTGTGGAAGTTCGCCATCCTGATCGCCGGCGGGCTGGCGGCCATTCCGGTGGCCTGGCAGTTCCTGCACGATTACCAGAAGAAGCGCGTCATCATCTTTCTGAACCCCGACCAGGACCCGCTGGGCGCCGGATATCACATCACCCAGTCCAAGATCGCGCTGGGGTCGGGCGGGGTGTTCGGCAAGGGCTACATGATGGGCACCCAGTCGCGCCTGAACTTCCTGCCGGAAAAGCAGACCGACTTCATCTTCACCATGTACGCCGAGGAATGGGGGCTGATGGGCGGGCTGTTCCTGCTGGGCCTTTACGCCCTGCTGACCGCCTTCGGCTATGCCATCGCCATGCGCTGCCGCTCGCAATTCGGCCGTCTGGTGGCGCTGGGCATGACCACCACCTTCTTCCTGTATTTCTTCATCAACACCGCCATGGTCATGGGGCTGGTGCCGGTGGTGGGCGTGCCGTTGCCGCTGATTTCCTATGGCGGCACCGCCATGCTGTCGCTGATGTTCGGCTGGGGCCTGGTGATGAGCGCCTATATCCACCGCGACCTGCCCATCGGCCGCCGCGGCGCGCACGACGACTGATACTGGTTCCAGAAAGTTCCGACCTCCAGGTCGGAACTTTTATGGTCCCTCGCCGGGCGCCCGCATCCGCGGGCTTGGCCGCGGCCTCAATGGCCGCAAACCAGTTCCACGAGCGAAAATTCGTGGAACTGGCATGATCACGCCACGGCGCGGCGGCCCCTTTGACCCAAGGCCCTACACGTCCTTTTCGGGGTCGATGTCGTGGGAACGCTTGCCGTAGCGGTCCAGGAAGGATGCGCCGGTGGCGATCTCCACATGGTTGCGCTGGTGTTCGGCGGTCTGCTTCAGGAAGGATTGCTGAAGCTCGAACATATGCCGCCAGCACTGGAACACCTGCTGGGCCGAAACGGTCCAGGCCGACAGCCATGCGGTCTGAAGGTCGCCCAGATTCTTATAGGGATTGTTGGCCATTTTCACGCCTCCCTGTCGTTTCCCCCATGGTAGCAGAGAAGCACCAGCGGCGCCACGCCGCCGCCCGACATGAAAAAGCCCCGGCGCGGCGGCCGGGGCTTTTCAGGGAACGACGGAAGCTCAGCCGCCCTTGGCAGCGGTCTTCTTGTCTGCTTCGGGCTTCTTTTCCGCCTTGGCGGCGACCTTGGGATTGACCTTGGCGCTGGCCTCGCGCACCTGGGTACCGCAGACCGGGCGATCGGGCTTGTCCATGGTGGCGGCGGCGAAATGCTCCAGTTCGGCGGGCTTCAGCGCGTGCAGCTTCTCGAACAGCGGCACATGGCTTTCGCAATAATTGTCCACCAGATGGGCGCGCTGGGATTCGTCATTGGCCAGCGAGGTCATGTAGCGGTCGATGTTGACGCCCTGGCGCGAGAACTGGCCGCGCAGGATCTTGGCGTTCTCGTTCAACTGGCCGCCGAAGCGGTGAATGTAGGTGGCATACTTGCCCGGCAGGCTGGGATCGTCGGTCCGGCAGTTGAGGGACGCGACCTGAAGCTGGATATGCAACTGGCGCACCTGAAGGGCGCGGGCCTCGGTCGGGCTGATGCAGCTGGCGGCAAGGGCCGAGGCGGCGGTGGACGCGGTAAGCAGAGCGGCGGCGACGGCGCTGGCGATGCGGATCAACGAGGACCTCTTGCGTCGGAGAAAGGCGAGCGGGCGCCAGTGTGGAGAAACGCCCCACAAATAGCAACAATTCCAATGTAACAGGATCGGACGAAAATCGCTCAGGCGGCGCGGCGGGCGGCACCGTCCTGTAGGCGGACAAAAAAGTTTGCTCCGGGAGAGAGGCTAAGCCATTGATCCACGCTAATACCAGCCTGCGCTGACGGCGACTCACGGCGGGGATTCCCATGAGCGGCCAAATGTGAGTCACTCTGGCAAACAGCCGGAGGTTTGCAGTGGCCGCACCGATCCCCCTTCGCCTTGATTATGA
>JAEXAH010000128.1 GCA_023458315.1 Pseudomonadota bacterium
TCGGAATACATGTAAACGAGAATGTCGTCCACAACGCCGCCGTTTTCGTAGCATACCATGGAATAGCGGCAGCGGCCCGGCGTCATGCCGGTAAGATCGTTTGTGAGCATGTGCTGAAGGTAGGAAAACGCATCCTTGCCGCGCACATACAGCTCGCCCATGTGCGAAACGTCGAACAATCCGCACGCCTCGCGCACGGCCTTATGCTCCTCGAGAATGGAAGAATACTGAACCGGAAGCGCCCAGCCGCCAAAGTCTACCATTTTTGCGTTCAATGCGACATGCGCTTCATAAAGAGGGGTTTTTTTAAGAGAATCCATGTGTTACCTCCAAAAAGAAAGGCTCTCAGTACCCATTATTATATAACATGCTCGCGTCCTTAAAAAGGGTTTGCGCAAGATATATTTCCGCGCCGGCCGCCTTTTTTCTCGGGAAAATATGGGTTTGCGTCGCCGGATAGCGTTTTCGGGGCGAAAAAGCACGCTTGTGAATCTATTGACAAGTTCCGACTGCGGAAGTACCATACAAAAGCAGGGCATTTGCCGCAATTGTGACGGGTCTTTTTGTAAAAGCGCGGGTGCGCGAACGATGCCGCAAGGGGGGAAAACCATTGGAAAACGACTGCACGCATAACTGCTCAAGCTGTACGAGCAATTGCTCGGAGCGTACGCAGCAGAAAAGTTTTTTGGAAAAGCCGCATGATTTGAGCCGCATCAATCGGGTTGTCGGTGTGATGAGCGGCAAGGGCGGGGTCGGAAAATCGCTTGTCACTTCGCTTCTCGCGGTGCTTGCAAGGCGGCAGGGGCTTAAAACCGCTGTTTTGGATGCGGATATCACAGGCCCATCCATTCCCAAGGCGTTTGGTCTTCGTACACGCGCGACCGCGGACGAGGCGGGCATGTACCCGGTTTTGAGCAAAACGGGCATAGAGGCAATGTCGTTAAACCTTCTTACCGAAAACGAAACAGATCCCGTCGTATGGCGCGGGCCTGTGCTTGCGGGTGCCGTAAAACAGTTCTGGACGGATGTCATCTGGGGGCCGGTGGACATTATGTTCATTGACATGCCGCCGGGAACGGGCGACGTGCCGCTGACGGTATTTCAGAGCATCCCGCTTGACGGTATAATCGTAGTTGCAACGCCGCAGGAGCTTGTGGGTATGATCGTGGAAAAGGCGCTTCATATGGCAAACCGCATGAACGTGCCAGTCCTTGGGCTTGTTGAAAACATGAGCTATGCCGTTTGCCCTTGCTGTGGCGAGCACTTCAGCGTGTTTGGCGAAAGCCGGGCGGATGCGGTGGCGGCGCAATTTGGCATAAAAACGATAGCAAAGCTTCCCATAGACCCGAAGCTGGCGCATGCGTGCGACAACGGCGCAGTGGAAGGTTTTGAGGGCGATTGGCTGAATGACCTTATCAAAGCGGCGCTCGGCGAAGGAAAGTAGCTTTCGCCGCCGCAACTTATTGAAAGATAAGAAAAGCCACAGGACGAAAAGTTCCTGTGGCTTTTGCTATGAAAAAGGACACGGCAACGCCGTGTCCTTTTTGTTGTTTGTTCGGGTAGCGCTTTTTAGCCGACCGCCTTGAGGCACATATAGAGCCTTGCACCGGTGGTGCCGCCAACCTTATCGCCGCAGGTGACAAGGATGATGATCTTATCGCTCGAGGAAACCGATACGCCGAAGTTGACCTGCGAGCGCATGAGCTGGTAGTCGATCCACTGCTGCTTAGAAGAACCGGTCGCGGTGGAGTTGAGCGCGTTGTAATTGAGGGTAGAACGCGGTTCGCTTTGCGCGGTTTCGTACATGGCAAACTGCTGGTAGTAGGAGTAGCCGTCGTAGAGGATGGTGAACACGGTGTTGCTGCTCGCGGCGGATACGCTCTTGCCGCACTTTTCACACTTGGAGACGCCCATGATCTTGTTCTGCACATGGTGCAGCTGGTGGAACATGGTGCCGCTGGTGCGCATGTTGTGTCCCATGATGCATGCAATGCCCGTTGCGTTGGGGCTGGCCATGGTGAAAACGTGCGTATAATCCTTGTTGTAGTAGAAGTCCCCACCTTCATAGCGGTTGTTGTAAATGGGGTAGTCGATGTTGGTGCCTTCAAGGTAGATGTAGCCCACAACGTCGCTGTTCTTGGCATACGCCGCGCTCATCTTGGCGGCAACTTCCGTGGGAGCGCCGCTGGGGATGGTGGCGGTGGTGCCGCCGTTGTTGCCGCCGGTGCTGGTGCCGTCGGACAGCTTGATGTCCTTCTGGTAGCCAAAGCCAGTGAAGCCGTTGTACTTGATCTGGTAGAATTCGCCGCAGGTGCCCGTTATGGTAATGGTCGCGCCCTTCTTGATCTTTTCAAGCTCGGGGAGGCGGGAGGAATCCGCGGCGGGGTAGATGCGGAAGTTCACCACGTCGAGCGTTACGCCTGTTTTGGCGGGGTCGACGGGGGTTACGGTATAATTGGTGTTGACTGCGCCGCCCACGCTGACGTCAGCCTTGTAGGCAAAGCCGGTGTAGCCGCTGTAGGTCACGCGGTAAAAGTCGCCGCATTCGCCGGTAACGGTAACGGACTTGCCCTTTTTGATGGTTTCGCTCTTGGTAACAAGCAGCGTGCTCGCTTCGGGGAACTGCCTGAAATTGACCGCGGCGATGGTTTTGCCGCTGAACGGCCCAATCTCGGCGACGGTATAGCTTTCGATCTTCGGGGTGAGGTCGGTTACACTCACGGCGAGGTCCTGCGTGCGAACATAGCCGGTGTAGCCGTTAAATTCGACCTTGGAATAGCTGCCGCTCGCGCCCACGATCGTTACCGTTGCACCCGAGGGGATTTCCGGGCAGCCGGCTACGCGGTATTTGGAGCTTGAGGAGCTTGTTGCCTTAACGCGGAAATAAACGAGCTCTCTGGTTACGGCCGATGCGCCCGAGAAAGAAAGCTCGGTGTTTTTCACATAGCCGGTGTAGCCCTTGTAGGTGACCTTGTAAAAGCTCCCCATAAAGCCGTTTACCTCAACGGTAGCGCCCTTGGGGAT
>JAEXAH010000129.1 GCA_023458315.1 Pseudomonadota bacterium
GACTATCTTGTATTGCTCGACGGACTGCCTCTGTCGTCGTGGCGCTGCCGTGTAGAACCTGGCCCATAGTGCCTCCTTCCACTCCGTGGACAAGAATGCACCATTAAATTCCGGGACTAAACACCTAATCCGTGAAGAGACTTCTTTTTGCTTAAAAATAACAAACCTAAAGTGTGAATATAAAATATCAAGCACACTGCTTGCGTAAAACAAATCTCTGGAATATGGTCGCACTGTGAATTGAGGAGTGCCGCCATGAAATTTCGTGTGATTTCCGCCGTCGCCGCCCTGGGCCTGTCGCTGGCGCCGCTGGCGGCCAAGGCCGAGCCCGCCGACATCCTGAACGTGTCCTACGACATCGCCCGCGAGCTGTACGCCCAGATCAATCCGGCGTTCCAGGCGCAGTGGAAAAAGGACAGCGGCCAGTCGGTCGAGGTCAAGCAATCGCACGGCGGGTCCAGCAAGCAGGCGCGTTCGATCATCGAAGGTCTGCCCGCCGACGTGGTGACGTTCAATCAGGTGACGGACGTGCAGGCGCTGGCCAACAAGGGGCTGGTGCGCGCCGATTGGGATCAGGCTTTCCCCAACCAGGCGTCGCCTTATTACTCGCTGCCCAGCTTCCTGGTGCGCAAGGGCAACCCCAAGAACATCAGGAACTGGGACGATCTGGTCCGTTCCGACGTCAAGGTGGTGTTCCCCAATCCCAAGACTTCGGGCAATGCCCGCTATACCTATCTGGCCGCTTACGCCTTCGCGCTGGAAAAGTTCGGCAACGATCAGGTCAAGGCCAAGGAATTCGTCCGCCAGCTTCTGGCCAACGTTCCGGTGTTCGACACCGGCGGGCGCGGCGCCACCACCACCTTCGTCGAGCGTCAGACCGGTGACGTGCTGGTGACGTTCGAGGCCGAGGTCAACGGCATCCGCAAGGAATTCGGCGCCGACAAGTTCGAAAGCATCGTGCCGCCGGTCAGCGTGCTGGCCGAGTTCCCGGTGGCGGTGGTGGACAAGGTTGCCGACAAGCGCGGCTCGCGCAAGGTGGCCACCGCCTATCTGAACTACCTGTGGTCGGCCGAGGCTCAGGACATCCTGGCGAAAAACTACAACCGCGTGCGTGACGCCAAGGTGGCGGAGAAGTATAAGGCCCAATTCCCGGCGGTGCGGCTGTACACGGTCGAACTGTTCGGTGGCTGGAACAACATTCAAAAGGTCCACTTTGCCGAGGGCGGCATTCTGGATCAGGTGTTCGAGAAGCGATGAGCATCGCGGCGCTGACCAAACGCGTGCCGGGCAGGCGAGGAATCCTGCCCGGTTTTTCCCTGACCATGGGATTGTCCCTGTCCTATCTGGGTCTGATCGTGCTGCTGCCCATCGGGGCGCTGCTGCTCAAGGCTTCGGGGCTGACGCTGGACGAATTCCTGGCCGCCACCACCAGCCCGCGCGCTTTGGCCAGCTACGAGGTCACGGTGGTTTCGGCGTTGCAGGCGGTGGCGTTCAACGCCGTGGCCGGTCTGCTGTTCGCCTGGGTGCTGGCGCGCTACGACTTTCCCGGCCGTCGGTTCCTGGATTCGGTGATGGATCTGCCGTTTGCCATGCCGACCGCCGTGGCCGGTGTGGCGCTGACCGCCGCCTTCGCCCCCAACGGCATCTTCGGTGAATTCCTGGCGCCGCTGGGCATCAAGATCGCCCACGCCCAACCGGGCATCGCCATCGCCATGGCCTTCACCAGTCTGCCCTTCGTGGTTCGCACCCTGCAACCGGTGATCGAGGATCTGGAGACGGAAACCGAGGAAGCGGCGCGCATCCTGGGCGCCAGCGAGCTTCAGGTGTTCCTCAAGGTGGTGCTGCCGGTGATCGCGCCCGCGCTGATCGCCGGAGTCACCCTGGCCTTCGCCCGTTGCCTGGGCGAATTCGGCGCCATCATCTTCATCGCCGGAAACCGGCCGTTCGAAACCGAGATCACCGCGCTGCTGATCTATATCCGGCTCGAGGAATACGAATACGGCGCCGCCACCGCCATCGCCACGGTGGTTCTGGGCGTGGCCTTCGTGGTCATGCTGGCGACCAACGCCCTTCAGGCGTGGCACCAACGTTATCTGGACAAGGGCTGATCCCATGCTTGCGGCCATGACCGTACATCACCGCCATCATGCCCAGCGCCGGTCGCTGGGGCGGCGGGTGCTGATCGGGCTGGCGGTGGTGCTGGCCCTGGTGATCCTGGGCGTGCCCACCGGCATCGTCTTCGTGCACGCCTTCGGCAAGGGCATCGAGGGCTGGTGGAAAGCCATCGCCGCGCCCGAGGCGCTGCACGCCATCTTCCTGTCGCTGCTGACCGTGGCGGTGGTGGTGCCCATCAACGCCGTCTACGGCCTGTCGGTGGCCTGGGCGGTGACGAAATTCCGCTGGCAGGGCAAGAAATGGCTGGTCAGCCTGATCGAAGTGCCGTTCTCGGTGTCGCCCATCGTCGCCGGTGTCGCCACCCTGATGGTCTATGGCAGTTCCGGCCTGCTCGGCCAGTGGCTGATGGATAATGATATCAAGGTGATGTTCGCCGTGCCCGGCATCATCCTGGCGACCCTGTTCGTCACCAGCCCGTTCGTGGCGCGCGAGGTCATGCCGTTGATGCAGATTCAGGGCACCGACGAGGAAGAGGCGGCCCAGGTGCTGGGCGCCGGCGGCTTCGTCACCTTTCTGCGCGTCACCCTGCCCAACGTCAAATGGGCGCTGTTCTACGGCCTGATCCTGTGCGCCGCCCGGTCCTTGGGCGAATTCGGCGCGGTGTCGGTGGTGTCGGGGCATATTCGCGGCGAAACCAACACCCTGCCGCTGTATATCGACCTGCTGTATCACGATTACGACAGTTCCGGCGCTTTCGCCGCCGCGTCGGTGCTGACGTTGCTGGCGCTGATCACCGTGGTGCTGAAGGCGGTGGTCGAGGGTCGCCGCGACGCGGCCCATGACGACGAAAGGCTGGATTGAGGCCGGTTGCCCTCAGACCGGACGCCACGCGGTGGCGGCGTCGATGGCGGCGGCCACTTCGGCGGTCAGCCGTTGCAGTGGCGCGCGGTCGCCAAGGTCGATGGCTTCGGTCTTGTGCAGGGCCTGGGCGGCCTCGGCCAGACGGCGGCAGCCGATGCTGCCCGCCGCGCCCTTCAGGCGATGGGCGTTTTCCCGCACGCCCTTGGCGTCGCCGCCGTGCCAGGCGGCGGTGATGGCCGCCAGTTCGTCGCGGAACGATTCCGGCGCGGCGGCCAGCAGGGTCAGGGCGGTGGCGTCGCCGACCCATTGCCGCAGATCGTCCAGATAGGCCGGGTCCAGTACCGGCGGGCCGTCTTCCGGCGGCGGAGGGGGCGGCGTTTCCTGCTGGGTGGTCATGGGCTCGCTTGCCGTGATGTCCTTCAGGGTCCGCGCCAGGGTGGCCGCATTCACCGGTTTGCACAAGAACCCGTCCAGCCCGGCCTCGAAATAACGTTCGTGCTGATCGGCGCTTTCGGCGGTCAGCGCCACCACCGGCAGGCGGGCGCGGTCGCCGGGCAGCAGCCGGATCAGCCGGGTGGCGGTGGCACCATCCATCACCGGCATCTGCATGTCCATCAGGGCGACGTCGAAATCGGCGGTGGCCACCAGTTCCAGGGCCTGGGCGCCGTGTTCTGCCAGCGTCACCACATGGCCGATGCTTTCCAGCAGATGGGTCAGCAATGCCTGGTTGACCGGGTTGTCCTCGGCCAGCAGAACCCGTAAGGATCGCTCGGTCACATGCCCCTCCCAATGGTTAGGCGATACATACTTTAGAATAAGATGACGACTTTGGGTAGAGGGTGCTTGATCGGCGTCAATGGCGCCGGTGCGGGGCGGGCCTAGGGTCGGGGCATGACCGACATTATCCCCCTTTCTCCAGGCCCCGCTTTCCAGGAAACTCCCCCGGAAGAAGGCGGCTGGGGTGCCCTGTCCGAATTGCCGGGAAACCCCATCATGTGGGTGCTGATCATCAGCGAATTGCTGGTGTTCGGGGCCTTCTTCCTTGGCTTCGGCGTCGCCCGGGTGATGCAGCCCGAGGTGTTCCGCGCCGGGCAGCACATGCTGGACGTGCGGCTGGGCGGCCTCAACACGCTGATCCTGGTGACGAGCGGCTGGATGGCCGCCAAGGCGGTGCAGGCGGGCATCCGCGGCGCCTCGGGGGTGTCGCGGCGCTGGCTGTGCGGCGCCGGGGCGCTGGGTGTGGGCTTCCTGGTGGTCAAGGGCATCGAATACGCCGACAAGGCCGCCCACGGCATCGACATCGAAACCAACACCTTCTTCACCCTGTTCTATCTGATGACCGGATTCCATGCCCTGCATGTGGTCATGGGGCTGATCGTCCTGGCCATCGTCGGCTGGAAGAACAGCGTCGAGAACCTGGAGACCGGCGCCGCCTTCTGGCACATGGTCGATCTGATCTGGCTGATCCTGTTTCCCATCGTCTATCTGGTCCGGTGATTGCCATGTCCCCTTCCGAGAACGCCGCCGCCATCGACCGTCGCCTGCTGCAAGCCTGGGGGCTGCTGGTCGGGCTGACCTTGCTGTCGCTGATCGCCGTGCTGGGCTTCGGCCACGGCGAGGGCGGTTTCCTGGCGGCCGCGATCGCCCTGACCGCGTCGTATTTCAAGGCCCGCGCCGTGCTGCACCATTTCCTCGACCTGCGGCGGGCGGGCAAGGGGTGGCGGAATTTCTTCGCCGCCATGCTGATCGTGCTGCTGGCCTGCCTGCTGGCCACTTACGCGGTGGCCTGATCGGGTGTTACCCTTAACCGGTAAGCCATAGGGCAATACCTACAATCTCAGATTGATGCATGGCGACTGCTTCCTTAGGATGCGCGAAACTCTCCGCACAAAGGGAAGCAGCCATGAAGCCTGTCAAACGCGCCATCGCCCTGGCTGGCGGCGGCCCCGCCGTGGGTCTGTCCATCGGCACGCTGAAGCGCATCTATGAAGAGCCGGACATCCGTTTCGACGTCTGGAGCCTGGCCTGCATCGGCGCTTGGCTGGGCATCGTGTGGAACCAGGCCGAGCCGGGCAAGGAACTGGATACCTCGGTCGAGTTCTTCCGCGGCATCTTCCGCCCGGACACCATCTACGACAAATTCCCCATCGCCGCCGCCTTCGCCCCCGATTGGGTCGAAAGCATCCGCAACACCGTGGATTTCGCCCTGGACCCGCGCAGCTACCACAATCTGGTGGTGCCCGAGGCCATCCTGGCGGCGACCGAGGAATTGGCCCGCTTCGCCACCGATCCCCGGCAATGGACCAATTCCAACTTCAATACCCTGGTGCTGAACCAGATCCTGGCGGTCAACCCGTGGTCCCGCTTCATGACCAGCATGATGTACAAAAGCAAGACGCGCGGTCTGGCCCGGGTCTGGTACCAGGACAGCGCCCTGCTGGGCTCCATCAAGTTCGACAACCTGTACAAGCCGGGCAAGCCGGTGCTGTACCACAACGCCTACAACCTGACCGACGACCGGTTGGAACTGTTCAGCAGCGGCAATCCCAAATACGAACGCATCAGCGGCCACACCCTGTGCGCGTGCTCGGCGCTGCCCTATATCGAGGAACCGGTGGTCATCGGCGGCAAGACCTATTGTGAAGGGGCCACCGTCGACACCGTCAATTTCGAGGATCTGCTGCGCAACCATCCCGATCTGGACGAGGTGTGGGTCAGCCGCATCCTGGACATCAAGCAGGTGCGCAAGCCCGAGAACCTGTACGACGCGTTGAACAATCTGGTGATGCTGTTCGCCGCCACCACCAGCGAGGACGACGTCAAGCTGTTCAAGTATCACGTCGCCGAAAGCCACCCCAACCTCAAGGTGATCGAGATTCCGGTGGACCATAACGTCAATTACGACTGGAGCTATTCCAACCTCGATCGCGGCATCGACGAAGGTTACGACGCCGCCGACGCGGTGATCGCCGCCTATCGCCAGGGCCGCCAGTTGACCCCGGCCGAGGCGCGCAAGGTGGCCGAGGACAAGGTGGCCGACGACAAGGCGATCCGGGGCAAGCCGGTCAAGGTCGCCGCCAAGGTTTAGTGGCGGTTTCAAGTATAGGCGGGTTCCTGGATGGAATCCGCCTTGCTTGAAAGTACAAACATGAATGCGCTGCACAATACAGCAAGCATCGGGATACGTTGCTTACCTGATGCTTATTCTTTTGGATATATTGATACCATTGTGCCTCGCTGAAAAGGCGTGCTAAGACTCCGCATGTGCATGTTTGGGTGCGGGGGTGTCATGGGTTTTCTCGACAATTTGAAGGTCGGCGCCAAGATCGCCATCGTTCCGATTGTTGCCGCCCTGGGCATGGTGGTCATGGCGGTGGTGGGCATGCAGGGCTTGGCCAACCAGCGCGCGGCGCTGGACGACATCGCCGACATCACATTCGCCAAATCGGTCAGGACCGGGGAAATCGGCTCGGCGTTGCAGGCCGCCCATTCCGACCTGTACCGGCTGCTGACCTGGAACGCCGCCGGTGTCGATGAAAAGCAGATGGCCAAGGCCGAGGCCAGCTTCGAGGGCGCGGTCAAGGCGGCCGAGGACGGTCTGCGCGCCTATCGCGCCGCCTATTCCCTGAGCGCCGAGGAAGACGTCCTGCTGAAGCGCATCGAGCAGGCGCTGGCGCTGTACAAGGAAAACACCACCCAGGTGCTGTCCATGCAGCGCCTGGATTTCACCGCCGCCGTGTCCTTCATGTGGACCGCCCAGGACAATTTCCAGGCGCTGATGAAGGAAACCCAGCAGATGATCGCCCTGGAGGGGCATCTGGTGGAGGAAGCCAAAGGCGCCGCCTTCGCCTCGGCCGGATCGACCCGCGTGCTGTTCATCGCCATCACCGTCGCCGCCCTGGCGGTCCTGGCGCTGATCTCGCTGCTGCTGGGCCGCGCCATCGCCTCGGCGGTGGGCGGCATGACCCGGGCCATGGAAAGCCTGGCCCGCGGCGAGTTGGAAACGCCGGTTCCCGCCATCGGCCGCCGCGACGAGATCGGCGCCATGGCGGGCGCCGTGCAGGTGTTCAAGGAAAACGCCCTCAGGGTCAAGGCGCTGACCGCCGAGCAGCAAGCCATGGCGGCCGAGGCGGAGCAGGCCAAGCGCCGCGCCATGACCGACCTTGCGGCCGAGATCGAGCAGAGCGTGCGATCGGCGGTGGGCGCCGCCTCGGCCGCCGCCGACGCCATCCGCGGCGAGGCCGAGGTGCTGGCCGCCAACGCCGAAACCGCGTCCAGCCAGTCGGCCGAGGTGGCGGAATCTTCCGAGGCCGCCAACGGCAGCGTCGAAACCGTCGCCCAGGCCGCCGAACGTCTGGTGACGGCCATCAGCGAGATCAACCGACAGGTCAGCGAATCGTCGCGCATCGCCGAGGCGGCGGTGATCGAGGCCGGGCGCACCGACGAAACGGTCAAGGGTCTGACCCAGGCCTCGGCCAAGATCGGCGAGGTGGTGGGCCTGATCAACGACATCGCCAGCCAGACCAATCTGCTGGCGCTGAACGCCACCATCGAGGCGGCGCGGGCGGGTGACGCCGGCAAGGGCTTCGCCGTGGTCGCCAACGAGGTCAAAAGCCTGGCCAACCAGACCGCGCGCGCCACCGAGGAAATCGCCAACGAGATCAGCGCCATGAAGGGCGCCACCGACGAGGCGGTGCGCGCCATCGACGGCATCGTCGGCACCATCACCCGGGTCAATCAGGCGCTGTCGGCCATCGCCGGGGCGGTGGCCGACCAGGGGCGGGCGACCGGGGAAATCAGCGATTCGGTCATGCGTGCCGCCGACGGCACCCGCACCGTCAGCCGTGGCATCGGTCAGGTGCGCCGGGTGGCCGAGGATGTGGGCACCGCCGCCGCCAACGTGCACGGCACCACCGAAACCCTGGTGGGCGAATTCGCCCGCCTGCAATCCCAGGTGGATGGGCTGGTGTCGCGCCTGCGCTCGGCCTGATCAGGAATCACAAGCAGAGGAGGGAAGGGACGTGAAGAGCTTGTTCAACATGGCGGCCGCAGCCGCCTGCGCCGTGGTCGCCCTGTCGGGCGCCGCCCGCGCCGACGAATGCACCAACGCCCAGGCGCTGGTGGACAAGGCCGTCGCCCATTACAAGGCGGTGGGCAAGGAAAAGTCCTTCGCCGATTTCATGAACAAGGACAACAAGGAGTGGGTCAGCGGCGAATTGTACGTGATCGTCTCGACCATGGAGGGCATCTTCAAGGCCCACGCCATCAATCCCAAGTTGATCGACAATCCGCAATTGCCGTCGCTGAAGGACACCAACGGCGTGATGATCATTCAGGAAATGATCAAGACCGGCAAGGAAAGCCCCCAGGGCGGCTGGGCCAAATACACCTGGACCCACCCGGAAACCAAGAAGCTGGCGCCCAAGCAGACCTGGGTGAAGGTGCATGACGGCCAGTTGTTCATGGCTGGCTGTTACCCGTAAGCGGGCGGAACGCACCGCCCTTTTCCGGCATCGGCGCCCCGCCCCCCCCCCCCGGGGGCCCCGGGGGGGGTGGGGAGGGCTGGGGAGGGGTCCGCTTCTAATCCCCTCAACCCACCAACCGCTCCCGCCTCAGAATGAACTCCCTGTCGCGCACCCGGCCCACCGGAAACTCGTAGGCGCCCACATGGGTGAAC
>JAEXAH010000130.1 GCA_023458315.1 Pseudomonadota bacterium
ATAAATTGCCGAAAGCTTCACCGCCCACAAAGCAGCCGGAAAGGTTGCGCCTGATTTCGTTGGGGAAGAATGAGAGATCCTGAAGCCGGAGCATAACCGGGGAAGGATTCTGTTTACCTGCCGCAAGAGTCGGAGCGTAAACGCCTGTTATCAGCATTGCTTTAAAGATTGAGTTTGAAGGGATATAGTTGACTTTCTTGGCCCGCTCTTCCTTCTTTGTTTCATCTTTTTTCGCCACCGGAACAGACACATGACCTATGCCGCCGACCGTACGCTCAATTTTCTGCGGTTTGGCCTCAACATATTCCGGGGCATAGCTGCCGAAGTCCGCACGTCTGCGTTCAATGCGCTGCGGTTCCGCCGGAGTTGCGGGCGCAGCGGAAGGAACAGGCGGAATCCCGGTGATGACCTCTGACGGCATCTGCTGCGGTTCAGAGACCGGAGCCTTCTGAGCCTTCTCAAGCTGCTCTATGCGTTCCATGAGTGTGTTGACCTTCTTATCAACACCCAGCTTGATACTTGTATTTCTGTCTTCGGGTTCGGCGAAATTCTTTGCCGATACTGTTACAGTCGGCTCACGGCGTACAACCTTCTTGTTCAGTCCACTGGAGTAGTAAACGCCTATAAACAGCAGAATCATTGCAAATACAGCCAGAGAAATATTGATTGTCTTCTTTGCCTTCGGTGAGAGCGCAGCGTACTTTGCCTTAAACTGCTCTATGCCCTTGGGTGCTTCGCTCATTTGACCACCCCCTCAATGACATAGGCTTTTGTTACGCCGACAAAGGAAGAATCCATGATTGCAACAGCTTTTACGTTCTTAAAGCCTCTGACTTTAAGAAATTCAGTATCAGCGATACTCACCATCCTATCAGAGCGAAGAATGACCTCTTTCACCACATACCCGCCGCCGGTGAGCGTCTTAACTGTGTTAAAACGGATGTTCCTGTAGTTCTCTGACAGATTCACATCGTTCATCACGAAGCCCGGCGGAGTGCGTACATCAATCATTGCCTGAATGAGATCCAGCATTAGTGATTCATAGTCGTTCTGGCTGACATACTCATGGCTCTTCTTGATGCGCCCTGCGGTGTCTGACAGATAAATTGTCTGCGCGGGCATCTTCTTCGGCTGCATGACCAACGTGTAAACTTTCTCACCGCAAACGAGGAACAGCTCTGTATTGCCGATATAGAATGTCTTGCCGACCTCCTGTCCTTCCTTTTCAATCACTGTCACCGGGAATTTCACGAACAGATTTGAGTCAGTGACTTTCACAGTCACGCCCTTCTCCTGCGAATAAACAACGTCCGTGACGGGATAAGGGCAGACTATGCGGTTCACATCAGTGTTTGACAGCGGCACATATGCAACCTTCTCTGGTTCTATGCTGTCTGCATATGACGTAACTGATATTGCGGTAACAAGCACCGCCAGAATAAGTTTCTTTATCATTTGCCTTTCTCCAGTGCTGTTATGCGGAACGTGCCGTTCTGCACGGTGTAACGGATTTTGATGACAGTGTTTTCTGTGTCCGTCTTCGTGTCCGCTATGTACTTCTCAACCTTACCGGTGACTTCGATTATGTTCGGGTTCAGAGTAGATTTAATCTCCAAGACTTTCATGCTCATCGACACATCATTGTCCTTATACTCAGCGGCAATTTTGAGAAGTTCCTGCTTGTTCGTCTGATACAGCTCCGGCACAAACAGAGATGAAATCTCCTCGTATTTTCCGATAACATCCTGCGGAATGAACGAGTACATGAGCTGCGAAATGTACATCCCCATGCTCTGGAGATAAACAGGGTCAAGGTGGCTGCCCGCCACCCTGACCTTGCCCTCTAATCCGGGCGGAACGATGTACACATTGTTCTCTCTGTAAGCGTTGTGAAGCATATACATCTGTCCGCCTATGATGATTGCCATCACAACGAATACAAGCTTCAGAAACCTGTTCTCAACGAACAGGTTTGAAGCCGTGCTTACATATTTCTTGAAATTCATGATTACTCCTTGAATTCCCTAATGAAGATGCTTGGGAAATACTTGAACTGTTTGAAGCCCCATATATGCGGCAGGTGTTTGAAGAATCCTCTCGGATATTTGGCTTTAAGCGTACGGTAGTAGAAAAAAGCTGCGATACCGATCACCAGAACAAAAGGGCTTCTGATCAACGCCAAACACATCGCAAAAAATAAGATAAGTCCTGCCTCATCTGCTTCAAGCAAACCTATTTTATTTTGTTTGTGAAGGTATTGAGGGATGAAGATTTTCATTAGTAAAGTATCCCCATGCTGGTAACGATGGTGGGAGAAAGTCCGATTACGGCACCGCCTATCATTGAACCGATACCGAGCAACCATTGTCCTTTAGCCATAATGTTGTAACCGCCGAATGCAACACCTGCGACAACGATAGCAAAACCGATTGCTCCTTTAATGATGTCATCAACCGTAAGCTCTTTTATTTCGTTCGCAAAAGAGTCCGCAGCAGGTTCTGTAAACCCAAACGCCGCACTGGCAGTCATCACAAGCATGACAACCATAAAAAAAATAGAAACTTTGTTTCTTTCCATTTGAAAAACCTCCTATGTAAGTTTCTGCCTTATTAATGGCTAAGGAGGTCTACTGTTTGGATTATGCGGGACTCAAAAGAAAAAGCCCCGCCGAAGCGGGGCGGGCGGAAGTGTAAATATACTGCCTAGTTTATGTTTTACTATCTACAATAAAATATATATATTACTAGAAATCCTTTGATGTGTATTAAAATTAGTAATCCAAAGGCGAGATAAAATGAAAAATCTGAAGGATGATAAAATGCGATTGTTACTAAAATCAAAAGTTCAACAACTGTAATCACAACTCCTATAACTGTAAGAAATTTATCTCCTTTAATTAAATCTTCATAAATTGCAAAAGAAAATAGACTGCTAAAAGTGATATAAGAAAAAAAATACAAAAAAGCGTGAGCTGTCTCCATATTACTCCTCCTTACCAGCCAATATTTATTGTTATGGCTGCTTCCGAATATGTCGTAGCCGTTGATTTATTGGAGTCCCTGCAGGACTTGCAGATCCGGTTATTGCTCCCAATACTCTCAAAATCCTGCCCGCATTTCAGGCAGGGGATGATGACGGATATCTCCCCACGCCGCCACAGACCGATCTCCTCAGGTGTGCATTTGCTACGGGATTTCATGTGTTCCTCCGACATCTTCTTTTAGTGTTGGAGTGAAATGCGAAATAAAAAGATAAGTTCCGTTATCTGTGTGACCGATTTCATGGTTTGTTTCTCTTATAAGTTCCTGAATAACAGGAAGATTAATATCTTTCGGTTCAATGCGGATGATGCTGACTTTTGTGAGTATCTCATAATCCCGCAACCGTTCTGCAAGATCGGTTCTTAACTGCATTAATGAAGTATGTAAGATCTTGGCAGGAACAACCCTGATTATTTGAAGCAATCCGTCACCGGGCAGCAGTTTCCATGATGGGCGCAACTGGTCAACTATGTAAGAGGGAGTAGCACCGTCTATCTTACTCAAAACTGCGTCATATTTTGATTCGTACACGCTCCTTACCGCACGTTTAACTTTATTTTCCGGTCTGTTGTAGGCATAGTAAAGAAAGCCGAACAAAGCTAAAACCACCGCCGCACAACCTATATATTCGATAAGTCTTTTCTTATTCATCAGAATTCCCCCATTATGCTGTCTAGTCTGGAACTACTGTTTTCTTCTCTCAGCTCACGTTCAATTTGTTCAGTGTCAGGCTGATAGCTTGCAAATTCCCGTAAAAGGTGTTGTCCTTCTTCTGTTTGTATGAATTTATTCAATGCCATGTTGACGAACTGCCCCCGTGATGTTTTTGAAATTGACATGAGTGTTTTGTGCAGTTCGGCATTCACACTTATCTGAAGGCGTTTCTTCTCACTCATTTCCTGCCTCCGGTAATTAAGCCTTTCAGATAACCACGGGCATTACTGTATTCAGGAAATTCCGGAACGTGCATGAGCTGCGCATACTCTGAAGGGATATAGTCTTTGATAAGCACTGCTCCGCCGCCGCCAAGAAGCATGATGTCGGCTCTCTGAATACGTTTATCCCAGCGAGACAGGCGATGGATAAGCTCGTCAAAGTATCTTTCGGTGATACTCCGTACAACTTCCGATAAATCAATATACTGGTTGCGGATTTTAAGCTTGCGTGACAGGAAGACATCTTTTCCTTCCTGCTCGGAAAGGTCTATGTTGTATCGCTGCTGAAGGAGTTCCGTCAGCTCAACTATTATTTTTGAAATACCGGCTTTTTCAAGGGTTGCGGAATCCGCACGTATAGCCTTTCCGCCTTCAAAGCAGAGTATATCAACGGTGTTAAAGCCGATGTCCAGTACAAGACCGTCTTTCGCTGTACCGGAAATGATTTTGCCTTCGATGTCTGTTCTGTAATCAAGCAGTATGCCCACAGCCTGCGGGAAGAGGCGGGGATTTACATTGAGTTTTTCATCGTTTACCACTGTGCATTTGATGTTATTTATGAATTCATCTTTCTTTGAATACCATGTCAGCGGAAGTCCCACTCCGATATTCTGTTCATTGAAGCCGCTTTTTTTAAGGATGTGATAAATAAGCAGTCCGGTGTATCTGTTCATGAAATCAAATGATCTGGTGCTGAAAGCGTCCATGCGGGCTTTTTCGCCAACAAGATAATCACGCCCCTGAAAGTGATAACGCTCTTCCTCTCCTTCGCCGAAGCCAGCATTCATTGAATCATATTTTACAGCAGTGGGTACTTTGAGATAAACGAACTTTCCATCTTTCAGCCATACAGCCTTTACATCTCCGAAACCTACATCAACTCCTATCATAAAAACCTCCTAAGTCTTTCTATTTATGTAATGGCTAAGGCGGTCAGTGTTTTTGCGCTGAATAAACAGTTTAAATGCAGTTTTTTTGAAGTTTTTATTAAGTGTTTTAGAAGTGATTAAAGAGTGTTTAAAAAATGCTCTTGTTTATATTGACAATACAACCTCAAGGTTGTATTATGTATCTATGAACGGCAAAGAAATAATCAAGGCACTGGAAAAAGAGGGATGGGAACTGAAGACTGTTAAAGGCAGCCATCATATGATGGTGCGTGATTCTAAGAAAGTTCCTGTTCCTGTACACGGAACTAAAGATGTACCGAAGCCCCTTATCAGAGCTATCGAAAAACAAACAGGAGTGAAACTGCTATGAGAAACTTTCAGAGCTATCCGGCAAAAATCACTCAGGAAGAAGGTCAGTATACTGTTTTTTTCCGTGATTTGCCGAATACATTTACCTATGGAGACACCTACGGAGAAGCTCTTGAGAACGCCAAAGAAGTTCTTGAGCTTATGGTGGAAGAAATGATCAAAGACGAAGAGGAGTTTAATCCCCCGTCTGCCAGAAGAGAGGATGAAGTCGATATTTTTATGCCGTTTCACCTTTCATTTTCTCTTCTCCTGCGTACTGAACGTAAACGCAGGGGGCTGACACAGGCACAGCTTGCTGAGCTTCTCGGAGTGACCCAGCAGCAGGAAGCGAAACTTGAAAAACCGAGTCAGGAAAGGAAAATTAACACGATTGTTAATGTCCTTGATAAGATGGGATACACGCTCCAGCTTAGAGAAAGAGATGTTGAAGAAATAAGACAATAGATTCTGCCCGCCTTCCGGCGGGCTTTTCAGATTATTTTTTTCAGAAGATACCCCAGTTCAAAATATGCCGGAGATTTCAGCGGTTTGAATATACTCTGTGCTTCGGCTGCGACATGCTTTTCTATGGTCTCAACAGCAGTATCTGATTTGATGCGGTATTTCTTTATAAAATCGGCTATTTTCTGATTTGCAGATTTCTCAAGCTTCCGCTGCCTATCGTATGATATACCCATGGCAACGGCGGTTTCCAGTGCTGTAAGCTTTCCATGTTTAAGACCGAGTTCCCTGTGTTCTATAATCTCTTCTTCTTCAAGAGTAAGGATGCCCATCAGGGTTCTTAGCTTACGTGCAGCTTCCGGTTCCTCGGTATCAACAGGGTCTTTGAAGTCTGTGTAGCTTTCAATCTCGTTAAAGTCAATCATAGTGCAGGCAGTACGGTTATCTGTGTTTGTCACTTCACCGACAGACGGAATAGATTTCATCTGACGGAATCTGTATTTCAGGTTGTTCCAGAATTTTGCGGCAAATTTCTTTTCGGGCACTTCCGGCAGTTCAGCAACGAGTGGGGCTAATGTTTCAAAAGCAACAATGAGAGCTTCAGCTTCCAGCTCTTCTTCATCCAGAGCCAGATAGGGAATATATTTTGCAATGAAGCCGGAAATCGTTCTGCGGTTTTTAATTGTCCATTTGTGAGCCTCTTGCCAGACTTCATTGTTGTCCCGGAAATCAGCCTTGAGAATTTCCTCGCTGTTTTTATTTTCAGGCTTCTTCTTGTTTTTATCTGGGTCATTATCGTCTTTGGGGCAAAAACGGCAGCATTCACGGGCTTCTGCTTTGAAAATTGTTGTTGCACAAGTACCGCCGCAGCTTGCGAAGCATTCAGCGGCTTCTTTTTTAAGATAATCTTCCTGTCTGGGGCAGAAAGCGCAGTATTCATGCCGCAGGTCTCTCTTGCCGAGTACAGGGCATTGAAATTCTTTATGTTTTGAGTTTTCGGTGTTTTTAAAGCAGTCCATGGCCACTTCGGCAAGTGTTTTTTCTTTCGGCTGCTCTGGTTTCGGTCTGTTATTCCAACGCTGACAATGTACGCACATTTCGCTCTCCTTTTTGGATTCGGTAGTGGGCTTGCATGTAAAGTTAGCGGCGTTACATTTTTGGGCGGCCTCGTACAAACTGTCGCCTCTACTGGCGTATTTGCCGCTGAGAACACTATCTGAATTTTTTATTATCCATGACAGTGATGTTTTTACACCGCCATGGCCGAGTAAATAGTCAGAGCGTTTAACTTCTTCAAAAATAAGCGTAATCGCTTCTTGTCCGTGTTTGTACAACGCTTCTTTAACGAGTGTTTTGAGCGTATTTGTTATTTTATGAACATCACGCCCGTTAACGCAGTATTTTCTGAAAAGCTCAACAGCGCTATTCGTGTGAGCTTCGATTTCTGTTTCATCCAGATGAACTTCATCATGAATTTCTTTAAAAGCTGATCGATCATAATCTGTTTTATAATCTGGATTATAATCTGATCCTATATAAGGGCTGGTCAACTTGCGGGTACTATCAGGACAAGTTGCGGTTTCGATGCGGTCAAGTTGCGGTTTCGACTGGTCAGGTTGCGGTCTCGTCTGGTCAAGTTGCGGTCTCGTCTGGTCAAGTTGCGGTCTCGACTGGTCAGGTTGCGGTCTCGACTGGTCAGGTTGCGGTCTCGCGTTTTTCTTAATTGGTTCAATAACGGCATCTTCTAATACGCTTAACCAACGTGTTTTATCCATGCTTGAATTGTTATATTTTGCTGTGTTAAGAATTAATCCATTTTCAGTGAGTTTTTTGATAATACGTGCGAGGGTATCACTGCTCCAGAACGTAAATTGGCCGAGCCATGAACTGTAACTTTTTGCTATCCAGATATGCCCATCAATTTCTTTATCAATTAAAGTTTGATAGAATTGCAATTGTTGGAGAAACATTGCTTCATTTAGTCCGTATTGAACGGCAAGTGTTGGTAACACTATCAAGGGGGGCTCACAAATCAAATATTCAGAGTTCGCGTCCAAGCTTGTATTACCGGTAATATCTCCTAGTACATTATAATTTATGCGATACCATTTTGTTTTATTGATGTCTCGGTTAAATTCATACGTTGAAATGACAATATTTTCGTCTTCAAGCTTTCGGACTATTCTTCTGATAGTTTTGTTAGACCAAAACGGAAATTGCTCAAGCCAATCATCATAAGTGTTATATACCCATCTATGTCCCGCTTTCTCATTTTTTGAGCGCAGCAGCCAGAAATGAAGCTGTTGAACAAGGATAGCTTCATTGAGCCCGATTTTCTGGGCAAGAGTCGGCAGCACAAAAAGCGGCGGTTCATTGATGAGATATTTGTTCATGCAGATTCTTTCTTCTCAAAATCTCTGAATGTTATTTCTCCGTTAGTTGCCACGTGAATCTTTTTCAGCGCTTCGAGATTCGGCAAACGTTGGTAGTTACAATATCTGCTGACAGACATAGAAGTTAAATTGGCAAGTTTTGCAAACTGATTTTTAGAGAGACCTTTCTTAGAAATCCATATTTCTAGTGGGTGATTCATGAAACTACCTCCTGAATAAAAATATCTCAACCATATGGTTAATGTCAATAAAAAATATTCACAACTATATGGTTTATAGAAACATTATCTAAATAGCTTCATAATTATTTAGAGGTGAGTGTTGAGCCATATTGACGACATAATCAGGGAACGCATAAGGATTGCCATTGCCGAGTCAGGTTTATCGCAGGCTAAGGTTGCAGATAAAGCTGATATTTCTGTTGTGAACCTTAACCGTGTCATCAATGCGGGAAGACAAGGCGTAAGCCCTGAAACAATACACAAAATATGTAAAGCACTTAATATCCCTGTAGCTTTTATATTCGGAGAGATAAACGAATATGAACGTTCTGATGGAACAAAACTGAATTTTTCTCCAACTCCACAAAGAAAACTATCATACGGTGAGCTTCTGCGAAACCTGCTTGATGCTAAGGGGCTAACTCAGACTGAGGCAGCAGAGCTGATTAAGATGGATAGGAAGATCTTTAATAACTACGTTCGTGGCAAAAGAGAGCCTAACATGCAGATGTGGCAGCGCATATCAACGGCATTGAGTGTGCCGGTAGGATATTTCTTTAATGAGATAACCCTTGAGGATGCTCTGAAGCATGATGAACCGACTCCCGAAAGGCTTGAAAAGCTTAATAAGCTTCATGGGCTTCTGAGAGAACTTGATGATTCCGAGCTTGAAAAAATCATTGAAGCAACAGAAAAAGAGAAGGTTTATAAAGATTACACAAAAATGATCCACTCAAAGAAAACATCTTAGTATTCTTTGCACAACTCTACTGCCAAGTCTCTTATAATCAACATAAATAATCAATAAAAACCACACATTCACATTATCATATATTTTCTGATTGTCAATACCATTATCCACTCATGAAACCGCACTGTTTTTTTCATTTCAAAAATTCCGTTGACATTCATCAAAAAGATGACTTAATATTTCGTATGGACATTATTAAGCTGCATTACTCAAAATACGCTCTTGCTGTTTATATTGACGGTAAACGCCGATTTCTGACGGCAGATGGGAAGCTTGTGTCTTTTCATTCGAAAGAAGAGGCTGAAGAGATAAAAGAACGTATTCAGAGAAATGTTCATCTTATTGTTGTAAGAACCTCTCCTGAAAGTAAGACCGAAGGGCGCACGGTCAGAAGTTGCGCTCAAGATAAGGCTGACCTTAAAGACGCCGAACGGTTCACGGCAGATGTTGAACCGCTTCATACTCCTTCATCTGAGGAGCCGGAATATTTTCCGGCTCCCGCTTCTATTGAAAGATAATGAACCAAGACATCAATTTTTCAGGCACGAAAAGCATATCTTTACATTCACATCTTAACTCTAGTCTTCTTCTTGATGCTCATAATAAAGCCATAAGACTGGCCTTGGAATATATAGAGAACACAATACTTAAAGAAACCGAACTGGACGAACATAATCGCTCTTTAAAAACTGGTTATTAAGTTAATAGGCGCTGATTAATCAGTTTCTTAAAAGTGTTTTAAAGCTTCTTTAAAACTGCTTATTCACTGCTTTTTAAGTGAATTGATAACTGCCAATAATTTATACTGGTGCAATAATGTCACTTGCTCGCGGAGTTTCAGCTTCACAAGCTTCAGACTACTACTATGAAAAAGACCCTATTCTCGCCCCTGAAGGTAAGGCTGAGTCTTCTTTCTGGCATGGTGAGCTTTCAGGCAAGTTCAATCTTGAGCATCAGCCGATCAAAGCCGCACAGTTTTCCGCTTTATTATTCGGCATGGATCCTCTGACGGCGGAAACGTTGATTGACAAAGGTGTTAATGGAGAACGTCGCGCAGGAGTGGATCTTGCGTTTTCAGCACCGAAGAGTCTATCTGTGATGGCATTGCATGTCGGTGATGAAAAACTTATCGAGGCACATACAGAAGCTGTTAAATCAGCTCTTGATTATTATGAAAAGAATTACGCATATGCACGAAAAACCATAGATAACAAAACTACTCCAGATTTTACAGGGAACATTATTGCAGCTTGTTTTACACATTCGACAAGCAGAAGTATTGACCCACAGCTCCACACCCATGCAGTTGTTATCAATATGACTGAAACTGATAGAGGCTTTAGAGCAATTGATAATTACCAGCTTTTTAATCAACAAAACCTTCTGCTGAATGTTTATCAGAGCGAACTTGCATTTAAAGTTCAGGAACTTGGCTACAGTATCGAAGTAGGCAGGAATGGAAACTGGGAAATTGCAGGTGTGGACAAAGACATTCTGGAAGCTTTTTCAAAACGCTCAAAAGAGATTGAAGAAGAAGCAAAGCTCCTTAAAGCGAAACACCCTGAATGGTCTGAAGCAAAAATCAGAGATGTTGCAACACTCAAAAGCCGTGATTCAAAAGACAGCAAAATTACTGAACCTGAACTCAGGGAAGAATGGGACAAAACAGCGGATAAAAAGCAAATTAAAGACTCTGTAGATAAAGCATCTGAAGTTCAACTGGAAAAGTCTTCTGTTCAGGACGCAAAAACTGTACTCCGAGAAGCAGCAAAGGCTATCCATGAGAATGAATCTACGTTCAGAAAGGAAGAACTGCTTAACACTGCTATGCGCCTCTCCAGAGGGCAGCTATTAGTTAATGAGCTGGAAGCAGAGATGAAGAATATGTTTTCAGCCAAAGAGCTTCAAAAGGTTGGAGACAAGACAAGAAGCGGCTACATACACGATCTCATATCTACAAAAGAACAGATTGAAATGGAGAAATCCGTCCTCAACATGGCCAAAGAAGGCAAGAATGCCATGATTTCAATCATGCTGCCGGATAAAATCAGTGAAAAACTCAAAGACAGTCGCCTGACCGCAGGTCAGGAGGCTATGGTTGCAAATATGCTCAGTTCCGCAGACAGGTTCACAATTGTTCAGGGTGATGCGGGAACAGGGAAAACTTTTGCAGTAAATACTTTCAATAAAATAGTCAGCAGTGTTAATCCGGATATTCGAGTTCATCTTATGGGGTTCACAGGTCGAGCTTCATATGAACTGGAACAGGCAACCGGCGTTAAAGCATCAACAATAGACAGCTTTCTTTTAGCTCTACAAAAAGAATCAGAGAAAAATAAGCCGGAGCGTTCGGTTTGGATAGTCGATGAAGCTTCAATGGTTTCGTCCAAACATTTCCACGAGATTATGACGAACGCGAAAAAATATAATGCCAGTGTCCATTTTGTCGGCGATGGCAAGCAGCTTCAGGCAGTGGGAGCTGGCAGACTGTTTAAAGATCTCCAGGCGTTGAATGTCGTTAAAACAATAGAAATGGGTGAAGTCCTCCGGCAGCGAACCGGCTACATGAAGCACCTTGTAGAAAACATCAAAAATTATCAGGAAGGGCGTTCATCAGATGGCATTATAAACGCTTTTGAAGTTATGGAAGACAAGAAAAGGCTTATTGAAGCTTCCGGGGCGGGAGATAGGCTGAATAAAGCAGTTGAGCTATACCTCTCGCACTACAGAGAAGGAAACAGCGTAATTATGATCACGCCTATTAATAAAAAACGTCAGGAGCTCAATAATGCAATCAGAGAAAGATTAAAAGACTCCGGAGAAATAAAAGATGGCCAAACGTTTGCGACAAAGCAGGTTGTGAGTTTAAGCGGTGCAAACAGAAGGATTGCCGGAAACTATGAAGAAGGAATGCACATTTTTCTGAGTAGTAAGTTCGGCGGCATAAAAGCCGGGTCAGAAGGTGTCATCAAAGAGATCGACAAGAAAAGTAATACAGTACGGGTGACATTCGGCAGCAGAGTTCTTCAGATTAATTTAGGCAAACACGGAGAAAAAATTTCAGCATTTAGAGTTGAAGAAAGAGAGTTTTCTGAAGGCGATAAAATAGTATTCGGAAAAAATGACAAAATGCTCAATGTGCAGAACGGTTCAGTAGGCATTATAGAAAAAATTGACGGCAGTAATCTGACTGTAAAAATGGAAGATGGAAGCCAGAGGAAACTTGATTCTGAAAAGTCATACAGCTTCATCGATTATGGATATGCCCTTACAGTTCATAAGTCACAGGGTCAGACTGCTGATATATCAATTTTATACACTGATGCGGGAACAAGAGCGAAGGACGACAGGAGAATTAAAGAAGAAGCATTAGAAAAGCAGAAAAAGCAGGTTGAAAAAGGCGAGAAGCCTGATTCATTACAGAAAATAATCAGGACAATGACAAAAGAAAAATCACGCTTTCTGACAGCGGCGATTGATGATCCCGAATCAGTAAGCTCGATTAATACATCTGAGGTTCTTTATGTGTCAGCAACAAGGGCAAAAGATGACTTTTATATCATTACAGACAGTGCTGAAGACTTAATACTACAGACATCACATGAGCAGTTTAAAACATCAACAATAGACCCTTTAGAAATCAAACGAGAAGAAATAAGAGAACAGATAAAAGACAGTTTCAAGGACTTGAAATTTTATAAACATGGACTTGAAGAAGTTAAAGAAAAAGACAGTGGAAAACAGACTATTGAACAACAGCTTAAACATCTTAAAGAACAATTCAATGATAACGAAAAAAATAAAAATTCAGGAAGCGAAAAGGACAAGCTTGATGAGCTTGAAAGAAACATTGCTCTGAAAAGAAATAAAGAAAAATCGGCAAGTGAAAAAGTACAAAACGAAGACAAAGACTTTGAGCAATTCAATAAGGAAATATCAGAAAAAATATCAAGCCAGAAGCAACTGCTTCAGGAGCTTTTCGGCGGCGAACAAAAGGAAAAAAATGAAACAGCCAAAGATGAACTTTTTAAATACGATGAGCAGGAAAAAAATGAAGAACTTGAAAGGATATAACTGCATAAAAACCGCACGGGGGGAATGCCCCCCGTGCCCCCCTGTAAAGGACAAAAAACGGACACGGCAATTTTGCATATTCGGGCACGGGATTGATATAGATCCCTTAATACCCTCATATGCAAAATTGCCTCCGGTAAACGCAAGAACCGACACTCACATCATTCAGAGAAAAAAACGCGCAGAAAAAGGTATCGTGCATTGCAGACACGGGATTTTTACGGATCCCTTCAAGTCTGCAATTCACGATACCACTGATGATGTAGGGGGGGCGATCCCCCCTAACACCCCCCAGACACCGGCTGAGTTTAAAGCAGGTGCAAAGTCTGAAAAGATGAAACATCAAAGAGGATTTTTTTATGCGCAGGGCGCTGTTACTGGATGGATGAGGGAAAACTCGTTTTTCCTTGACACTCCACGCAACAGGCTTGCTCCCCTTTGTCTGACGACAAAGATAAAAGATGTTGTTTCACAACATCTTGAGTGTCTGACACCGTCTGACATTTTGTCAGACAAAGTTGTTTAAAATCGTGCTTAATATTTTGGCAAATAAAGATAATTTTTGTCTGACACTTGTCAGACAAGCGGAAG
Source organism: Pseudomonadota bacterium (assembly GCA_023458315.1). Lineage (GTDB taxonomy): Bacteria > Pseudomonadota > Alphaproteobacteria > Rhodospirillales > Magnetospirillaceae > Magnetospirillum. The sequence continues at coordinate 13,707 of JAEXAH010000130.1, forward strand.
GGGAAAACGAGTTGCATGGAGAATAAAATGAAAAAGACCAGAGTAACTATCAGGTTTCATGAATCAGAAGCGGCGATTTTAGCGGAGCTGGCAGGGAAAAACGGAATGAATATTTCTGAGTTTTTGCGCCAGCTTGTCAGGAATGAGTTAGGCAAAATTAAAGGCGATGACCACGCCGGAAAGCTTGAGAAGATAGACAGGGAACTCTCTGAAATAAAGTCTCTTATCGGAAGCGGCGGAAAAGATAAAAACGGTTCCGCAGAGACTGACACTATCATCAGGGGGTTGGTAGCTGTCCGCAAGCAGCTCCAGAAAGAAAACGATGCGATTATGACTGCTCTCGGTCTTGCGTTTCCGCATCTTATGCGTTCGTTTGAAGGGGAATTGACAGAGAAAAGAGAAACAGGAGCAAGGGGGTAATCATGAGCAATTCAAGAGCTTTTGAAGGATTTGAAATCAAATACGCCCGTTTCAGGATGGGGCTGCGGATGTACTCGCTTATTTTCGCTTTTCTTACTCTCATCTACTTCCTGCTTGTTACTGTTTCTGCGGTGAGAGATTTCAATAAACGTGATCTGTCCGGTCTGATGGTTTTTACTTATTACAAGTCATCAATAGCGGTAAGTATCGGCTTGAATAAGATGCCGGCCGGATTTGATTATGACGGTAAGCACTATGTGAGAACTGCGGATGAAGTGGTGTATGACCCGTTCTTTCAGCAATATATAGCAGTGTTCCACAGTGTTATCTGGAAGCCTATGATTTTCTGGCTCTGGATTTTCTTTCTTTATCCTCTGGCAATCAGATTTTTCATTAAGTCTGCAAAGGAAATTAAAGACGATAAGCACGTCCGCGGCGGTAAACTTGTTTCTGCAAAAGAGATAAGGCGCAAGGTAAAAAACGGTGATCTTCCTTTCGGTAATGTGAGGATGCCCCGTGACGCTGAAACGACTCATACTTTCATCATGGGAAGACCAGGAACAGGCAAAACAGTCCTGCTCTCTTCTATTCTTGAACGTGTACGTGAAAGAGGGGAGAAAGCAGTCATATATGACCCGAAAGGGGATTATACAAGGAAGTTTTATAACCCTGAACGGGGAGATGTTATTTTCAATCCGTTCGATGAACGTTCATGCAACTGGAATCTGTTTGATGAGATAAAAAAGCCCACTGATTTTGAGGCAATAGGCTATTCTCTTATCGCCAAAAACGAAGGAGACAAAGACCCTTTCTGGACTGACGGAGCAAGGGAGATTTTCCGCTGCATATTGAAGTATCTTTATAAGACCGGACAGCGTGATTATAAATCTCTCTGGACTCTCGTCACGATGGATTCTGTAAATCTTGCGAAGATATTCAAGTCATCATCTGAATACGCCACCGCTCTTCAGGTTCTTGCGGATCCGAAACAGAGACAGGCTGGATCTCTCATGTCAACGTTGATTAATTATGTGACCGCAATTGAGTATATGACTGTGAGAACCGGCGGCGTTGATTTTACTCTGGAAAACTGGCTTGAAAACGGCAAAGGATTCATCTTTGTCACGTCAAAAAAAGAAGTGGCGGACGCTCTTAAACCGGTTCTGACTCTGTTTATTGACCTTCTTGCGGCTCGCTTCCTTTCAATGGATGATAATGACCCTAAAAGGCGCATTCATTTCTTCCTCGATGAATTCGGAACGCTTAAAAGGATGCATTCTATCCTTCAGCTTCTGACATTGTCCCGCTCATACGGCGGGTGCGTTTATATAGGCATTCAGGATGTCGGGCAGATTGACTCTATTTATACCAAAGAACTTCGTCAGGCGATTGTTAACGCTGCCGCCACTCAGGTCGTGTTTGCTCTGTCAGATCCGGATGCGGCGGAATTTGCTGCAAGGAAGATTGGAAAGAGAGAAGTAATTGAATCCAGAGATGTGAACAGCATGGGCGTTCTGGACAACCGTGACGGCCTTTCAATCAACCAGCAGAAGCTTACACAGGATCTGATTATGCCTGCGGAGATTATCGGTCTTCAGCCGCTGAAAGCTTACCTTCGTTTCCCCGGTTATGACACCTGCATGATTAAGCTGAAGCCTAAGAATTATCAGGAAGTGGCTGCATCTTTTATTCTTCGGGATGATTTGGATATAAGCAAGGACAAACCTGTAAGCACAGTTTCTTTGCCATTAACAGATGAGGAGGACGAAATGCTGAAGGACGAACCTGAAAAGGATAGCACTGAAAGAGAATTTGGTCGCAGTGATGATTATGAGAACGAACTTTAATGAGGTCAGATATGGCAAAGAAACAGACTCCTGAAGAACTCAGAGAAAAAGCAAAGAAGCTTATGCAGCAAGCAAAGGAACTTGAAAACGCCAGAATCCTGAGAGCAGGGGAGATTACCAAAAAGCACATGGCAAACGGTTTCGCAGAGCTGGAAGCCTTTAAACAGGAAATAAAGAGCGTGTTTGAGGAGGTCTGACGGTGGAGAATAAGGTTTCAGAAAAGACATTCATCGGCGCCCAGATAAAGAAAGCCATGCGGGAGCGCGGGCTGCGCAATAAAGACCTTTGTGCTTTGTCGGGTTTATCGCCGTCTGCTCTCTCGAACTACACCAACTCAAGGCGCATTCCGGATTTTCATACAATAGTTCGTATTGCTGCCGCTCTCTGCAAGCCGCTGGAGTATTTTTCATATGCTCATGCTGCAGGCTCTGGCAACGAACCTGACGGATTGATTAAGCTTGCGGAAATTATCAGAAGGACTTCCCGCCCGGTGATGGTGGATATATCCACTGAAAGAGGCATAAAGAGGCTTGAGCTGAATAATGTGATCTTCGCTGATATGCTCATGAGGCATGAGAAGCTATCACATGCAGGAGGTGCTGTGTGAGGCTGAAGCGAGCAGAATATCATCTTTCAAAGTGGATTGAGAATCTTTCTGAAAAAGAAAAGAAGCAGTTCAAGGAAGATTTGGATGAATATGTTCAGTCGAAGCTTGAGGAGTATTTGGTAGCCGCCTTAAAGTCATAAGAAGCTGAAGGGTGGGAGAAGGGTTATAGAAGCGGCTGGAATGAAGGTTATGCCGCTAGGCAAGAATGTTGAGGAGAATAACTATGAAATCTATTCATAAAATTAACATTGAAGATGAATTATTGACTTATGAGCAACTTGCAGAAATTTTGCAACTCTCTCCTAAAACGCTTAAAAACTGGAAATCGAATGGTGTCTTCAAAATAGGCAGAGATTATATTAAAACGGGTACAGGAAAGGGGCGTTCACCGATTCGGTTTATCAAGTCCGCTATTATTGCCAGGATAAAGAATAATTCACTTAAATAGTGCGGTGTGTTCCTGTGATATTCATTAAGAAGAAAGTATTGCTGAATGAACTCTTAATTGTTACCGTGTTGGATATTGATATTCCGCTGAACAAGAGGGGAGAATGGCAAGAAAAAATGTTTATGTGAGGAGCGACAAAGGTCGTTTATTACTTGATTTTTACTATAAGAACATTCGTTGCCGTGAATATCTTAACGTTCAGGTTGGAAAAGAGGGCATGAGATATGCCCAGCGACAGGCAAAATTACTTGAACAAGAGCTACTTGATGGTACTCTTATTTATGCAGAATGGTTTCCGAATTCTAAGAAATGTCAACTTTTCAATTCTGTCTCAACAAAATCTAAAATTTTTGCCGAAGTTGCAGAGGAATGGGAAATCATGCTTCGTAGACTTCATAAGGCAAACGAGTTAAAATACAGCACTCTCCGCTCATATCTTGCTGGTCTTAAATCTAATAAATCATTTTTTGATAACTACGAAATGAAGAATATTACCAGATACATTGTGGATGATTATAAATTTTCATTACTTGAGTCAGGCTTATCAAAGAAAACCATTAATAATCGATTAACTCCTCTCAGACAGATATTTAAATATGCTTTTGAACGTTCGTACATCGATGAAGATATTATGAGCAGGGTCGGAAATTTTACTATCGACATGCCGGAAATTGAACCCTTTAACAAAGAGGAAGTAAATGCAATTCTTCTATGTATGAAAGAGAAGTATCCTGAAATGTATGCCATGTTTGTTATTTTATTTCACACTGGTATGCGTATAGGTGAAGTGCTGGCTATGCGTTGGAAGCATTTTAATGAATTGTTCGGCACATATTATATCAAAGAGCATTTTACTGAAAACAGGCTCGAAAAGCCTAAAACAAAGAATTCTATCCGACAGATCATGCTTACTGATGAAGCTGTAAGCGCATTGAAAGAACATAAAAAATATTCAAATAAAAATTCGGAGTTTATTTTTAATAACCAGTACGGAGAACCGTGGGTTTCCGGTCTTCATATTAATCGGAGCGTGTGGCAGCCGGTATTAGAGGAACTTGGGATAGACTATAGAGTGCTTTACCAGTGCAGACATACCCATGCTAGTTTGTCTATCCTTGCGGGAGACAATTTAGCTGTTATAGCTGAAAGAATGGGGCACAAGCACATAGGAACACTGATTACCAGATATGCAAAATATGTAAAAATGGTTCAGCAGCAGAGACCTAAAATTGACTCATTTTTGAGTACATCCGTTCTTGATTTGTCAGAATATCGTCAGAAAGAAAAAGAGCGTAACAGTAATTGATTGATAATGAAATATAAAAAGAGTGCCGAAAGGGGGACTCGAACCCCCACGCCCTTGCGGACTGCGGATTTTGAGTCCGTTTTAACGGTTTTTTGCCTATTTATATGCTTTTTTGAATATTTTGATTTATTTTATATTATGAGTTATTTATCCTGATTTTTGCAAAAATATTTTTCTTGATTTTTTCGCCTTTTTTGGTGTATTTTGGGGGGTAATGTTAGAAAAAACGTTAGAAAAAAACAGGTGTTAAGTCTATGGCTCTCATGGTTAAATGCTCCGCATGTCATAAAAAAGTCTCCGTGAAAAACTCTGTATGCAAATGCGGCAATGATCTGAGAGAAGATAAAAATAAGCTCTATTATATTGTCTATGTGCTTAATGGTAAACATGTTTGGGAAGCGGCGGGTCATAGTTACAAGCTCGCTAAAGAGCTTGAGCTTAAAAAACGTGTAGATGTGATTGATAAAAAGATCGGCATAGTCAACAGACAGCTCAAAAATATGTCTTTTGGAGAGTTTATAGACAATCATTTCTCTCCCCATTACATGATGAAAAATAAATCTTTTGATAAGGAAAAGAGGCGTTTCAAAATTGTCAGGGAATATCTCGGCAGCATACCGATTAAAAATCTCAGTGAGTTTGACATAGACCAATTTTTCAAATACCTGTTTGTCGAAAGGAAAATCTCCAAAAGCACCATCAACAGGTATATCGCAACGGTAAAACGGATGCTGAATTATGCAGTGGAGCTTAATATCATTGCGGTGAATCCGGCAAAACATCTGAGGCAGATGTTTGTCGATAACATCAGGGTGAAGTGCCTCACTGAAGAGCAGATTGAGAAGCTTTTGGAAGCATCAAAAGAGAACCGTAATAAAAAGCTCTATTACATTATCCAGATTGCCCTGCGGACAGGTATGCGGCTTTCTGAGATATTATCTTTGAAGGCATCAGATATTCACCTGACAGAGAGATACATTTTTGTGAATCAAACAAATACCAAAAACAGCAAGCAAAGGCATATTCCGATAAATGACACTCTTTATGAGTGCTTTATCGAGTTTTTTAATAAATACAACCTTCAGGATGATGAGGATTTGTTTGAATCTAAAAGTGTAAAAAGCAGCTATAATTCGTCACTTGCAAAGGCGGGGATTAAAGATTTTACTTTCCATGACTTAAGGCACACTTTCGGAAGCAGGCTTGTCTTAAACAGCGTTGATCTCTATACCGTGTCAGAGCTTCTCGGTCACAGTGATTTGAGCGTAACAAGGCGATACGCCCACCTGAACCAGCCGCACCTTCGTGAAGCCGTGGCGAAGATATAAGATACATGGGTTGTCAGTATCTTCCTAATGCCTGCTCCAGTGCCTTTAGCTGAAGAGTGAACTTTTTTATGTCCTTATTTTTGAGAATTTCCAAATTTTGCATTTTCCAGCGTATTGACGGAAATTCAGAAAAATCATACAGCGTCCAATCGGGAGTTGTTTTATTGAAAGATAAGATGAATTCTTTATCCTTTTCGCTCAGGCTTTGGCTTATTACTTCAACTAATTTTACTCTTGTCTGCTCATAATCCTCATAGGAAAATGCTTCTATGCTCATGCCTGAAAAGTGATTTTCAAATGCCGCACTTTGGTCTGATAAATTAGGCGCAAGCAGTTCATTTATCGGTCTGTCACTGCTTAGAAGTGAATACAGAAAGCCTTTCTTGATTTCATCTGTTATGCCGATATTATTGAGTAAGTATCTGACATCAAACAAGTCTCTGGGATGCTGGCGGTCAAGAGCCGCACATATTTTGCCGCCGTAAAGCTGACCAAGTGAAACAATCTGAATTTCAGCAAAGGCATTAAACTCCTGTTGAGCATGACTGCATAGCGGCACAAGGACTGCTTCCGATATAAGCCCACGGGCGACAAGATTTACTTCAAGCTTTATGGCTGCTGTTTCTGAAGAGATGAGCAGCTTGCCTTTTTCCTGCAAATGCTGAACCTTTATGCGGGGAAAAGCGGAAGTTACGGAGCTTTTGATTCTCAGCAAAGCCTTGCTGATATTTTGCAGGGTGGTCACTCTGTCTTCGATATTTACATAGGTAAGATCAATATCGACCGATAGTCTGGGCATATCTCTGACAAATAAGTTTATGGCAGTTCCGCCGTGCATGGCAAAAGATTTCTCCTTCGCAACTTCGGGCAGTATATTCAAAAGCAGTGTAACCTGATTTTTATATGTCTGATTCATTGTTTTCTTCAAGCTTTCTCGGTACTGTGATCATATATTTTTTTACATAAGCCCCGTTTTTTACAATACTTCTTTTCCCTGAACCCAAGTCTATTTTGTTAAGGTTAAGATATTTTACCCATGAGTGCCCCGTCTTGTCCGCCATGTACATGAAAAGCCTTTTGACCTTTACTGATGAGCATTGCTCCAGCAACTCCTGAACAGAATCAGGACGCAGGTTATTGAGCGATTCCATTATCTGATAACACTCAACCAAATCCTGCTTATCAGTGGCAAGATACAGGCATTCCATTATCGCTCTGGCGGCAGAAGATATTTTTATCGTGAAATTGTCGACCTTGATTTCTGTTAAGCCCATATCATATGGCAAAAAGTCGGTGGTGTGGTATTCCCATTCCGTTTCCCATGAATAATTTTGAAACCAAACGGGGAGTTTTTTGTTATTCCGACCGAACAGGATTGCTTTTTGTACGCCAAGTTCAAGATAATGGCTTCGACCAAGCAAGGATAATGCGGTTTTACAACCGAAATGTACGGACATATCTGCCTGAGTCTGCAATGTTGATACGGCGCTGACAAGGCTGACATCATCGTTATATCTGGCAACTGCGCCAGTGCCGATAGACTTTACCCATTTGCTTTTTTTGTACTGGCTTAATAGTTGATCAGAGATACCGCGCTTCTTCAGATAGGAGTTGAGATACACAGCTCCTGCAGACCAGTCTAAAAACAGTCGGTTTATTTTTGAGTCTCTTTCTATAGCCATGCTTTATAAATAAGATATAATTTAAACCATGTCAAGGGTTGGTTTATTTTGATTCTTTAATATATATTTAGAGTTTATAAATAGGGTTTAAAATAAACTATTCTGTTTCTATTGGAAATTAATGTAAGTTTTTACTAATCACATAGTGTTATGGAAATTGTTTGAGCTTTTGCTAATGACTTGGTATTATATTGAATGTAATATATTTTCTGAAATTTGTTTTGGAGTAATATATGTTTGAACAGACATTCAGAAATATTGACGATGTCCTTTGGAAAGAGACGGGCTGCACATCAGAGCTTGATTATACAGAGCAAACATCATGGATTCTTTTTCTTAAATATCTTGATGATTTAGAACGAGACCGTGCTATTAAAGCCGAACTTACAGGAAAGAAATATAAGTATATCCTTGATGTACCTTTCAGATGGTCGGCTTGGGCAGCCCCAAAAAAGGCTGATGGTAAGCTTGACACCAATAGGGTTTTAGTCGGTGATGATTTAATTGAGTTTGTTAATCTCAAGCTATTTCCATATTTAAAGAACTTTAAGAAAACTGCTCCAAGTGCAGATACTATCGAATATAAAATAGGCGAAATTTTTAGTGAAATTAACAATAAGTTCCAGAGCGGCTACAGCTTACGGGACGCTTTGGAGCTTGTTGATTCTCTCCGTTTCAGATCTCAGAAAGAAAAAGATGAGCTTTCGCATCTGTATGAAGTAAAAATAAAAAACATGGGTAATGCAGGGCGTAATGGGGGCGAATATTACACGCCCAGACCGCTTATTCGTGCGATGATTGAAGTTATAAAGCCTGTTGTTGGTGAACGTGTCTATGATGGGGCTGTAGGTTCTGCCGGATTCCTTTGCGAAGCTTACCAATATATGCGTAAAGGTAAGCTAAATACAGAGCAGCTTGAAGTTTTGCAAACTAGGACTTTTTACGGAAAAGAGAAAAAGAGCCTGCCTTACATAATTGCGATTATGAATATGATTCTGCACGGGATAGATGCTCCGAACATTATCCGTACAAATACATTGACAGAAAACATTGAACAGATTCAAGAAAAAGATCGATACGACGTAATTCTTGCCAATCCTCCCTTCGGCGGAAAGGAACGTAAAGAGGTTCAGCAAAACTTTCCGATAAAAACTGGTGAAACAGCCTTTCTGTTTTTACAGCACTTTATTAAGTCGCTCAAAGCTGGTGGACGAGCAGCAGTTGTTATAAAGAATACTTTTCTTTCTAATGGAGATGGAGCTGCAAAAAGCTTACGTAAAGAGCTTTTGGACAGTTGTAATTTGCACACTATTCTTGATTGTCCAAGTGGAACGTTTCAGGGAGCAGGAGTAAAGACAGTTGTGCTATTTTTTGAAAAGGGCGAACCTACGCAGGATATTTGGTATTATCAGCTTGAACCAAACAGAAGCCTTGGAAAAACTAACCCGCTGAATAATGATGACATGAAAGAGTTTATTACTCTTCAAGCAACGAAACCAAATACCGAAAAATCATGGACAGTAAGCATAAATGACATAGACACAGAGGGTTATGACCTTTCTGTAAAAAATCCGCATAAGAAAGAAAAGAATAATTTAAGAGAACCAAAGGAAATACTGGACGAAATAGCCTCTTTAGATTCAGAAGTTGCAACAATACTTGATGATATTCGAGGATTGTTATGAAACAAGGATGGAAAGAGTCTACCTTAGGCAAGGTTTGCTTAATCAAACCACCCAAGCAAGAAGTAAAAAAAAGGTTATCTGATAATGATCTGGTATCTTTTGTTCCTATGAGTAATCTAGGGATATATGCAAAAGAGTTAGTGCTTAACGAGAATAAACCACTAGATGAAGTTTATGGGAGCTATACATATTTTGCCAATAAAGATGTTTTATTAGCTAAAATCACTCCTTGTTTTGAAAATGGCAAGCTTGGTATTGCTTCAGGATTAACCAATGGTGTTGGTTTTGGCTCCAGTGAATATATCGTGCTTCGTTCACAAGGTGAGATTGATCCTGAATTTCTCTTTTACTTTCTTTCCCAAGATAGCTTCAGAGAAGCTGGGACAAAACTTATGACTGGAGCTGTGGGACACAAAAGAGTTCCTAATGATTTTGTAGAAAATTATCCTATACTTTATCCAAATACCATCGATAAGCAGAAACGTGTTGTAAAAATCCTTGATGAAGCATTTGAGAAAATAGATAAGGCTATAGCCATTACTAAAAAGAATCTTACTAACGCCCATGAGTTTTTTGAAAGTTATCTCAACAATATCTTCAGCCAAAAGAGCGATGACTGGGAAGAAGCTAGTCTTGATAGGTATATTAAATTTATTGACTATAGGGGTAAGACACCAACAAAAGTTAATGAAGGACTTAGGTTAATTACTGCCAAAAATGTACGTATGGGATTTTTACAGGAAGAACCTAAAGAATTTGTTGACTCAGACATCTATAAAACTTGGATGACAAGAGGAGTCCCTAAAAAAGAAGATGTTTTATTCACAACAGAAGCCCCTTTGGGTCTTGTATGCCAGCTTGACACCGACGAAAAAGTGGTTTTTGCACAGCGAATAATTATATTGCAACCAGATAGAAAAATATTAAATCCAAGTTTTTTGAGCTATATGCTGAGGTCAAATATATATCAAAAACTCATTGGCGATAAAAGTACTGGAGCTACAGCTCAAGGTATAAAAGCAAGTCTGCTAAAGAAAATTATTATATATTTCCCTGATATAGATACCCAGAATATGATTTCAAAACAAATATTTGACGTGCTTAATGCTACTCAAACTCTTGAACAAATCTATTTACATAAATTGAACGTATTGTCTGAACTCAAGCAATCTTTGCTTAAAAAAGCTTTCTCTGGGGAGTTGTAGTATATGGCAAAAAGTCTTAATATTGATGAGGAAAAGCAAAAAGATGAGCTTATAAAGATACTGCGTAGAGCTGTTCAGTCTGCAAATCTTAATTTTATCTTAGGCTCTGGTTGTTCATATCCTGCTATCAAAACTCTTTCCGATGTTGAAAAGAGAGCAGAGCAACTTATCCATGAAGGTAAAGTTACAGAAGCGGATAAAATACTTGCTGAGTTCCTAAAACCGTTTGTTGATTCCACGGAACAACTATTCAAAAGTGAGCTTGATGGCAATCACCAGAAAGTATTAGCAATCTATAAGCATTTTATTGAAAATATTTCTAATATACTTTTTGAACGTAAAAATAATATTTTATTTAAACAAGCCAATATTTTTACAACTAACTATGATCTTTTTATTGAGAAAGCACATGAAGAGTTGAGCGATGTGTTGCGCTTAAATGATGGATTTAACAGAACTCCATCTTTGAAGCAGGAGTATCTATATTCTCCCCAGATATTTTTTGATTCATTAAATAATACTGGTAACTTATACAAATACAAGGTTGAAGTTCCTTCTGTCAACCTCATCAAGCTACATGGTTCACTTAATTGGGAATTGACAGAAAATAATATTGAAATAATCCAATCTTGTGAATATCTGGATACAGCGAATGATATGATTACAAAAGATACAGTTAAAAATAAGCCAGATGCTTTTCTTGACCTTTTTACGTTGATTCTTCCCAAGAAAGATAAATTCGCTCAAACTCTTCTTAATAGAACATATTACGACCTTTTGAGAATATATCAAAATGAACTTGATAAGGAAAATACATTGTTAATAGCGGAGGGTTTTTCCTTTGCTGATGAGCATATTTATGACTTAACCAAGCGAGCACTTAAAAACCCTACATTAAGACTTATTGTTTTTTGTTTTGATAAAAACAAAGAGCTTTCTTATTACGAAGATCTATTTGCGTCTTTTCCTAACGTAAATATTATTTATTCTGAAACAGACGAAATTAAATTTGATAAATTCAATGATATTTTGGATAGCATAGTTCCTGTCGAGCGCAATAAAGACAAGGATTTAAATGCGAATATTCCTTTAACGAAAGAAGAAGAGAATGAAGATGAATAAACTATTTATTCAAGATGCTGTCCTTAAAATCGGAGAAGTAGCAGGAATTGAGGGACGCAGAGTAGTTGTATCTGTTGATAAAGATAAAAATTCCTCTGATCTTCTTTTTAACGGTGAAATTCTTAAGAATGTTTCTGTTGGAAGTTATGTTGAGATTCGCAAGGGATTTCTGAGCATAATCGGCAAGGTTGAGGGTGAGCATTTAAAGGAAGATAGTTATACTGTAGGAGTAGAGAATGAGTACAGGCGGATTGATAAAAATAAGCGTATGCTCAATTTATCTCTGTCTGGTTATATTGATTATAATGGTCAATTCATTGGCGGGATTAAAGAACTACCCCTTATTGGAAATGAAGCATTTATTTTAACTGATAAAAAAGTTCATTCCATACATAATCTTCTCGGTGATGAGAGTGATCTATCAATAAAAATTGCTAAAACTGATATAGAGGAAATACCTATAAGTTTACCTGTTGATGGGCTTTTTAACAGTCATATAGCCATTTTTGGCAATACTGGAAGCGGAAAATCAAATACTCTTGCAGCCCTTTATCAAGGAATGATTGAAAAGTTACAATCGAACAGACAATTTCAAAATAAGTGTAAATTTTTATTTTTTGATTTTAATGGTGAATATACCAAAACTGATTGTATAACATCAGATAAAAAGGTTTATAACCTTTCAACTTCTAATGATGATAAAGATAAAATTCCAATGAAGCTTGATGAACTTCTTGATATAGAAACATTATCAATGCTGTTTGAAGCCACAGAAAAAACTCAAAAGCCATTTTTAAAGCGTGTTATCAAATATTATTTTTACTCTGTAAATCAGTCTGAATTGAGCTTTTCTGCTTATTTAAAGCAGGTATTTAAGGATAATGTTAAGAGAACTCTTTTGATGGCTAATAAGGATATAGCTTTCAAAATACTTGATTTTATCGAAGAAATAATGACTTATTTTGTGCCTTACAATGTGCGGATAACGTTAAGAAAGGATATAGGATTTCACAATACTAATAGCTATTTTTATCTCAACAATGGTCAAGAACCATATGTTAATAATTTTTGTGACCATTCTGAAAAAATTGAGGATACATACTTATTTAAGTGCATTGATGAAATTGAAGATTCTAAAATAGGAGATATTGATAAATTAGATTTATTTTTTATATTTGTTCTTTTGAAACTAATAGATGATTTATACGGATATAAAATCCAACTTGATCATGTTCTTCCGTTTGTTAATCGTTTTAAAGCGAAAAAAGGTAATATTGCAAAATTATTCTCAATTCAAAGTGATGCCAATCTGTGGGAAGATAAGAATGTTATTATCCTTAATCTCCATGACGTTAATCTTGATATGAAAAAAACTGTACCATTACTTATGGCGAAACATGTTTATAATGAGAAAAAAAAGACTCCTAGAGAAAATTTACTATCTATAATAATAGATGAAGCACATAATATTTTGTCTAAAACATCGTTCAGGGAAACTGAAGATTGGAAAGACTATAGACTTGAAACTTTTGAAGAGATAATTAAGGAAGGACGTAAATTTGGTGTTTTCGTCACTATTTCCAGCCAGCGACCTAATGATATATCTGATACAATTATTTCTCAGGCACATAACTATTTTATACATAAGCTCATTAATCAGAAAGATTTACATACTATTGGTACTGCTGTTTCTTACATAGATAAAGTTACGGAAGAATCAATTCCATCTTTACCAGTTGGTACTTGTATCTTTAGTGGTATTGCTACTCCTATGCCGCTGAAAATAAAAATTGATGAGCTACATAAGGAACATAAACCAGATAGCCATACATTGAAGTTTAAAGATATTTTAGGTGCTTGATAATGAACGAAGCTGAAACTCGTGCTGAACTTATAGACCCTGCATTAAAAGAAGCTGGCTGGGGTGTTTTGCCCGATAGCCGCATAAGACGAGAAGTTATCACTTTCGGGCGTATTCTTGGCGGTGGCAAAAGGTCAGAACAGGATATTGCTGATTATGTATTGATATATAAAAACCAGAAGCTTGGCGTGATCGAAGCCAAGAAAGAAAGCTTGTCTGATACTGCGGGGGTTGATCAAGCTAAGAGATACGCAGAAAAGTTACAGGTTCGCTATGCCTTCTCCACAAATGGAATTGACATATACCAAATAGATATGCTTACAGGTGCTGAAAAATATATTAAAGAATATCCCACACCGCAACAGTTATGGGATATGACTTATACAAACATAAGCAAATGGCGGGAGCGTTTCAGCTCTATTCCTTTTGAAGACAGAGGCGGAACATGGCAACCAAGATATTATCAGCACAATGCCATTGAAAACGCTTTAGAAGCTATCATCACTGGAAAAAACAGAATCCTTCTCACGCTTGCCACTGGTACAGGGAAAACAGCCATTGCATTTCAGATCGCATGGAAGCTGTTTCATAGCAAATGGAATCTGCAAGACTGGAAAGGCGATAAAGAACCTGCAAGAAGACCAAGAATATTATTTCTTGCTGATAGAAACATTTTAGCAGATCAGGCATTCAATGCTTTTTCTGCCTTCCCTGAAGATGCCCTTATCCGCATAGAGCCTGACAGTATAAGAAAAAAAGGTTATGTCCCCAAGAATGGAAGTATATTTTTCACAATTTTCCAGACATTTATGACTGGAAAAGATGAACAGGGTAACTCAACTCCATATTTTGGAGAATATCCGCAGGATTTTTTTGATTTTATCATCATTGATGAATGTCATCGTGGCGGAGCAAATGATGAGAGTAACTGGCGTGGGATTATGGAATATTTCTCTCCAGCTGTTCAGCTTGGATTAACGGCTACTCCAAAACGTCAGGGTAATGCCAATACTTACTTTTATTTTGGTGAACCTGTATATGTTTATTCACTAAAACAGGGAATAAATGATGGTTTTCTTACTCCTTTTAAAGTTAAACAGATCGCAACTACGATTGATGATTATACCTATACTTCTGATGATAATGTTATAGAAGGTGAGGTTGAGCATGGACATTTGTATGAAGAAGAGGACTTTAACAAGAATATCGAAATAAGAGAACGTGAGGAATACAGAGTTAAACTTTTTATGGACATGATAGACCAAGGCCAGAAGTCAATTGTTTTCTGTGCAACTCAAAACCACGCCCTTTTGGTGAGAGACCTTATTAACCAAAATAAGAAGAGCAAAAATCCAAACTATTGTGTTCGTGTAACTGCTAATGATGGTGCTGAAGGTGATAAGTGGCTTAGAACCTTTCAGGATAATGAAAAAACAATTCCGACTATTTTGACTACCTCTCAAAAGCTTTCTACAGGAGTTGACGCTCTCAATGTCAGAAATATCATTCTTATGCGTCCTGTGAACTCTATGATCGAGTTCAAACAAATTATCGGACGAGGCACAAGACTTTTTGATGGCAAAGAATATTTTACTATTTATGACTTTGTTAAAGCCTATAAGCATTTCAGCGATGTTGACTGGGATGGAGAACCGATAACACCAGAAGTTTGCGACACATGCGGAAATATACCCTGCTCATGCGAACCAGAAATATGTGATGTATGTGGCAAGATACCATGTGTTTGCAACAATCAGAGGAAACCATCGTTACCTCCTGAAAAATGCAAAATATGCGGTGAAGTTCCTTGTATATGTGCAAAAATTGTAAAAATCAAGCTTGCGGACGGAAAAGAAAGAACCCTTAATCATATATATAGTACAAGTTTCTGGAGTGCAGACGGCAAACCTGTATCGGCTGCCGAATTTATCCAGTCACTTTTCGGAGAACTTCCAAACTTTTTTAAAAGTGAAGATGAGTTGAGAGCAATTTGGAGCAAGCCTGATACTAGGAAAGCTCTTTTAGATTCTCTTTCTGATAAAGGATTCGGTTTACAGCAGTTGAACGAGATCAAAACCATGATTAAGGCTGAAAACTCTGATATTTACGATGTTTTAGCATATATCGCATATAATACAAAAACAATAAGCCGTGCTGAACGTGTCGAATTGCATAGAGACGATATTTTTAATAAATACGATAAAAAACAGCAGGAGTTTATTGATTTTATACTTGGACATTATATAGCACAGGGTGTAGGTGAGCTTGAACAGTCTAAGCTTCCGCAGTTTATAGAACTCAGATACGGAACAGTGGATGATGCAATATCTGAATTTGGCGATGTAGAAAGTATTCGTGAACTGTTTGTTGGCTTTCAGGAGTATTTGTACCAGAACGTATAGATTGGTATCCAACGGTAACACTGTAAATAGAAAGTATTTATAACTCCAAAATTATGTGGAGAATATCGCATAAGTAGTTCATTTGGTGACGATTGCTCAAACAATGAAGATCAAGGAACCCCGATGCCAGATAGAAAGCTAATCTGCAACAGCACAGCAGAATTTTTGATATTCACCGGACAATCAGGCGAGCAGAGCATTGAAGCCAGATACGAAGATGAAACAATATGGCTGTCGCAGAAACTGATGGCACAGCTTTTTGATGTATCAGTACCCACCATAAACGAACACCTGAAAAATATCTTTGACGGCGGGGAGCTTGATGAAAATTCAGTTATTCGGAAATTCCGAATAACTGCCGCCGATGGCAAAAACTATAATACTAATTTCTATAACCTTGACGCAATAATCTCTGTCGGCTACAGGGTAAATTCTGTTCGGGCTACGCAGTTCCGCCAATGGGCAACGGGCGTGCTGAAAGAATTTGCCATAAAGGGCTATGTCCTTGATAAAAAACGACTGGAAAACGGCAGCTTTCTGGGGGAAGATTACTTTGAGCGTCTGCTTGAGGAAATCAGGGAAATACGCCTTAGTGAGAGACGTTTTTACCAGAAAATAACCGATATTTACGCAACCAGCGTTGATTACAATAAAGACGCACCCACCACCAAAGCCTTTTTCGCAAAGGTGCAGAACAAGCTTCATTACGCCGTTCACGGCAGCACGGCGGCGGAGCTAACCATGAACAGGGCAGACAGCACCAAAGAACACATGGGGCTGACCGCTTGGGAAAAAGCACCGGACGGAAAAATAATCAAATCTGATGTATCGACAGCAAAAAACTATCTCACGAAAGATGAACTTCAGTCGCTAGGCAGAATCGTGAACGCTTACCTAGACTTAGCAGAGGAAAGAGCGAGGCGCAAAATTCCTATGACAATGGAAGACTGGGCAAAACGGCTAGATATGTTTTTGGAGTTTGACGACCGTGCAGTCTTGCAGGATTCGGGAAAGATAACCGCTCAGATTGCCAAAGAACACGCCGAAAGTGAATTTGAAAAATACCGCATTATTCAGGATCGCTTATTCGAGAGTGATTTTGACAAGATGATCAAAGGGATAGAAAAAAAGGAGGAGTGATGAGCGTACCATCATATGACAAAATAATGTATCCGCTGTTAAAACTTATTGAAGACAGGCAGGAACATAGCGTCAAAGAACTCCTGCCGGAACTTTCCGCATATTTTTCTCTGTCTGAAGCGGATTTATCTATTATGCTTCCAAGTAACAAAAAACCGCTTTTTTATGACAGAGCGCAATGGGCAAAGACATATCTCTCAAAAGCGAAGCTGATTGAAATTACCAGAAGAGGATATTTCAGGATAACTGACAGAGGCATAAAAACCCTTAAAGAACAGGAAGGCTATATCAGCAAAGAATATCTGATGAAATTTTCTGAGTTCGCCGAATTTGTTTCGCCTTCAAAAAAGAATGATGTTCAGGAGATTGCAGAAGATGACACATCTTTCACACCTTCGGAGCAGTTCCAGAGCGCATATAAGGATTTGAAAAACACACTCATTTCCGACATTCAGGAGCAGATTTCAAAATGCACTCCATCATTCTTTGAGCAGCTCGTTGTTGATGTCCTTCTGGGGCTTGGCTACGGCGGCTCTGTGGAAGATGCCGGACGTGCAATCGGACGCTCCGGTGATGAAGGCATAGACGGAATTATCAAGGAAGACATTCTCGGTCTGGACGAGATCTATATTCAGGCAAAAAAATGGGAAGGCAAGGTGGGTAGACCTGAAATCCAGAAGTTTGCCGGAGCATTGCTTGGCAAAAAAGCGCACAAGGGAGTGTTTATAACTACTTCAGAGTTCAGTGCAGAGGCTGTCATATATGCCGAAAATCTTGAAAGAAAAGTCGTCCTCATTGACGGGCGGAAACTGGCGGAGCTGATGGTAAAGCATAATATAGGCGTATCGGTGAAGGATACATACGAAATCAAAGAGATCGATACGGATTATTTTAATGAAATTCAGTAAGCTGCCGCACTGAGTTTTTTGAGAGCATCACTAAGAGTTTCTTGTAAAGCATAATTTGTTTCATCAATTTCCAGTTTACATAAAACATCTTTAAATTCAGGTAGCCCAATCTCTCCCATGGCCCAAATAATTCTTCTTCTACTATCAAAGTCAAAATCATTTAGAGCCTCAACTAAATGATTATTAAAGTGTCTATTTTTCATTTTCCCTAAAGTTGTTGCTAAGAGTCCAATTAGTTTATGATTTTTAGATTCAAATATACCAATAAAAATTTCTATTAATTCTGTATTTAAATCAACAGAGTTCTCTCCAAGAATCCAGATTATACGCATTACTATATCTTCATTACCGCGCTTAATAATTTCAATATAATCGCTTATATCATTTGATTCAAAATGTTTACTCAATAATTGAAAAATTAATTGTTTTTCACTGTTTGTACTATTTTCTAAGTCGTTTTCTAAAATAGATTTAAATTTAAGTCTACCGTCATTTAATTGTTCTATTTTTGTAAATGCCAATGGAAAACCTAATGGGCTATACTCTGTATACATTTCTCCTTCTTGGTATATAGAGAATAACATCTTCTTTAGTTTTATGATGAGAGCATCTCTAACATCTGTACTTCTCGTTAAGTGTCCCCAGAATATTTCTCTATTTTTAGGATAAAAAATTGTAAGATAAAAAAGTACTCTTGATATATGCAGTTCGTTTTGGAATAAATCTCCGTCTCTCGCTTCTTCAATCAGTAGTTTATTCAACTCATTCTTGATGTCTTCATCAAATGTACCCTCTCCAATGTAGTATGCATCACATAACATGCCTATGTAGTCGATCTTATGTGATTTTCGAGGATTAAGAGTTAATGAAAATGATAATAATTGTATGGCACGATACAAATTTTCATTTTTGTAACCGTCTCCTGCACAAGTTTGAGTATATTCTGGATAGAATTCAACAAATTCACAAAGTTCCTTCTTCGTTAAATCCGTTGATTCTTGATACAGTGCTATAGCAAGGTTATAAAGTAAGTTAGATTTAAGTTTAACATCTTTCACATTAAGAATCTCAATCAATTTGAGTATCTTTTCAGTTATTTCAGATTTTACACTTTCTTTATTCAGTTTGCCAAAAAAAGATATGAGTTGAAATTTTTTAATTTCTTCAATAATGAGTTGGAAAGCCTCATGATAATTAGTATCTGAAAAAGGAATCCATACTTTATCACTATAATTAGAACCAAAATCAACATCATTATGCTTAAGATAAATTATTTTTTTATCTAGAGCTTCTGCAAAACCAATTTCATGCGAAACATTTGCACGTGGCTGAAAAGCACTTGAGCTTACATCTTTATTATCTGGAGTTGCTAACACAAGGATACAATCCGATTCTCTTAAATAAGATTTAACTTTTTCAGACAGAGTTCTTCCTATATTTGGTTCATTTATAACTACAATTACTTCAAAGTTTAAAGATTCAAGGAAGGAACGAAAAATATTTAACGCATCGCCTGCTCTGCCGTGACTAATAAAAATTTTAGGGGTTTCAAATACTGGTTTCATATCCTAAACATCCTTGCAGTATTTTTCATAACGTACAAATATATTTAATTTTTAATCTAAAACTAAAAAGTTCTCAAGAGTGAGTTTCTTGTCCCGACAAGCGACTATGATGAAAAAACTACAAAACCCACTTCAGGTGAACTCTGTGATGAGTGTAAGTCAAAAGAAAAAAATGGTACATGTAGAAAGTAAAGAATGAAAAGTACTATTCTCGTCTGTTTGTGTATTGCCCCTCAGGTGAGGGGCAACGATTCTAGAACTTCTCTATTTCAGCGACACCTTTTCCTCCCCGTGCTTTTAAATTCAGTTCGCTAAGAATTTCCCTGCATTCCAGAAAGATGTTATCCAGAGACAAATCCGACCGCATGAGGAAACTGGGCTGAACTTCCATGTATGATTTGGGCTTCAGGGTTGTTACGCTGCCGGAAAAGTTTGGAAAGCGGACAAAGCATTTTAAATCGGGCAACTGCATTATTTCCGAGGAAATCATCAGCGGCTCTTTGACTCTCTGTTTGTTCAGGGAGAGAGCGTTTCTTTCATCGGCAGATCCGACCGTAAAGCCGGAATACGGAGTTTTATATTCCCTGTCGCCTATTTTCCTGCTGAGGAAATCCGCCGTGTCAGGGTCGTTTACCCCGAAAATGACATTTGTGCTGCAAGCATTGATTATACTGCTTCTCAACTCTTTGCCGTAAATATTGTCTATCTGACCAATATCCTGAATGCCGAGAAACACCGCACCGCCTTTACTTCGTGAGAGATTCAGCAGTTCAATAATCTTCTGCATTTTCTGGAGCGTGCCGAATTCATCAATCATCAGGAAAAGCCTGTTGTCTGTGTTCTCCGGCTGTGCCAGCAGGTTTCTGGCGATAGTGTCTATAAACACAGTCAGAATAGGGCGCAGTGTCTCCTTCAGCTCCGCATAGTTGGATATGAAGAGTATCCCCGAACCGTTTTTAATCCAGTCACCGATGCTGAAACCTTTCTCGCTGTCCTGCATATACTCAAAGATCTTTGAATACAGGTGCAGGGTTGACATAACAGAGCCTGTCTGCTTGTTTGCCGGATCAGCGATGTGTATTGCTCCGGCAGTGCCGCCCTTGGTATTTTTGAGAATTTCAGAAAGCTCTTCAGGAGCTTTACTGATAACCTCCCAAAGAGCGGCATAGTTTTTTCTGTTTGTGCTGTAAAGATAGCTGAATGCCCCGTTGAGCACATCTCTGGCGGCAAGATTGAAGAAAGGCTGCGAAGTGTGCGGAAGCTCCGGTATCAGCGATGATGTCATGGATATTATATCCATCGGGGTGTGCATATCAGCAAAAATATTCCAACTGACAGAGCGGCTGTCCAGTGGATTGAACAGCAAATCTTTTTCCGGATCATAAAATCTGCTGATGTAGTCGCCTTTGAAATCATAGATGACCGCCTTATCGCCTCTGGCTCTTATCTGTTCAATTAGTGCGCTGGTCAGAACAGTTTTGCCAGTACCGGGGCGGCCGACTATGAAGCAATGCTTGTTTTCGGCTGAAACAGGCATGTTGACTTCACCGATTTTCAAATAGCACTTTTCCTTCTTTGTCAGTTTATTAAGCTGTTTTGGTGTGAGTATTTCAGTTCCCCTCCTGAAATCCTCGGCGGAATGCTCATTCGCCTTCTTTTTAAAGAACCATATAGCCGGAAAATAGCCCAGATAAACCAGCAAAGACCTGACAGCAAATGTCTTCAGCATGTTTATATGCTCCATGCCTATTTTATAGAATATTTCGTAATATCTCGCTGCGGTCACTTTGAATATTTCACCTTCATGGATAATGTTAAACGGGTATTTGGGAAGAAAATGCGCCCAAAATGCTGATGCCGCCCATTTTGCTAAAATTTTAATTTCTTCCGTATGATATTTCAGCAGAATATATGCAGCTATAAATCCCAGATAAATAGCCGTCAGGGCTAAAAGTATGAACAGCCTCATTCTCAGTGACATTTTCAGGTTATATTTCCAAGCCTCAAACCCTGTATATGTTTTACCATTTGACATAATTATCTCCTAATTCTCAAAGACTGCTTTGATTTCTTTAGCTGCATGAGGGTTTGAACCTGCAAGCAGATATAGTGCCTTTTTCAGCTTATTCATATCTTCCCACTCATTGCGCCCATGCCTGTTCAGCAGAATTGACAAGCCTTTATTGATATTTACCATTTCATCAGTAAGTCTTCTGACGGCTTCATTATCGCCGTTTCCCGCTCCAAGCTCAGACTCAATCTTCTTCATAAATTCAATTAGTCTGGCTTCAAATGCTTTCTGTTTTCCGATGCTTCGGATCAGCTCTCTCATGGCTTCGCTGATGGTCATATTTCTTGACTCAGCAAAGTCTTTCAGAACAGCAAAATCCTGAAAGGAAATTCTGAAAGTGACATTTTTCATCATATGTCCTCCGTATTGTTTTTGTTGTGCGTTATTAGTGCATTGTCTGGCCAGACTTTCAGCTTATTAAGCGCACCTTCTGCCATGCATTCCGCATGACAGAACTCTTTATGTAAATCTTTAATATGTAAGCATTTATCCTAACTTCTCAATGCAACATGGTTGCGTGGAGTATCCCCCTTATCCGAGTCAGATTTCCATCTGAGCGGTGTTTTCATGTGCTTGCGATTTGTCGTTATCCAGCATTTTGTGGAGTGAGTGTTCGTTCTCATGAAGCTCCGCACGTTCGGCGAGCTTATCAGCATTGTCGGTGTATATGCGGATGTCGTCTTTGGCTCTGGTCATGGCAACGTAGAAGCCTTCGGTATTGATCATCCTGTCGTTGCCCTCTGTGATGTACTGAACCGTATCGCAGGTCTGCCCCTGCGCCTTATGGACGGTCAGCGCATATCCGTGATCCAAATAGTTGTATGTTTCAGGTTTGAAGCTGATGCTTTCGCCGCTGTCCTTCGTGACGGTGAGTATGCCGTTTTCAAAGCTGTCAATGCGGCCTGTCTGACCGTTTTTTACGCCTAGAAGATGGTCATTCTTTTCAAAGACTATTCTGTCTCCGGCGGCGAACTCCTTTGTCTGCTCGCTGAAGGCGGAAATGCTCTGTCCATGTTCATGCAAATCTATTTCGGCATTGAATCCTTTTGAGTTTGTAAGGCTTAAGGAATTATTTTCATGGTCAATAGATGCAATTTTCCATTCGGAACCGGCTCTGAGGTTTTCAGTTGAAGAATTTAGAAAGACAGACTGTCCTTCCTGATAGCTGTGAGAACTGAATTTGTCAGTCCTGCTGATATTTAACTGTTCTCTGACATTCAGCTCAAAGTGCTGCGCATCAGGCGGCAATATTTCATTTCTGATTTGTGAGTTAAGAATATCTTTGATCTCGTTTCTGTGGGTGATGAGAAGGGGATATTTGCCTTCCTCGGTGCTTTTGATGTAGTCCTCCGCAGCTTTTTCGATAGCTTTGCTGAAGGAAGCGTCTTCATATATTTTTGAAGCCGATTTCAGAGAGTCGATTGCATCCTTTATTCCTTCATCATTCAACCCTTCGGCATATTGCTTAACATATTCAACTGCCTGCTGGGCTATTTCTGTCTTCTGGCGCATATTTTCCGTCATAACAGCGTCTGCGCCGAACCGCTCAACGGCATCTTTAAAAATCTGCCCCGCCTGCACTGGCTGAAGCTGTTTAGTATCGCCGATAAAGACGATCTTAACATCAGTCGCTTCGGCTAAGTTAATAATGCTGCTGAACTGTTTGGAGCTTATCATGGACGCTTCATCCACAATCAAAAGGGTGTCTTTTGTTGTGATATGTGCGTCAGAATTGTTCAAAAGGCTGTGAAGGGTGTGCGCCTTAATTTTTCCTGACGTTTTGGACTCTATTTCAGCTGCGGCTTTTCCTGTGTAACCTGCGCCTATTATGTTCGTTGATGGTGATTCCTCACGCAGTATGTCAGCAAGCTTTTCAAGAGCATATGTTTTTCCCGTTCCTGCATCACCCTGAACGAAAATGAATTGTTTGTCTGAAGTGAGAATACTTTTAATCAGGTCATTTTGACCGCTGGTCAAAGAGCTGTTTTCCAGATATTTATCAATAGCGGTTTGGTTGGACAGCGGCTGTTGGTGTTGCTGATTTTCCAGCCTGTTCATGATAGCTTTTTCAAGTTCAAGAACTTCCGATGTGGTATATAGTTGGGTTTCAAGACTGATGGATTTCGTACCGATCCGAGTATTTACAGCTCCGACAGGTACAATCTCATTTTCAGACTGCATTTTTCTGAATTCTTTGTCAAAGTCATCAATGGTTTTAGTGCCTATATTGAGCTTCAGGTATTCAAGGGCAAGTTGATCTTTGCTGAAAAGCGATTGGGATTCGGTAATTAATCCCGTAGCCTTTTCCAAATCAAAATCTTTAAGGTGCTGCTGCTCCTTCCTATTGGTGTGTTCGATTATTAAATCTTTGGAAACTCTCGATTCCCAGTTTTTATGGAGTTCCTCGGCTGTTACCCGATGATCCTTTGAATCTCTGCTCGCAAGCCTTGCGATGTCCACCAGCTCTTCATGGGAGGCATTGGGGTATTGCTGCTTCAGCGTTTCAAGATTGTCTGTAAGGTATTTAGTAACTTCTTCTGAACGTTTGGAAAACTCTTTTATCCATTCATCTTTATATCCGGCTATTTCAAATGAACCGTTTTTGCGTTCAATGGAGTAGCCCGCCTCCATAAGATAATGCGCCAGATAGTTCTGATAAACCTGATTGATGTTGTTTTGTTGCAGGAATAATGATTCGTTGGATATTGCCCGCCAGCCGTCATTTGTCTGCGTCATATTTGCCACAACAACATGGGTGTGCAGTTGAGGGTCGTTTGCCCTTGATGTGGAGTGATGAAAGGCTGCGGCAACCAGATTGCCGGATTTCTCGTACGTTGTTTGACCGTCTTCTGTGGAGCGGTATGTGACAATAGATTCCATATATGTTACCGCTTCTTTTACAGCCTTGTTGTGGGCTTCGCTAACCCCTCTTTCCTGAAGATAGACACCATGTATTGAAACAGATTTCGGAGCGGAGAAAACAAAATCCATTCCTGCCCTGTGCTGACTGTTTACTCCACGCTGCACCAATTCTTCTTTGCTCATCGGGTGCAGTCCATGAAGTATATTTGCAAACTCCTCTTTTCTGATTTCCCCTCTAAAGTTCAAAATTTCGCTGCTTTTACCCAGCCATTCGGAGTTGTTCCTTTCATCTTTTGAAAAGACAGGATCTTCCTCATAATAATAGTTGATTGCATTAGCAGCGGATACAGGACGCATAAGGCTCATTTATATTTCCTCACACCAATTTTTTTCCCTTCCAGCCACTTTTCAAGATCGTTAGGATCGAACAGAAGTTTTCCGCCTAGCTTGATATGCGGAATCTGCTGCATGTGTGTCATCTGATAAATTGTTGCTTTTTTAATTTTCAGAAATTCTGCTGTTTCATCGATGTCTAAATATTTTTGCATATTTTTCTCCTTATTTTTCTTGTCTTTATCAGAAATAATTAATAAAAATAACATAGTTACTTTCTTATGCAAAAAGGAGGCAAGTACATCATGACTAAAAGGAAAAAAAGTGAGTGTAGTTTTTCTGAATATGAAAAAACGACAATTATCAAATACCTTATTTCATTTAAATCTTTTGTTACTGAAAAACATCCTGAAGCTGTTGTCGCCTTGGCGAGGATAAGTAAACTTATTGATATATATGAAAAATCAGGTAATATTGTAAGGGTGTCTCAGAAGATGTTTTATGATACAGTAAAATCTTCAGCCATAAATAATAAAGAATATGATGAACCTAAATCTGGAAACCCTTCCAATGCTGTCACCAGAGGATTTGCAATCATTTCATCATATATCGATGAGTTCAATAAATTCTATGAAGCTTCCAATGAATATCAAATTGTTTTAGATGGTCTTATTGTCTCTATAAAACCAAATAGAAAATCGATCTCTTCATTAAATACTAGTTCTCAAAAAGAATTAGGATGTGAGTCATTTTTGAATAAAAGAGATGTAAATAATTTTATTAATAATTTTTTGCTTGCGTTAAAATATGTAGTTATTAATCCATCTAAACTTCATAAGTTGCATGTTTCAAATAAACAATGGCATGCCAACTTGATATTACTGTTTTTGGTTTTATCTTCAATTTTTATAGTATCTCTTATAACCAATTTTGCTCATTTATTTATGGCATCTGAGCAAGAAATAATTACAATGATATTATCAAGTGGATTTGCCCTATATATACATATGTTAGCCAGGTATTTGTTTCTAATGGTTCTCTTATGCATTCCCTTCAAATATTTCTTTAAATCAAAATTTAATCTTGGAATGCTTGGATTTGCAAACGTGCTATCTGCCTTTTTTGTTTCGATGGTTCTCATGCAATTTTACACCAGAGGTTTAGGAACTTTATCTGGAAGATTAAATGTATACGATTATTTAGCATTTTTTTTCGTTATGATATGTCTTGCTCACCATTATGTTACTTTAAAATCAGTTTTTAGGCTTAATAATTTTAAATTTTCAGTTGCGTATTCTATTTCGACAATTTGTTTAATATTAACAGTTTAATTGGTTGGTTACGATATTGTATAACTATGTTGTACGTCATCTATCTGTCATCATCGCCATTTATCCATCAGTGAGATAATAGGCTGTTGACTTAATGTATCAGCCAATTAGCGGTCAATTACTGGCCAATTCGGCCAATTAGCGGCCGATTATTTTAAAGTATAATTGCTGCCTCGCCCAGTGCCTGAATGGAACAGTAAATCTTTGTCTGATAGATTGCCAAGTTCTTCTGTGGCTGTTGTCTTGCCTACATCGTTCAGCTTTTGATACTCCGAATTGGTGATTGAACCTTTTTCTTTGACATAGAGGACGGCTTTGATCTGCCGTTCGTTTAAGCCCATTTTTCGGAGCGAGGCTTCGTTGTATCTGTCTTTGAATATAGTTATCTGGAAGCCGCCGAAGGCTTCACAGATTTCAGGTTCAGGCAAACCTGCGGATTTGCAGGTATCAATGATTTTCGGTATTCCTGTTCCCCATGCTTCAATGTAGCCTCCCTTCAGGCAGGCATCGGCAATGAGCCTGTTTCTCGGTCTGGAAGGGTGGTTCTGCTTAAGCATTTCAACGGTCAAGCCTTCCACAAGTGAGCCGTCATTCCAGATTTGCAGGCGGTCGTCAAAAATCTTAATCTGCGTCATATTGCCCATGTAATCACGGTGGATCAGGGCGTTCAAAATCGCTTCCCGAAGGGCAGGGAAGGGGTATTCAGGTGTTTCTATGCGGTTTACACCCTCAAAGGATATGTTCTTTATTATGAATTTGGTTTCAATTATCTCAAAAACTCTTTTCTGTAAGCTGATTATGTTGCCTTCGATTATTTCATGGAACTTAGGGGAAATTTCTCCGCCGACAAACCGCCCTACTTTTACATATGTGTGGCGGTAGAACTTTTCGGGATTCTTGCCGAAAAGGATTATGGCGGCTCTTTTCAGCCTGCCGTTTTTGGTAAGGTTCAGCTTATCAAGCAGTTCGAGGGCAGACAGATTCTTTGCGTCGGGGATGCGCCCTGAGCGTTCAGCGTCATTGAGATATACTGCAATGCTGTCATTGTCTATGTCATCAAACATGGCATCTTCTTCTATGACATCACCCCAAGACATGCCGGATTTGCGGAGCAGAAATTCAGTCAGGGCGTTGCCCACAAGCTCCTTTGTGGTGCTTCCGGTGCGCTGGTAATATCTGCCGCTTAAAGAGATTGCCATTGAAGAAGGTCTGATATGTATTTCAAGAAAATGCTTACCGTCCTGCTCCTTCAGACTGATTTCAGGGAATATGCCAAGCTTGCTTTGAATCTTATTCGGCAGATCGTCAGCAAGTTTTTTATAGTTGCTGACGCCGACAACCTGTCCGTCATCATTAATACCGACATAAAGAACGCCGCCCTGTGCATTTGCAAAACTGCAAAGCTGTTTCAGATGGTCATCATTCCAGCTTTCTTTATATTCGATATTCTGGTTCTCAGGCATGTTTGCTCCGTCAATGATGTTTTATTGATTCTAATATCTATCGCTCTGTGAGTAAACAGGAATTGATAAATGGGTCATTCTGAGGACAAAGTCCGAAGAATCTCACACTAATTTGAGACTCTTCGCTATCGCTCAGAGTGACGTTTTCGGAGATCTGCTGACTACAGGCGTTAGAAAAAACGTTAGAAAAGTGTAAAAATGGGATTTTTGTTTAGCGTGCTAATTCGCATAAGTATTTGGTAATAAAGAGTGCCGAAAGGGGGACTCGAACCCCCACGGTGTTGCCACCGGCGGATTTTGAGTCCGCTGCGTCTACCATTCCGCCATTTCGGCTTGATATGAAGGATGCGTATTCTATGTTTGTCTTAAAAAACTGTCAAGGTTTTGATATTCCTTATTATTCATTTATTTATTATTTTCAAATAAACTTTACCCATAAATATTTTACAAAAAGCTGAATGCCTTAAAGCCCCTTGAAGTCAGCCACTTAGCATGTTAAGGAACCTGTGTGTGAAAATTAACTTGCATAAAAACTTTTCTGTGGTTAATTTTATGGTACACTGTCTTTAGAAGTTGCTTTTTAAAAGCGAAATTTCATGCCGAAAAGATATTTTTTCTACTTCAGGAGGTATCCTTTATGATGAGGATCGAAAAAACTAAAAAAGGCTTTACTCTTATCGAGCTTCTGGTGGTTGTTGCAATCATCGGTATTCTTGCCGCTATCGCCATCCCCCAGTTTGCCAAATACCGCACAAGAGCCTACAACTCTGCTGCTCAGTCTGACCTGAGAAACGTTCAGACAGCTTTTGAAGGATATTTTGCTGATTTTCAGGAATATCCCAATGCTATAGCTCTTAATGAAGACGGTGAAATCAGCCTTGACAGCACAAACGGCGACAACCAGACTGTTAAACTTTCTAAAAGTGTATCAATCGTTACTGCTGCCGGAACAAATAACATAAGCTATGCTGCTGTTACAAAACACCTTCAGGGTGATAAATGCTACGAAGCTAACTCTGATCAGCCCAGCATCACAGAAGATGACAACGTAACAAAAGGCGATAATGCAGGTCAGTGCACCGCTCCCACCGCTCCCTAATATTTACTTAACTTAAACATCCCAAAGCCGATCGGTTTATCCGATCGGCTTTTTTTGTGTCATTTAGCGTCACTCTGAGCTAATGCGAAGAGTCTCAGGATCCACTTGTTTATTTCATCCTTATATTTAACATGCTATAATCCGCTTATGATTAAGATAGATTCCCTTGTAAAGCGTATAAAGAAGAAAACCGCAGTGGACTGCATAAGCTTTGAGGTGAAAAAGGGCGAGGTTTTTGCCCTTCTCGGACTGAACGGAGCGGGCAAGTCCACTACAATCAAAACCATTATGGGTTTTGTCCGCCCCACATCCGGAACCGTTAAGCTAAACAGCCGGAACATAGGCTACCTTCCGGAAAATCCGTATTATTATGATTATCTTACCCTGAAAGAGCTTCTGGCCTTCTCGCTGGCTTCCTCCGGTATAAAAGACAATATTATGGAACGCATATCATCCATGGCAGAGAAAGTCGGCATGACTGAAAATCTTAATAAACAGCTCCGCACATTTTCCAAAGGCATGGTTCAGCGCTCCGGTATCGCTGCTGCGCTCATTCATGAACCTGATCTCGTTATATTTGATGAACCCATGAGCGGGCTTGACCCACTGGGGCGCAGGATGGTGTATGAGCTTATCACGGAGATTAAGGAGAAGGGGGCGACAGTGCTTTTCTGCTCCCACATATTGAGTGATGCCGAACGCCTCTGTGACACAGCAGCGATTATGAATAAAGGGAAAATCGTCCGAATGCTCACTAAGGAGGAACTTCTCCTCGCTTCTAAACAGGCTGAGGTTGTTTTTAATAAAAGCGAGGCCTTAAGATCTTCTCTGACAGGATTAAAAACTGTGGAATACGAAAACACAGTGGGAGTTCTCACTGATTCCGGAGAGATCGTGAGCTTCATAGAATCCATGAAAAACAAAGGATTCAGCGCCGTTACGGTGAAATCCGCAGATAATGCCCTTGAGCGTATTTTTGAGGAGGCTGTGCGATGATGCAGGTATGCTTTATCACCTTCCTTGAGGGTGTGCGGAACAGGGTGCTGTACGCGATAGTTATTTTCTCGCTTATCATTATGTTTCTCAGCGCTGTATTTGCCCGCTTTTTCATGCAGGACTTAGGCAAGGTTATTGCTGATTTCAATCTGGGGGCAATGTCGCTCGCCGGGCTGCTTATCAGCTTTTCAGTATCTGTGGGCTTGGTGGCAAAGGATCTGGACAGGCGCACGATATACTTTGTTCTCGGAAGAAACATATCCCGCCGGAGATACATATTCGGCAAGTTCGCAGGGCTGGCTCTGCTGCTGATTTCTGCTTACAGTATAATTTTTCTCCTCACTCACATTCCCATACTGCTTATGAAATCTGCCATGCCGGGATATTTCAAAAGTTTTTCATGGAACGCATACGCACTTGCCGCATTTGCTGATCTGGTTAAGTGTGTTTTTCTGAATGCCGTAATCATTTTTTTCAGTTCCTTTGTCACGACATCGTTCACTGTTTTGATATTCTCCATCCTTATATATATAGCGGGACAAAGTCTGGCGGAAGTGTTGATGTATGTCTCCTCCTCCGATGCTTACTCTGAATTGGCTGGTTTTCTTAATATTGTGAAATATATAGTGCCTGACTTCTCATCGCTGGACTACAAAACCGTTGCCGCCAACGGAATAATGCCGCCGATGGAGATATACGCAGGTTCGATCCTCTACGCATTGGTATATTCAGCCGTTCTGCTGGTTCTGGCTGGTATTATTTTCAGCCGCAGGGAGTTTCCGTGAGACTGTCCGTCGGTCTGCTGTGCCTTCTTATTCCGCTGCATATTTGGCTCAGCGGAGCAGTTATTGCGCCGAAGGCTGATTTTGATGCGAAATTTGAGCGGGATATAGCCGCATCAGGCAGGATGCTCCGTTTTACATCCCTTGAGTTTAAGAGTCTCGCCGCGGACAGCCGTCTTCTTTCAGCTATATTTTATGTCGGTAAAATGCTTGAGGACAGGGCGATAATCAAAGGGCAGGACTGGGACTGGTTTGAAACAACTGTGAATGCTTCCGCGGAACTAGATCCTTACTTTTATGATACATATTATTTTTCCGCACTGACCCTTGCATGGAACGCGGGCAGGGCGGAAGAGGCTGTAAGGCTCCTTGAAAAAGGTGTTTCATACAAGCCCGACAGTCATAGACTGCTGTTTAATCTGGGGTTTATTTATTACTATTTTCTGAAAGATAATGCGAAAGCATCGGAATATATCGCTAGGGCAGCTAAAATTAAAAGCGCTCCGCCGTTTTACGCCAATCTCGCTGCCAGACTCGCTTACGATTCCGGCAGGCACGAGACAGCAGCGGCATTTCTTCTGGATATGCTGAACAACACAGAGAATGAAAAGATCCGTGCCATGTACGAAAAGCGGCTGATCGCTCTCAAGGGAGCCATAGAGCTTGAAAAGGCAGTGAAGGAGTACGAGGCGCGCTATTCAGGCAGACCTGCGGATATAGCGGAGCTTAAAACAAAGGGATTTATTGATTCTTTACCCGATGATCCATACGGCGGAGAATACTATATTAATGAAGCGGGAAGGGTGTATTCCTCCAGCGGGTTTATTGAGAAAAGACAGTGATGCCCGCACCGGAATTTTTTCTTCAAAAGCATAAAATAGTAGATTGACAAAGGTGAAAGTATATGCAATATTTTCCTTCCTGAAAGTGCAGAGCACAGGGGTAGATTTCTCAAGCGGCATCACTTGTTTCGGCTTGAAAGCCTGCCTGAAAAAGGGACGGAAAAATGTCAAAAAAATACTTGACAACGAAGCCTCTCTTCTATATGCTCTCACTTCGCTAAAGGCGCTGGCAGACTGAATTGTCTGTTCGCGGCAGAAGTTTCCTGTTTTTGGATGAAATGCTGGTGTAGCTCAATCGGTAGAGCAACTGACTTGTAATCAGTAGGTTGTGGGTTCAATTCCTATCACCAGCTTCACTTGAAGAGCCGGGTGCCCCCCGGCTCTTATAAACGAGGCTTTTAGCAGTCGGTTGCCTGTAGAGGCGGTCGGTTAAGCCGCTCCTTTGAGGGCGGCATAAATAAAAGTTAAATAAGAAGGGGAGATACCCAAGCGGCCAAAGGGGGCAGGCTGTAAACCTGTTGTCGTAAGACTTCGGAGGTTCGAATCCTCCTCTCCCCACTTCTTTTTTTTATAAGCCATATGCGGGTGTAGCTCAGTTGGCTAGAGCATCAGCCTTCCAAGCTGAGGGTCACGGGTTCAAGTCCCGTTACCCGCTTTTTTCAAGTGCTTTCAAAGGCGGCGAAACCGTACCAGTTCGCCCCTTTTTTTGCGTTTTTGCGCCCTCGTGGCTCAGTCGGTCAGAGCGCGTCCTTGGTAAGGACGAGGTCACCGGTTCAATTCCGGTCGAGGGCTTTTAAATTCAGGAGGAGACCCAGATGGCTAAAGCTAAGTTTGCTAGAACGAAGCCCCACGTCAACGTAGGAACAATCGGTCACGTAGACCATGGTAAAACTACCCTTACAGCAGCAATAACCTGCGTACAGGCGAAGAAAGGATTTG
>JAEXAH010000131.1 GCA_023458315.1 Pseudomonadota bacterium
GAGTAAAGCGAGGCGACCGCGGGCACCCAATGAACCGTGCGGCCCTTCGGGTTCGGACGGTGCGACCCGGCCGGGGCCAGCTTGCGCAGCATCTGGTTGGCCGCCGCGATGTGCGGGACGTTGGTGCCGCAGCAGCCGCCGATCAGATTGATGCCCATGCCGATGAAGCGTTCATGCCAGGTGGCCAGTTCGTCGGGCAGCAGCGGATAGCGGGTCTGGCCGTCCACCAGTTCCGGCAGACCGGCATTGGGCTGCAACGAGATGAAGCCGTCCCAGTTTTCCACCAGCCACTTGACGTGTTCCAGCATCTCGCGCGGACCGGCGGCGCAGTTCAGGCCCAGCGAGGGCACGTCCAGCGACCGCACCACGGTGGCGGCGGCGCCGATATCGGCGCCCACCAGCATGGTGCCGGTGGTTTCCACCGTCACCTGCACCAGGATGGGAATATTCTTGCCCGCCTGGGCGGCGGCGATCTTGCAGCCGTTGACGGCGGCCTTGACCTGCAACGGGTCCTGGCAGGTTTCCACCAGGAAGGCCGAGACGCCACCGGCGATCTGGCCCTGGGCCTGGATCACATAGGCGGCCTCCAACTCGTCATAACCGATATGGCCGAGCGAGGGCAGCTTGGTGCCCGGACCGATGGCGCCCAGCACGAAGCGGGTGCGGCCGTCGCCCTTGAACTGTTCGGCGGCTTCCCAGGCGACCTCGATGGCGCGCTTGTTCAGGTCGAAGGCCTGGTCGGCGATGCCGAATTCCGCCAGCGTCACCGGCGAACCGCCGAAGGTGTCGGCCTCGACCATGTCGGCGCCCGCCGCGAAATAGCGCTCGTGGATCGAGCGGATGACGTCGGGGCGCGACTTGACCAGGATCTCGGTGCAGTTCTCCAGGCCCAGGAAATCCTTTTCCACCGACAGGTTCATGGCCTGAACCAAGGCGCCGGTGCCGCCGTCGCACAGAAGAACACGGTCGCGGAGATGGTCGAGAATGTTGGTCATGGTGCTTTCCTCGGTGGCCGCGACGATGCGGCCCATGGTGAATTGACCACAGAGACACAGAGGCACAGAGATGTTGTGCCGTGGTGGACGGTCATGGCGCTACGGCGCCGTTTGAAAGTCCTCTCTGTGTCTCTGTGCCTCTGTGGTTAAACCTTATTTACGCGCCCTTCACCGGCCGCACGCCCAGGATGTGGGAAATGGCATAGGCCAGATCGGCGCGGTTCAGGGTGTAGAAATGGAAATCGCTGACGCCGTCGGCGGCCAGGGCGCGGCATTGCTCGGCGGCCACGGTGGCGGCGACCAGACGGCGGGTGTCGGGGTCGTCGTCCAGGCCCTCGAACAGCTTGGCCATCCAGTCCGGCACGCTGGCGCCGCAGGCGGCGCTGAACTTCTGCACCTGGGCGAAATTGGTCACGGGCAGGATGCCGGGCAGGATCGGCACGGTGATCCCGGCGGCGGCGGCCTTGTCGCGGAAGCGGCGGAAGACGTCCACATCGAAGAAATACTGGCTGATGGCGCGGGTGGCGCCCGCATCCACCTTGGCCTTCAGATTGTCCAGGTCGAACCCTGCCGAGGGGGCGTCGGGATGCATCTCGGGATAGGCGGCCACCGAGATTTCGAAATCGGCGATGCGCTTCAGGCCCTTGACCAGATCGACGGCGTAATCATAGCCGCCGGGGGTGGGCACGTACTTGCCGCTGCCCTCGGGGGCGTCGCCGCGCAGGGCGACGATGTGGCGGATGCCCTCGTCCCAATAGCGGCGGGCGATGTCGTCCACCTCGCCCTGGGAATGGCCGACGCAGGTCAAATGCGCGGCGGGCTTCAGGCTGGTTTCGCGGGCGATGCGGACCACGGTGTCGTGGGTGCGCTCGCGCGTCGTGCCGCCCGCGCCGTATGTCACCGACACGAAGCTGGGGGCCAGCGGCTCCAGGCGCTTGATGCACTCCCACAGCGTCTGCTGCATCTTCTCGGTCTTGGGCGGGAAGAATTCGAACGACACGGTGACGGGGCGCGACGCGGCGGCGGCGATGGGAAGGGGGCTCACGCTTGGGCTCCTGTGACGGACGGACTTTGGGACGAAAGGGCGGGGACGGCGCGGGTGGCGGTCCACAATACCACGGTCAATTGATCGCCGGGCAGGCGGGTGACGGGGCCGGGATTCAGCCCGGCTTCCTTCAGCCAGCCACTCACCTCGGCATCGGTGAAGCCCAGGCGGCGGTGGGCGTGTTCGTCGCGCAGCACTTCCAACTGGTGGGGCGCGAAATCGACCACGACCAGCAGGCCGCCCGGTTGCAGCACCCGCGCCGCCTCGGCCACCACGGCGGCGGGGTCGGGGGCGTAATGCAGCACCTGATGGATGGTGACGGCGTCGGCCGATCCGGCGGGCAGCGGCAATTGGGTGATGTCGCCCTGGCGCACCATGCAATGGCGCAGCCCGGCCCGTTCCAGATTGGCGCGGGCCACCGCCAGCATCTCGCGCGACAGATCGACGCCGATGCCGCACTCCACATGGGGGGCCAGCACTTCCAGGATGCGGCCGGTGCCGGTGCCCATGTCCACCAGATCGCGCACCCGGCGGGCGGCGAACAGCGCGGCCAGGGCGCGTTCGACCTCTTCGTCGTCCACATGCAGGCCGCGGATTTCGTCCCAGCGTTCGGCATTGGCGGTGAAATAATCCTGGGCCTGCACGGCGCGGGCGGCGCGCACCGAGTCCAGCCGCTGCTGGTCCAGCGCCAGGGTGGGGTCGTCGGACGGCAGCAGCGCCAGCAGCGACCGCGCCAGCCGGGCGCCGGGGCCGCGCGCGGCGACGCGATAGAACACCCAGGCGCCCTCGGGGAAGCGGTCCAGCAGCCCGGCCTCGCACATCAGCTTGAGGTGACGCGACACGCGCGGCTGACTCTGGCCCAGGATGTGGGTCAGCTCGCTGACGGTCAGGTCGCCCTGGGCCAGCAGCCATAACAGCCGCAGCCGGGTCGGCTCCGCCGCCGCACGCAATCCGCTCAGTACCGAATCCACTCCGGCTCGCTCCCGATCAGGTTCCTAAACATATAAACATATCTTTATGCGGATATGAAGGGGCTTGTGCGAGTGTGCGGTCCGAGGTGTTGCGTTCATGCAACATTCTGACGCCGCAACCGGCCGGGCAGATTCTGCCGTCTGGTGTTTGCGCGGGGAGTATGGTACCTCGAAACGTGCGGCGCACTCTTCGCGGAGGGCGCGGCGTTGTTTTCTTGGGGGCATAGTCCTGGCCGTCCCGGCCTTGACGCAACAGGGTGACAAGACAAGCGAATGACCAGCATTTCCTCTCGCTCCATTGCCGCGCGGTTCGCCGCTTCCCTGTTCGCCGTTGCCTTGGTTGCCGGGTGCGCCACGCCGCCGCCCGCCGACGACAAGGAGGCCGTGGCCGAGTTCGAACAGGTCAACGACCCGCTCGAGCCCATGAACCGCGCCATTTTCGATTTCAACACCGCCGTGGACAAGGCGCTGATCAAGCCGCTGGCCCAGGGCTACCGCGACGTGGTTCCGGCCTATGGCCGCGAGCGTGTGCGCGACCTGCTGAACAATCTGCGGTCGCCGATCATCCTGGCCAACGACATGTTGCAGGGCGAGCCCGACCGCGCCATGCAGACGCTGATGCGCTTCGCCTTCAATACCGGTTTCGGTGTCGGCGGTCTGTTCGACGTGGCCGCGCCGGGTGGCATCCCCTACCATGACGAGGATTTCGGCCAGACCTTCGCCGTCTGGGGCGTGGGCGAGGGGCCGTATCTGGTGCTGCCGATCCTGGGGCCGAGCAATCCGCGCGACACCACCGGCCTGGCCATCGAATGGCTGGCCGATCCCTTCGATTTGTGGATGGACCACACCGGCAACGATTGGGTGATGTGGACCCGCACCGGTGTGTCGGGCGTCGACAAGCGCGAAAGCCTGCTCGACACCCTGGACGAGATCGAGAAGTCGTCGGTGGATTACTATGCCGCCGTGCGCTCGCTCTATCGTCAGCGCCGCGCCGCCGATGTCAAGAACGGTCCGGGCGCCGACGCGCCCTCGCCCAACATCCAGCGCCTGTCTTACGGAAACTGATCGCTCCATGCTGTCCCGCCGTTTCGTGATCGCCGCTTTCGTCGCTTTTGCCTCTGTGGCCGCCATCGGCGGCCCGGCCCGCGCCGACACCGCCGCCGACGCCCGCGCCTTCATCCAGAAGCTGGCCGACAACGCCATGAACACCGTGGCGGTCAAGGGCCTGAACGACGAGGAACGGGCCAAGCGTTTCCGCACCCTGTTCGTCGACACCTTCGATCTGCCGGAAATCGGCAAGCTGGTGCTGGCCCGCCACTGGAAGACCGCCACCCCCGAGCAGCAGCAGGAATTCCTGGCGCTGTTCGAGGATGTGCAGGTTTACACCTGGACCCGCCGCTTCAAGGATTATTCCGGCGAAACCCTGGAAATCCTGGGCGTGCAGGCCGAGGGCGAGGCGGATATCCTGGTGGATTCGCGCATGCTGCGCGAAAAGCTGGAGCCCATCGCCGTGGGCTGGCGCGTCCGCAAAAGCGGCGACACCTTCAAGGTTCTCGACATCAAGGTCGAGGGCGCGTCCATGGCCCTGACCCATCGTTCGGAATATTCCTCGGTGATCCAGGGCAATGGCGGCGTCGCCGGACTGATCGCCGCCCTGCGCAAGAAGGTGGGGCAGCTTCAGGCCGATGCGGGCGTGGTCGCCAAGACCAACTGATCCCCGGCACCATGAGTGCCAAACGCCAAGGGCCGCCCCGGCAGGGGCGGCCCTTTGTCGTTGGTCAGTAGCCGTAGGGCTGATCGCCCCATACCAGCCCGGCCACGTGGCGGCTGACGTGCTTCATCAGGTCGTAGGACGGGCGGACGAATTGCAGCGCCATCCAGTCGTCGCCGACGAAGCGGACCTCGCCGCGTCCGGCCGCCACGCGCATTTCCGGCCAGCGGGTCGAACGCAGCTCGAACTCGATCACCTGGCCGCGCCAGGTGCGGCGGCCGACGGGCAGCGGGATTTTCATGCCGCCGATGGAAATGTCCAGAACCTCAAGCTCGTTGCCTTCGGCGGTGGCCACCAGGCCGGTGCCGGGGTGGCGGTCGTCGAAGCGGCGGTCCTGGCGAAGACGCGTCTTCATGGTCGCTACCGTGTGGTTCGCTGCGGGATGGTGGAATGATCATACCTGTCGATTGGCCCGGGGCCAAGCGTGGTCGGCGGCATTCTTTTACAATCCGTTCACACAGGAAATAAAAAAGGTTTTCACGACCACAACCTTGGCGCGTTGACTGTGCGTAACGCCGGTCCGCACAGTCCGGTGACAGAATCTAACGCACAATTTCTTACAAATTAACCGTTTAGGGGGCAGGATCAGGGTTCTATAATGCCATCTGGCTTAAGGCTGTCCTTAAGTTGATTCTAAAGTTATCAGGGTTGAAATGAAAGACCACTCTTCTGGCCTTTCCCGTTTGCGGGAACTGGCCGTGGTCAAGGGCGTGAATGGCTATGTCGGTGTCGCCTCGGTGATGCTGAACGTGCTGGCGCTTGCCCTGCCCCTGGCTCTTCTTCAGATTTACGACCGCATCATTCCCAACTCTTCCCAGGGAACCTTGCTGATCCTCATGGCCGGGGTGGCGACCGCCGTCATCCTCGAGGCGGTGCTGCGCGTGGCGCGGTCCGAGATCGTCGGCTGGGCGGGCGTCAAGTTCGAACACCGCGCCGGGTGTGAGGCGTTCGGCCGCATCATGTCGACTCCGGCGGACGAGTTGGAGCGCACCGGGGCGGGTGAACTGATCGAGCGGCTGTCCGGTCTGCCCACCGTGCGCGAGGTGTTTTCCGAGCAGTGGACGCTGCTGCTGTGCGACCTGCCGTTCGTGTTCCTGTATCTGGGGGCCATCGCCTATGTGGCGGGCTGGCTGGTGCTGGCGCCGACGGCGCTGCTGGTCGGCTTCGTCGCCTTCGCCTATTTCTCGACCCGCATGGTCAGCAAGGCGATCACCGATTTCAACACCGTCCGCGACCGCCGCCAGAACTTCAACATCGAGATCATCCACGGCATCCACGCCGTCAAGTCCATGGCCATGGAAGGCCAGATGATCCAGCGTTACGCCCGCCTTCAGGAAAGCGTGGCCCGCGCCAACCACCAGGTGGTGCTGGGCAATTCCAAGGCGCTGGCGGTGGGGCAGGCGTTTTCGCAGCTTCTGACCCTGGCGGTGGTGGTGGGCGGCGGCTGGCTGGTGGTCAACGGCCATCTGACGGTGGGCGGTCTGTCGGCCTGCACCCTGCTGGCGGGCCGGGCGTTGCAGCCGGTGCAGAAGGCGGTGGCCATGTGGACCCGGTTCCAGACGGCGCGACTGATGCGCGACCGCTTCGCCTCGGTGCTGGAACTGCCGGCCGAGGCGCGGCCCGAGCAAAAGACGCCGATCCGGTTGGAAGGGGCGGTCAGCCTGCGCGACGTGTCCTTCGGCTACGGCGCCGAGGGTGACGAATTGTTCCGCGGCCTGAACCTGGAGGTCAAGCCGGGCGAACGCGTCGCCATCGCGGGCGACAACGCCTCGGGCAAGTCCACCCTGCTGCGCATGATCCTGGGCGCGGTGCCGACCGGCGACGGCACGGTGCTGATCGACGGCCGCCCGGTGTCCTCCTACGACCCCGAGGCGCTGCGCGCCGGGCCGGTGGCCTATGTGCCGCAATACAGCGAGATGTTTCGCGGCACCATCCTGGACAATTTGACCATGTTCCGGCCGCATCTGCGCAAGCAGGCGCTGGCCATCGCCAAGAATCTGGGCCTGGACGAAGTGGTCTATCGCTTGCCCGGCGGCTACGACACCCGGGTCGGCGACGGCTCGACCGAGGCGTTGCCGCGCGGCGTCACCCAGCGCATCGCCGTGGTCCGCGCCCTGGCCCCCGGCCCGCGCATCGTGCTGTTCGACGAGGCCAACGCCAGCATGGACGGCCCCGGCGACGAACAATTGCGCACTTATCTGGAAAACCTGGACCGTCATTGCACCATGATCCTGGTGACGTTGCGGCCCAGCCTGCAAAAGATGGCCGATCGCGTGCTGGTGCTGAAGGGCCGCCAGCTCGAGCCCAAGGCGCCGACGCCGCAGGCCCCGGCGCCCGCGCCGTCCGACGCTCCGGCGGTCGCCATGGGAAGGGCCGCGGAATGACCCCCGCCAACACCGCCGCCACCGCGCCGTGCGGCCCCGCCGTCCCGCTGGGCTGGGGCGCCAACGCCCAATCGGCCGAACTGACCGAGCAGCAGGCCGTCGCCGGCGTGCTGGGCGGCTTCCGCGCCGTCACCGACCTGGCCGCCTGCATCCTGCCGCTGTTGCAGGCGCTGCATTGGGACGGCGATCTGGTGCATGTGGCGGAATCGCTGCCGCATTTCGCCGACAGCCTGGACCTGACCGACCTTTTGAACGTCATGGCCAACATGGGCTATGCCAGCACGTCCGAGGAATTGCGGCCCAGCCGCATGGACCCGCGGCTGATGCCTTGCCTGTTCCTGCCCGAAGGCGAATTTTCCATGGCCATGGTGCTGGTGCGGCCGTCGGATGACGAGCCGGGCAAGCTGGTGGCCTTTGATTCCACCTCGCGGTCCTATGTCACCATTCCGCCGCCCGACCATGCGGGCCGGGTCTACCTGTTCCGCCGTCTGGGCGAGGACGAACGGGTGGAACTGGAGGAAGCGCCGCGCAATTTCGTCGGCATGGTGCTGAACCGCTTCAAGCCGCTGTTCGGCCAGATGCTGTTCGCCAGCCTGGCGTCCAACCTGCTGGTGCTGGCGACGCCGCTGTTCACCATGGCCATCTACGACAAGTATCTGCCGACCGGGGCGTTCGGCATCCTGGTGGCGCTGCTGGCCGGTGTGGTGGTGGCGGTGGCGGGCGATTTCGCCATCCGCAACATC
The DNA here is from genome assembly GCA_023458315.1 of Pseudomonadota bacterium. Lineage (GTDB taxonomy): Bacteria > Pseudomonadota > Alphaproteobacteria > Rhodospirillales > Magnetospirillaceae > Magnetospirillum. The sequence continues at coordinate 7,910 of JAEXAH010000131.1, forward strand.
CGGGCACGCATGATCGCCTATATCGGCGCGCGGCTGGACCATCTGCTGGGGCTGGCCATCTTCCGCCGTCTGCTGCTGCTGGCGCCGCCCTATACCGAACTGGCCAATCCCAACGCCCAGATCGCCCGGCTGCGCGATTTCGAACTGGTGCGCGAATTCTTCACCGGTCCGCTGGCCACCACCCTGGCCGAAGCGCCGTTCGTCATCATCTTCCTGGTGGTGATGGGCATGCTGAGCGGCCCGCTGGTGGCGGTGCCCGCCGCGGCGCTGGTGGTGTTCCTGCTGATCGCCCATTTCGCCCGCCCGGTGGTGGAACGCCGGGTGGTGGCCTCGACCCGTGCCGCCTCGCGCCGTCAGGAATTCCTGGTGGAAGCCCTGTCCAAGCCGCGCGCCATCAAGGAAAGCGGCGCCGAGCAGGTGTGGCGCGACCGTTACCGCGACCTGTCGGCCGAAGGCGGGCTGAAAAGCCATCAGGCCGCCCAGGCGCTGGCCATCGTGTCGTCCATGTCCCAGGCCATCGTGGTGCTGACCGGCCTGCTGACCCTGGGCTGGGGCGTGCTGCGGGTGCTGGAGGGCGCCATGACCGTCGGCGCGCTGATGGCCTCCATGATGATGGTGTGGTGGATCTTGCGTCCCCTTCAGACCGCGTTCTCGCTGTTCTCGCAGATCGAGCGGGTGCAGGCGTCGGTGGGCCAGATCAACCGGCTGATGCAGGTGCGGCCGGAACGGGTCGGCACCCCGGCGGTGCAGTCGCAGCCGCGCCTGTCCGGCCGCTTGACCCTCAACAACGTGTCCCTGCGCTATCACCCCGACGCCGACCCGGCGGTGCTGGGCGTGTCGTTCCAGGTGGAACCGGGCGAGGTGGTGGCGCTGATCGGTCCCAACGGCTGCGGCAAATCCACGGTGCTGAAGCTGGTGCTGGGCCTGTACCGCCCGCAGACCGGCGCGGTGCAGTTGGACAACATCGACATCCGTCAGTTGGACCCCATCGAATTGCGCCGGGCCATCGCCTATGTGCCGCAACAGCCCGAGATGTTCTTCGGCACCGTCGCCCAGAACCTGCGGCTGGTGCGCCCCATCGCCACCGAGGCGGAATTGCGCTGGGCCTGCCAGGAAGCGGGCGTGCTGGAGGAGATCGAGGCGCTGGAGCGCGGCTTCGAAACCCGGCTGGGCGACGGCAAGACCGACCGCGTCTCGTCCAGCCTGCGCCAGCGTCTGTCCCTGGCCCGCGCCTATCTCAAGCGCGCGCCCATCACCCTGATGGACGAACCGGCCTCGGGCCTGGATTTCATGGCCGACCGCAATTTCATGGTCACGCTGGAACGCATGCGCGGCCATTCCACGGTGCTGCTGGTGACGCATCGCCCCAGCCACCTGAAGCTGGCCGACAAGATCGTGGTGATGCACCAGGGCCAGGTGCGCATGGCCGGTCCGGCCAAGCAGGTGCTGGACCGCCTGCCCGCCGGATTCTTCTAGAGACATGGACCGTCAAGCATGAGTCACGCCGCCAATCCCCTGAAGCTGGAAAAAGCCTCGCGCCAGGTGCGTCATCTGGCGCATTTCGCCATCGTCGAGGAAGCGGGCATGTCGGCGGTGTCGCGGCTGTCGGTGGCGGTGATCACCGGCGTGGTGCTGTGCTTCGTGGTCTGGGCCGCCCTGATGAAGATGGACGAGGTCGCCTCGACCTTCGGTTCGGTGGTGCCCGCCCGCTCGGTGCAGGTGGTGCAGCATCTGGAAGGCGGCATCGTGCGCGAGATCCTGGTGGAAGACCGCGCCATGGTTCAGGCCGGGCAGGTGCTGGTGCGGCTGGACCCGATCCAGGCCACCGCCGAGATGGAACAGGCCGAAAGCCGCCGCGTCGGCCTGATGCTGAAGGCCGAACGCCTGCGCGCCTTCGTCGATGGCCGCAAGCCCGATTTCGGCAAGGTCGCCGCCAAGTACCAGGGGCTGGCCGTCGATCAGATCGACATCCTGCGCGCCGACACCGAACGCTGGCTGTCCCAGGGCAACGTGCTGATGGAGCAGTTGAGCCAGAAGCGCGAGGAAATCGCCGCCGCCGCCGCCCAGGAACGCGCCGTGCGCGACCAGCTTTCGCTGGTGGCGGAAGAGGCGGTGATGCGCGAAACCCTGTACAAAGCGGGCCATACCAGCAAGGTGGATTACTTCGCCGTGCTGCGGCAGAAGGCGGCCATCGAGTCGGAGATATCGCGGCTTCAGGGCCAGCAGCGCACGGCGGGCAAGGCCATCGAGGAACTGGAACGCCGTCTGGCCGATCTGGACAACAACCAGCGCCAGGACGCGCTGAAGGATCTGGGCGCCGTCACCGCCGAATTGTCGCAGGTCGAGGAATCGGTGGCCCGCCTGCAAGACCGCGTCAACCGCCTTGAAGTGGTGGCGCCGGTGCGCGGCTATGTCCAGAACCTCAAGGCCAAGACCGTGGGCGCGGTGGTTCCGGCGGGCGGCCAGATCATGGAGATCGTCCCCACCGACGACGATCTGCTGGTGGAAACCAAGATCAACACCCGCGACATCGGCCATCTGTCGCCCGGCCAGCGGGTGATCATCAAGGTGGCGTCCTATGATTTCGTCCGTTACGGCAGCGTGAACGGCACCCTGAAATCGGTGTCGGCCACCACCTACCTGGATGAGAAGGACAACACGCCCTACTACAAGGGCTGGGTGCAACTGGCCCATCCCTGGGTGGGCGACCAGACGGCGGGCAACGCCATCCTGCCGGGCATGACCGTGCAGGCCGACATCGTCACCGGCCAGAAAACGCTGCTGCAATATCTGCTGAAGCCGATCCACGCATCGGTGGCGCAGGCGTTCCACGAACGCTGAGAACAAGGTTCCGGGAGGGATTTCCCGCCTCGGCGGGAAATATAGGGGAAGTGGAGGGATACGATGGCTGACCAGGTTGAAACCAACGCCGCCGAGGGCGTCACCGACGCCGCCGACCAGAACCTGCAAACGCTGGACGCGCTGCATCTGGACGGCAAGGGGGCGCCGTCTCTGGACGAGGCCGATGAACGGTCGCTGGGCAACAGCGGCGACACCCGTCCCGACGACGTCACCGGCAACGCCAACGTGGTCAGCGCCGGACGCTCCACCTATGAACAGATGGTTCAGGGCGGCATCCGCGAACAGGCGGCGGTGCCCACCAGCGACAACATCGTTGTCGATACGGTGCAGCCCAGCTTCCGCGACAACGCTGTCGATGCGCAATTCGACGCCGTGCAGCCGGGCTTCACCCCGCCGCCCGCCACCGATCTGCCCGAGACGCGGCCGCAGCCCGAGCGCCAGCAATCGTCCGCGCCCGACCAGTTGGTGACGCGCGATCCGCTGCAACCGGCCCCGGCCGCGCCCCAGGGCGACGGCGCCCCGGCCCCGGCCGCCCCGGCCGCCGCGCCGGTGCTGGCGGAACCGGAGGTGGTGGTGGCGCCGCCCGCCGAGGAACCCGAGCCCGCCAAGGGACCGACCGAGCCGGTGACGCCCAAGGTGGCCGACGCCCCCAGTGTGCTGGCCGCCGCCGCCTCGGGCACCGAGGACCGCGATACCCGCCTGGACATCACCATCGCCACCGCCGACCGTGACGGCGGCAACGAATCCATCACCGGCATCACCATCGGCAACGTCCCCGCCGGGTTCAGCTTTGTCGATTCCACCGGCCGTGCCGTGGGCATTTCCTCGGGCGGCGGCACCTGGTCGTTCACCCAGGTCCAGATCAAGGATCTGTATCTGCGCCAGCCGCACAATTATTCCGGCGACGTGGCGTTGACCGTGACCGCCACCGCCAGCGAATCGTCGGGCGGCAGCGCCAGCACCAGCCAGATTCTGACGGTGCATGTCGAGGCGGTGGCCGACGCCCCCGGCCTGACCGCGCGCGACGTGGCGGGCATGGAGGACGCGCTGATCCCGCTGTCCATCTCTGTCACCAACAACGACACCGGCAACGAAGGCACCGGCGCCACCGCCGCCGAAACCCAGACCGTCTATATCGACCGCCTGCCCAATGGCGCCGCCCTGGTGGACGGCACCACCGGCCAGACCATCACCCAACGCCTGGATTCCGCCCTGGTCATCGGCGGCACCACCATTCCCGCCGGGTCCTATGTGGTGAATTCGGCGCAACTGGCGTCGCTCAAGGTGCAGTCGGCGGCCAATGACAGCCACGATTTCCAACTGGACGTGTGGGCGACCTCGACCGAGCCCAGCAACGGCTCGGTCGCCGTCACCGGCTTCCAGACCGTCAACGTGGACGTGGGCATCGTCGCCCCCACCGTGTCCGGTTCGGGCGGCGGGCTCGAGGGGCAGTGGTCCACCCTGTCGCTGACCGGCACCGTCAACCACGATCTGGCGGGCGACCAGGAAACCCTGACCGTCTATATCGAGAATCTGCCGCCGGGCGCGCAGATCCGCTTCGCCGACGGCACCACCCCCATCGCCACCGTAGTCGGCGGTGTCACCCGTTATGACGTCACCGGGCATCTGTCCGATACCCAGGTGCGGTGGAGCGATGGCCGGTCCGATGCCGACATGGATCTGACCGTGCGCGGCGTGGTGCATGACACCGACATCGGCACCGGGCGCGAGACGGCGCTGGGCGACGCCACCGCCCCCGACTGGAACCAGTCCACCGCCAATGTCCACGTCACCGTGCAGGCGGTGGCCGACGGCCCCAGCGGCCTGAGCGCCAGCGGCATCGGCGTCGAGGACAAGTGGTTCGACCTGAACGTCACCACCGGCCTGATCGACACCGACGGCAGCGAGAAGCTGACGGTCGAGATCACCGGCCCGGCCGGGTTCCTGCTGGCCGACAAGACCGACACCGCCCATCCCTATACCGGCGTCACCAGCGCCGACGGCGCCACCATCACCTACACCCTGACCCCGGCGCAATTGTCCGGCTTGCAGATGCGGGCCAAGGGCGACAGCGATGCCGACATCCGGCTGACCATCACCGCCACCGCCACCGAAACCGCCAGCGGCGCCGGTCAGGTCGCCACCGCCACCGCGTCGCGGACCATGGATCTGGACGTCCAGATTCTGTCCGACGCCGACAAGCCCATCGTGTCGGTGGTCAAGGACACCCAGACCATCGACGAGGACGGTTTGTTCGACCTGTCCAAATCGGTGGGCGGCACCTTCAGCGACGGCACCACCAACCATGCCGCCGTCAGCGGCGGCTCGGCCGAGACGGGCAGCACCCTGGGGGCCACGACCTCGCAGGATGGCTCGGAAACCATCACCTACCGCATCACCGCCAACCAGGATGCGCGCATCTCGCTGGATGGCGGCAGCACCTCGCGGGTGTTCGCCAACGGTGAAAGCATCACCGTGTCGGCGGCCGACATCGCCAACGGCAAGGTGCAGTTGGGCGGCCCGAGCGATTGGGCCAGCAGCACCGGCGCCCCGACCCTGACCTTCAAGGTCGTCACCATCGCCACCGAGGCGACCAACGACGATTCCAAGGAAACCACCGCCGCCCTGTCGCGCGAGACGGTGCGCGAAAGCGATCCGGCCATTCTGACCATCGCCGTCAACCCGGTGGCCGACGTCGCCACCGCGCGCCTGTCGGTGGTGGCCAGCGGCTACGAGGACGGCCTGTCCGGCACCGGCAACCACACCGCCGGGGCCAGCGGCGCGGGCATCGCGGTGACGCCGACCCTGGTGCTGACCGATGCCGACCATTCGGAACGGCCGACCGGGCTTGTCACCATCACCTCGTCCGATCCGGCCATGACCGGCGGCACGCTGGAATACAACGGCGTGGCCGTCACCCCGACCACCGATGCCGCGGGCAAGACCACCTGGACCATCAGCGGCGCCAGCTTCGCCACTGCCGACAACGCCAGCTTCACCCTGTCGGGGCTGGTGTTCCGTCCGGCCGCCAACAGCGATGCCGATCCCAAATATGACCTGGCGGTGCAGTTCCAGGACACCAACGGCGGCACCACCGCCACCATCCAGGTGCAGGACCAGACCATCATTGTGCAGGCGGTGGCCGATGCCCCGACCCTGTCCACGGTGGCGGCGGGCGGCTGGGAATCCGCCTCGGGCACGTCCGACATCGCGCTCGGCATCAACGCGGCGCTGACCGACGGCGACGGCTCGGAAACCCTGTACGTCTACGTCACCGGCATTCCCCAGGGCGCGGCGACGCTGTCGGCCTATTCCTCGGTGTCCACCGCCGACGTCACCATCGGCGGCGTCACCATTCCCGGTTCGGCGGCCAATCCGGTCTACAAGCTGACCGCCGACCAGTTGACCAACCTGAAGCTTCAGGTCGCCCAGGGCTATTCCGAGGACATGCAGCTCAAGGTCTACGCCGAAAGCGTCGAAACGCGCGGCGGCGACGTGGCGGTGACGGGGCCGACCACCCTGAACGTGGATATCGGCGTGCTGGCGCCCACCATCACCGGCGCGAACGCCGTGTCGGGGGCCGAGGATTCCTATATCCAACTGAGCAGCCTGAGCACCAGCCGCGCGGCGGGCGACGCCACCGACGGCATCGCGGTCTATATCGAGGATCTGCCGACCGGCGCCACCCTGTACAAGCTGGTGGACGGCGCCCATGTGGCGCTGACCCCCACCAGCTACAAGGACGCGTCGGGCGCGTCCCATAACGGCTACGACGTCACCGCCCTGCGCGGCGCCAACGGCGAATTGTCGGGCGTCTATCTGAAGTGGGACGCCGCCCACAAGGCCACCGACATCGACTTCACCCTGCGTTCGGTGGTGGCCGACAATGATGCCGATGCCAGCGCCGACGCGGGCGGCGTCGATCGCAACACGCCCTATGGCCAGACCTATAACGACATCACGGAAAAGGTGGAAAGCGTCCACGTCACCGTGGTCGCCAACGCCGACGCCCCGGTTCTGACCGCCAGCGCCATCGGCGTCGAGGACAAGGGCGTGGCCCTGACCATCAATCCGGCCCTGGTGGATGCCGATGGCTCGGAAACCCTGACCGTCACCGTGTCGGGCGTGCCGGCGGGCGTGATGCTGAGCGCCGGAACCATGGGGGCCACCGCCGCCGACGGCACCACCACCTGGACCTTCGGCCCGGTGGGCGACAGCGATTCCATGCGGACGCTGTTGTCCAACCTGCGCATGACCGGACTGCCCGCCAACAGCGACGCGGATTTCAACATCACCGTGCGCGCCACCGCCACGGAAACGGAAACCGGCGCCCAGGTCGGCACCGCCACCGCCTATACCGAGCAGGTGGTCAACGTGAAGGTGTTGTCCGACGCCGACAAGCCGGTGGTGTCGGTGGTCAAGGACACCCAGACCATCGCCGAGGACGGGCTGTTCAGCCTGGCGCAATCGGTGACGGGCACCTTCAGCGACGGCTTCGTCGGCAGCCACAAGGCGGCCACCGGCACGGCGGGCGAGACGGACAGCGTCCAGGGCGAATCCGCCTCGAAGGATGGTTCGGAAACCATCACCTATCGCATCACCGCCGACCAGGATTCGCGCATCACCCTGGACGGCGGCACCACCGTCCAGAATTTCGCCAAGGGCACCACCATCGAGGTCAGCGCCGCCGACCTCGCCTCGGGCAAGGTGCGGGTGGGCGGCGTGGCCGATTGGGCCAGCAGTGATGCCGCGCCCAACCTGACCTTCAAGATCGTCGCCGTCGCCACCGAAGCCCGGGGCGCCGCCGACGACGCCCTGGCGGGCGGCCTGCCCGCCGACCTGACCCGGACCGGCGTCGCGCTCAGCGACCCCGCCACCCTGACCATCGCCGTCAATCCGGTGGCCGATCTGGGTTCCGCCAGCCTGACGGTCAGCGCCAGCGGCTACGAGGACGGTCTGGCCAACGGCTCGAACCATGCCTCGGGCGCCAGCGGCGCGGGCATCGCGGTGACGCCGACCCTGACCCTGACCGATGCCGACCATTCGGAACGGCCGACCGGCCTTGTCACCATCACCTCGGCCGATGCCAACATGATCGCCGGTGTGCTGGAATACAACGGCACCGCCATCGTGCCGACCCATGACGGCGCGGGCACCTATACCTGGACCATTCCGGCGGGCAGTTTCGCCACCACCGACAACAGCGCCTTCACCCTGACCGGGCTGGTGTTCCGTCCCCAGGCCAACAACGCCGCCGACCCCAAGTTCAATCTGGCGGTGGAGTTCCAGGACACCAATTCCGGGGTGACGGCGACCAAGAGCGTCAGCAACCAGACCATCACCGTGCAGGCGGTGGCCGACGCCCCGACCATCGTCACCGCCGACACCGCCACCTGGGAAAGCGCCTCGGGCGTCAAGACTCTGGCGCTGAACATCACGCCGACCGCCAGCGCCGATGCCGACGGTTCGGAAACCCTGTACGTCCTGGTGACGAACCTGCCCAGCGCGGCGGGCAAGATCATCGGCACCAACGTCACCACCATCACCTCGGGCACCGAATCGGGGCTGGCCGCCAGCACCTCCAATCCCATCTACAAGATTCCGGCGGACGATCTGCCCAGCCTGCGGCTGCAACTGAAGCAGGGCTATTCCAGCGACCTGTCGCTCAAGGTCTATTCCCAGACCGTCGAGGCCGAGAACAACGACAAGGCGCTGTCGGCGCCGTCCACCCTCAAGGTGGATATCGGCGTGCTCGACCCGGTGATTTCCGGCCCGACCAGCCTGAGCGGCAACGAGGACGCCCTGATCAGCCTGTCCTCGGTCAAGGCGGCCATCACCGCGGCGGGCGACAACGAAACCCGCACCGTCTATGTGGAAGCCGCCGATTCGGTCACGCTGTACGACAAGGACGGCAACGCCCTGCAACGGGTCGAATTCACCGACGCGGCGGGGGTGAAGCACAGCGGCTTCAACGTCAGCGCCAACCTGACCACCGCCGGCAATCTGGACGTTTCGGCACGCAACAGCGACGCCCATGCCGATGGCGATTTCACGCTGAAGGTGTTCGCCATCGTCAAGGACCGCGATGCCGGGACGGCGCGCGACACCGCCTATGACCAGACCTACCACGACACCGCCCAGGCCACCGCCACCGTGCAGGTGACGGTGTCGGCGGTGGCCGACCAGCCCGGCGTGTTCGACGTGGTCGCGGTCGGCGTCGAGGACAAGTGGATCGCCGTCAACCTGACCAATGTGGGGCTGGTGGACACCGACGGTTCGGAAACCCTGACCGTGACCATTTCCGGCGTGCCGACCGGCCTGGTTCTGGAATCGGCGGGCGGCATCCCGCTGGAGCAGGTGGATGCCAACACCTGGAAGATCGGCCCCGCCGCCAGCACCGAGCAGATGAAGGGCTGGCTGGAGGATTCCGACCTGCGCATCACCGGTCTGGCGACCATCAAGGAAGATCAGAATTTCAGCTTCCCGCTGACGGTGACGGCGACCGCCACCGAAAACGGCACCGATGGCCAGGTGGCGACCGCCACCGCCACCCGCACCACCACCTTGGGCGTCACCGTGTTCGCCGATGCCGACATTCCGGTGGTGGACGTGCTGAAGGGCGCCAGCATTCCCACCGCCGAAACGGTGGGCGAGGATGCGTTGTATAACCTTCGGGACGCCATCAAGGCCTATTCCGGCGAGGATTCCGACGATTACGTCGGCCGTATCGCCGAAGCCTATGGCTGGCAAAGCAAGGACGGCTCGGAAACCCTGTCGTTCAAGATCACCGTGCCCAACGCCTGCACCATCAAGGTCGGCGCCACCACCCACACCCTGGCGGCGGGCGGCGAACTGACGGTGTCGGCCAAGGATATCGTGGACGGCAACGTCTCGGTGGGCGGCATCGCCAATTGGGCCAGCCGCGACGGCAACGACGTGCTGCGCTTCGACCTGACCCCCATCGCCACCGAAAGCGACGCGGCGGCCAACACCTCGGCGATTGCCGCCAGCAACGCGCTGACCGACCAGGATCTGTCCCGCTCGGCCACCGCCTCCGGCGTCACCAAGTCGTTCTATCTGCACGTCACCCCCGAGGCCGACACCACCGACATCGTGGTCGCCGCCTCGGGCCGCGAGGATGCGGCGGGCATTCCCATCGCCCCGGCCATCACCCTGCGTGACGCCGACGGCTCGGAAGTGCTGAGCGGCTTCGTCGAGATCATGGTCAAGAGCGACGGCGCGGGCGCCTTCGCGGGCGCCATCACCTTCGCGGGCGGCGGCATGGTGGATGCGGGCGTGGAAACCTACGAGGGCGTGACCTATCACGTCTTCAAGGTGCCGGTGGGGCAATTGGCCCATTCCGGCAGCACCTATACCCTGAACGGCCTGAACTTCGTTCCCACCGCCGAATCCGACCTGGACATCCAGTACCGCATCCGCGCCACCACTTCGGAAGCGGGCAATTCCAGCAGCTACGCCACGGTCAGCAGCCTGTCCACCCTGACGGTGGCGGCGGTGGCCGACGCCCCGGTGCTGACCGTCGGCGCGCCGGGCGCCACCACCGACGGCGCCGGGCTCGTCACCGTGCACGATGCCGAGGACGGCCGCAGCGGCGGCATCGTCCGCCTGGATCTGGGCGCCGCGCTCAAGGATGGCGACGGCTCGGAAGTGCTCAGCAACGTCGAACTGCGCCAGGTGCCCACCGGTTGGGGCGTGGTGACGGTGGACGCGGCGGGCAACAAGGTGGCGCTGGTCGGCGCCGATCCCGACGGCGACGGCCGGTTCACCTTCGTCCTCGACCCCGTCCTCTTCAAGACCGGGTCGGGCCTGAGCGTGGCGCTGGTGCCGCCCGCCAATTCCGACGTGGACGTGGCGGGCATCCAGTTCTGGGCCAAGACCACCGAGACGGCGCCCATGACCGGCGGCCGCGCCGCCACCGACAATCAGATCGACACCGCCACGGCGGAAAAGACCCTGACCTTCGACGTGCGGCTTGACCCCGTGGCCGACCAGCCGACGCTGATGGTGGTCAACGCCCGCACCGACGAGGACACCACGGTCGCCCTGGACATCCGCGCCGCCGTCACCGATGCCGACGAAACCGCGACCGTGACCATCACCGGCGTGCCGGACAAGGGCGTGCTGAGCTATACCGACGCCGACGGCGTGGTGCACAGCGTGACCTTCGGCAACGGCGTCACCGCGCTGACCTGCTCGGCGGCCGAGGCGCGCAGCCTGCGCTTCACCCCGCCCAAGGACGCCAGCGGCACCTATACCCTGACCGTCACCGCCACCGCGACCGACACCGATCCCGAGGGGCTGGCGGCGGCCAGCACCGCCACCCGCACCACCACCCTGGACGTCAGCGTCAAGGGCGTGAACGACGCCATCCTGGATGCGGCGGGCAACGTGGTGAACGCCGCCAGCGGCAATTTGACCGCCAGCGGCACCGAGGACGCCAACGGCAATCTGGTCAGCCTGGGCCTGGGCGATTACCGCATCGACGATGTGGACGGCTCGGAAACCCTGAGCGCGGTGATCCAGGGCCTGCCGTCCGGCGTCACCCTGGTGGTCAAGACCGAGGCGGGCATCCAGGATTTGTCCTCGACCCTGCAATATGCCGGCAAGGATTCCGGCGGCGCCCCCATCTGGTCGGTGCCGTCCCAGTACCTGAAATACGTCTATGTCCAGGTGCCGCATAATTATTCCGGCGATTTCAACCTGTCGGTGCGGCTGGTCGAAACCGAGGCGGACGGCGCCGCCACCGCCTATGACAAGACCCTGACGGTGACGGTGCGGCCCGACGTGGACGCCCCCGGCGGCTGGGTCAGCGGCAGCTATGTGGAGGATCATTACGGCGCCGGGGGCGGGCTGGCCTTCGGCCTCAACGCCAGCGTCAACGACGGCGCCCTCGCCCTGTCGGCCCTGGGCGACGGCGGCGTCGAACGCATCACCGCCCTGTCGGCCAGCGTCAACGTGGACGCCATGGTCGCCGCCAACGGCGGCACCACCACCGGCATTCACGTCACCGGCCCCAACGGCGCCGATTACGGCGTCGAACTGGTGGACGGCCATTACGTCATCCGCCTGACCGGCCTGTCCGTGACCGAAGGCGCCAGCGTCAGCCTGTCCGGCTTCACCCTGTACGGCGTGCCCGAGGACTGGTCGCGGGACGTGCCGGTGACGGTGTCGGTGACGGTCAAGGACGGCGCCGAGGAGAAAACCTTCAGCAAGCCGTCCAGCATCGTCCTGACCCCCGACGCCGACGCGCCCAGCCTGACCTTCGCCTCGACCGATCCCGGCCACGTCTACACGGCGGGCGGTGACGGCAAGACCATCACCATCATCGCCGAGAACGGCATCGCCACCACCGATGCCGACGGTTCGGAAAGCTTCTACGTGGTGGTGTCGGGCGTGCCCAACGGCGTGGTGGTGCAAGGCGGCATCAACAACGGCGACGGCAGTTGGACCCTGCCCACCGGCCAGTCCAAGGTGGTGCTGGTGGATCATGGCGGCGCCGGAACCTCGGCCCTGACCATCAAGACGGTCGTCACCGACCGCGACCAGGACGGCAGCGGCAGCAACACCAAGACCTTCACCAACACCGTCACCGTCGATTACGGAACCGGCGGTGGTGGTGGCGGCGGCGGCACCGAACTGAACATGAGCGCGGCGGTGTCCGGCACCCTGGCGACGACCGAGGATTCCTCGCTCAGCCTGTCCGCCCTGGGCGTCACCGTCTCGGACGGCAGCGGCGCCACCTTCGCGGTGGCGGCCGACGGCACCGTCACCGCCACCTCGGCCTCGGGCACCGCCCTGGGCGAAGTGGGCAGCGTCAGCCTGGCGGTGCAGGTGCCCAGCGGCTGGAGCCTGTCGGGCAGCGGCATCTATCTGCTGTCCGATGTGGGCGGCGTGCAAACCTATACCGTGCCCTATGCGGCGCGCGGCAACGTCACCCTGACCCCGCCCAAGGATTACGCCGGAACCGGCGTGTCGCTGGACGTGCGCGCCGTCGTCACCGACAGCCACGGCCATTACAGTCTGGCGGGCGGCGGCATCGCCCATCTGCCCGTCACCGTGACCCCGGAAACCGACGGCGCCACCATCAGCGCCAGCGTCGGCACGGCGACCGAGGACGCGGCGGCCATTCCCATCACCCTGACGGTGTCGGACAAGGAAACCCAGTTCTTCTCGGAAACCCTGGCCGACGGCACCATCACCGTGAAGGTGGACGCGGTGGGCGGCCACCTGCCCGGCACCCTGGAAACCGGCACCTTGCCCAGCGGCGCGGTGGTGGCGGCGGGGGCGGTGCCCGGCACCTACACCATCACCCTGACCCCGGCGCAGATGGACGCCTTCGCCAACGGCGCCAGCCACGGTTTCACCCTGGCCGGGCTGAATTTCGTGCCCGCCGCCAATTTCGCGGGCTCGGTCAGCATCGGCTTCACCGCCCAGGTGCAGGATACCGGCAGCGACGTGGAAAGCTCGACCTCGACCGTCCGCTTCGACGTCAGCCCGGTGATCGACCAGACCACCTACAGCGTCGGCACCATGGTCGGCAACGAAGACCGGCCCATCGCCCTGAACCTGACCATCAACCACCAGGATCTGGCGGGCACCGGCGATTGGGGTTCGGAAACCGCGTCGGTGGTGATCAGCGGCGTGCCCGCCGGGGCGATCATCGCCGGGGCCACCAACAACGGCCCGACCACGATCAACGGCGTCACCACCTATTCGTGGACGGTGAACCGCTCCAGCCTGACCATCACCGAGCAGGGCATCACCCTGAACGGCGTCACCTATACCTCGCCGCGCGACGATTCCGCGGACCCGCAACTGACCTTCACCACCTATGTGTTCGAGAAAGGGGTGGCCGAGCCGACCTCGACCTCGATCACCTGCACGGTGACGGTCAACGGCATCACCGACGGCGCCAGCCTGAATCCCAACAACGCCAGCGGCCTTGAAGATCAGGCGGTCGCCATCGATCTGGGCCTGCAAAAGCTGGACTTCACCGAAGACACCAGCGTCACCGTCTCGGGCGTGCCCGACGGCTGCGTCTTCCAGAACGGCGCGGGCGGCGCGGTGGGCAGCGCCGGGACGCTGGATGCCGCCACCGGCACCCGCACCTGGACCTTCTCGGCGGCCGAGGTGATGGCGCTGGGGCTGGCCACGGGCGGCGTGCTGTACGTGGTCGGTCCGACCCATGTCTCGGGCAGTTGGACCCTGACCGCCCAGGCGTTCACCCTGGACCCCGACGGGAATGTGGCGACCCAGGTGGCCAGCAATCCGTTGCCGCTGACCCTGACCCTGGCGGCGGTGGCCAATGCGCCGGACCTGTCCGCCGCCTCGGCCATCCGCTTCGACGAGGACGGCCAGCACAGCCTGAACCTGCGGGCGGACCTCAAGGATCTGGACGGGTCGGAATCCCTGTCCGTGACCATCACCGGCGCCCCCGCGGGCAGCATCATCCGCGTCAATACCGGCACCGACGACAATCCGGTGTGGCAGGACGTGCACGGCCAGGACGGCACCTGGACCATCTCGGCCGGGACCGCCCTCAGCCTGGGCAAGCTTTCTGTGAAGACCCCGGACAATTACAACGGCAGCTTCGACCTGAACGTGGTCGCCAGCGCCACGGAAAAGACCGGTGGCTCGGCGGTGTCCCAGACCAAGGTGATCAACGTCACCGTGGACGCGGTCAACGACGCCCCGGTGATGAGTGTGGTCAGCGGCGGCATCGGCATCGAGGCCGGCGCCCACACCGCGCCCATCACCTTGCTGAAGGCCGCCGACAGCCTGACGGTGACGGATGTGGACTTCACCGGCGCCGGTGTCCTGTCTGGCCTGGACGTCCGCATCAGCGGCGGCAGCGGCCTGACCGCCGCCGACAGCCTGTCGCTGACCGGTCTGCCCGTCACCCTGGCCGAGAACGGGTCGCTGATCGCCACCCTCAGCGGCGGCGCGGTGGTCGCCATCAGCTACAACGCGGCGACCCATACCCTCAGCTTCAGCGGCGACGCCACCCCGGCGCAATATGCCGATCTGGCCCGTCACGTGGTGTTCACCAGCAGCACCGGCACCCTGGCGGCGGGAACGCGCGAAGTCACCTTCACCGCCTATGACACCGATGGTGCCGCCAGCATCGGCAGCAGCACCGGCATCACCGTGACGGTCAACGGCACCGCCACGCTGGGCGGCGCGGCGGCGGGCGATCTGGCGTTCTCGGGCAGCGGGGCGCTGGTCCTGCCCGCCGCCACCATCACCACCACCGAGGATGCCGCCCCGGTCGCCCTGGGCCTGGACATGGCGGGGGTGGCCGATCCCGATCTGCACGTCACCATCACCGGCATGCCCGCCAACACGGTGTTCCGCGACGCCGACGGCAATCCGGTGGCCCTGGACACCCTGACCGCCGGGCAATTGTCCGGGCTTAGGGTGGACCTGCCCGACGACTGGAACGGCACCGCCATCCTGACGGTCAGCGCCAGCGCCGGGACCACCACGCTCAGCGAACAGGTGACGCTGAACGTGGCGGCGGTCAACGACGCCCCGGTCGCCACCCTGGACGATCCCACCCAGGTTGTGGATGCCGACACGGTGACGTCGCCGCTGCATGTGCTGGCCGGGGCCGGTCTGGATTTCGCCGACGTGGACGGCACGCGATTCAGCGGCATGACCGTGCAATTGCAGACCGGCGCCCAATTGGGCGACACGCTGGGCCTGGACGGCTATGACATCGCCCTCAACACCGGCGGCCAATTGGTGGTGCGCGGCACCGATATCGTGGTGTCCTATGACAAGGACAGCCATACCCTGAGCTTCAGCGGGCTGGCCGATCACGACGTCTATGAAAACCTGGCGCGGTCGGTGGTGTTGTCCAACACCTCGGACAGCCTGAGCACCGGGACCCGCACCTTCGCCGTCACCCTGTCCGATGAAAGCCACGCCGCCAGCCTGCCGCTGACCAGCACGCTGGAGATCGGCAACGGCGTGGAATCCACGCTGACCCTGACCGCCGAGGCGCATGGCTCGGTCTATTGGCAGGATGCCACGCCGGTTCTGAACGGTTCGGACGGCGCCGATTCCATGCAGGTGCAGATGGGCATCGACTGGTCGGTGAACGGCAATGGCGGCGCCGACACGCTGATGCTGGGCAGCCAGCCCAACGACTGGACCTTCACCGTGGACAACGTCGACGGTCTGGTCCATCTGGCCTCGGCCTCGACCGGGTTGCACGGCGTCATCAACATCGACAGCCAGACCCTGGTCGACGGCCATGGCAGCCCGTTCAGCGTCACCGGCGATCAGGTGGTGTTCAACGGCTCGGCCAATGGCAGCATCGATTTCACCAACGGCCACCACGTGGACTTCACCAGCCTGGAGAAGATCCACGGGTGACGTCGGGGAAACAAGAAAGGCGGCTTGGTTTCCCAAGCCGCCTTTTTTTATGGGTCTTCGCGGATTTGCGGGTCTGTTGGCCCAGCAGCCGTTTCCGTCATGCCCGGACTTGATCCGGGCATCCACGCGGCGCCGCCTGTTCCCGTCTTTCCGCTGAGATGCCCGCGGACAAACGTGGATGGCCGGGTCAAGCCCGGCCATGACGAGCACTGCCCCGCAAATCCGCGATGAACCTTTTCTACTTCCGGATTTGATAAAGCTGGAAGTTCTCGCCCTCGGTCCGCAATTGCAGCACATCGGGGTCGGGACTGTCGTCGCCGCGCCGTGTGTACAGCACCATCACGTAATCATAGCGGCCGGGCCAGCGGTCCCAGTAACGCGGCTTGCCCGGCACCGGGCCGTCGGCGGCGGCCAGCATCTGGCTGATGGTCGGCGGGTCGCCGTCCTCGGCATCCACCAGCGAGCGTTTGGCGGGGGCGATGTCCAGGATCTGCTTGCCCGGCACGCTGAACAGGGTGGACACCAGGGCGTCGCGCTCGATCACCGCGACGCAGGCGGCGTGGCTGATGGCTTGGTTGCCGGTTTCGGTGCCCGACGGCAGATCGGCGGTGGCCACCAGCACCGAGGCGCCGGGCGGCAGCAGGCGGCTGGCGGCGCGGAATTCGTCGTAACGCAGCCCCAATTGCCCCCAATGGGCCTGGACGTCGGCGACGCGGAACAGGGTGGCGCCGATCAGCAGGGCGTAAAAGGCCGGTCCCAGGGCGCGGCCGCTGGCCGGACGCAGAAAGCCGATCAGCAGGAACAGGATGGCGATGGGCATGCGCTGGTCGGCCAGCCACGACCCGAACAGCACGCGCGGCATGGCCAGGAACACCGCCGCGCTGAGCACGAACAGCACCCACCCGGCGGCATGCAGCCGCAGCAATCGGCGGCGGGTCAGCCACAGCGCGGCGGCGATCAGGGCGGCGGCGAAGCCCAGGTCGGCGACGTCGCCGTACAATTGCACGATGGCGGTGATGCCCTCCATCTTGCCCTGGGGCAGCCACAGCACCTCGGACGACAGGCCCAGCGTCGGGCTGGCCAGCATCAGCAGCGGCACCGGCACGAAGGGCAGCAGCAACAGCGCGGCATCGCGCGCCATGGCGCCCGGGCGTAGCGGCCGCGTCCGGCTCCAGCGCCACAATTCCAGACTGCCGACCGCCAGCCCGAACAGGCCGACATCGAACAGGTGGCAAAAGAACAGGGCGGTGACGATGGCGGTGGCCAGCGGCAGGCGCAGCCACGGCGAGCGGTCGCGCAGCGCGATCCAGCCCGCCAGCCCCCACAGCGCGATGCCCAGGCCCAGCAGATAGTTCATCAGCCCGAACAGCAGCATGCCGTTGTACAGGAACAGCACCGCCACCATGGGCAGGGGCGAGAAGCGGCCGAACAGCGCCCGGTGCACCATCATCGGCCCGGTGGCCAGCAGGCACAGGGTCAGCGCCGCGAACAACTGCCCGGCGGGATAGATGCCGACCAGCCGCACCAGCGGCGGCAGTACCGCATCCATGATCAGGTTGGGAATGACCGCCCAGTTGACCCGGTACAATTCCGCCAGCAGCGGGTCGGAATCGCGCCACGCCAGCACATGCATGCGCGCCAGATGATTGACGAAATCGGCCAGCGGCGGCACCGGCCCGGCCAGGACCGGCAGCAGGGCGACCGCCAGCAGGGCGGGAAACACCATCAGCCGCAGTTTGCGGCTGGACAGCGCCTGTAGCGACAGGCGCCAGAACTCGGATGCGGTGGTCAACATGGGCGGGGGAACACCATGGTACGGGCATACGAAAAGGGGCGGCCCCATACGGTCCGCCCTTCACGTTGGTCTGGAATGCACGTTACTCCCCGGCACGCCTTCGGGTCAATCTTCCTGCCCTCTGGCAAAGGCCGGGGTGTCCAGGCGCGGCGCCCAATCCTCGACCGCGCCGCTGTCCAGTCGTCGGGCGGCATTGCGGCGCCAGTTCTCGCTGAGGCCGGGCATGGTGGCGATGGCCGCCAACCGCCTTGCATCCAGCGGCGTGCGGTACCACGCCGACAGCAGCCGCGCCAGATTCCAGGCGCCGGGCGGCCGTTGCACCAGCACGAAGGCATCGCCCGGGGCGATGGCCCCTTCCTCCAACACGCGATAATACCAGCCGGTCCAGCCGCTATCCTGGACCCAGCGGGCGAAGCCGGGATGGGAAAAGCGCAGGTTCAGCTTCCAGCACGGCTGGCGCGGCTGGCTGACCTGCACCACGGCTTTACCCAGGCGATAGATGTCGCCCACGCACACCTCGGCCTCGGTCATGCCCAGGGTCGAGACGTTCTCGCCGAACGCCCCCGGTCGGGGCAAGGCGGCGGCGGGCGGGTGCCAGCGCCGCCACGGCTCGTAATGATCCTGGGGATAGTGGTGCAGCGCCTTTTCCGTGCCGCCATGCACCCGGGTGTCGCCGCATTGGTCGCCCTCCAGGCCGTCGCGGCCCAGGAAAAGCGGTCCCGGTCGCGGGCTCTTGGCGATGGCCGAGCGGGCCGGACCCAGCGCGGCGACAGTGCCGGTCAGCACCGCCAGGACGGGAATTGCGCCGCTCATGGCCGCAGGCCCGCCAGCCATTCCCGCAGCATCAGCGCGCCCTGCCGTGCCAGCACCGGGCCGTGCACCAGGGCGTCGCGGCGCAGCAGGGCGGGATCGATGCCCGCGGCGTGCAACTCGCCCGCATGGCCGATCAGCCATTGCTCCAGGCGCTGGAAATCGGCCTCGGGGTGGAATTGCAGGCCCAAGGCGTGGCGGCCCAGGGCGAAAGCCTGATGGGGATAACGGCCGCTGGCCGCCAGCAGCACCGCACCGTCGGGCAGGTCGAAGGTGTCGCCGTGCCAGTGCAGCGGCATGCCGCGCGACGGCGACAGATGGCGCAGCGGCGATTGCTCGCCCTCGGCGGTCAGGGTGATGGGGGCGAAGCCGATCTCCTTGCCCATGGCGCCGGGATGGACGCGGGCGCCCAGGGCGGCGGCCATGATCTGCGCCCCCAGGCACAGGCCCAGGGTCGGGCGCCGTTGCCGCAGGCGGCGCCCCACCAGATCGATCTCGTCCGCCAGCCAGGGGTAGCGGTCGCGTTCATAGACGCCGACCGGCCCGCCCAGCACGATGGTCAGGTCGGCCTCGGCGGCGGGGGACAAATCGTCCTGGCCGCAATCCAGCAGGGTGACGCGATGTCCGTCCCCGGCCAGCACCGGGCCGAAGGTTCCCAGATCCTCGAACGCCAGATGGCGCAGCACGACAATGTTCAGGGGCATGGACGCTTGCTCCGCGATGGGGGATGGGCGGAGGCTATCCCTGCGCTGGACCGTTGACGTGATCCAGTTTGCAAAGACTGGATGGTCCAGGTCGATTACCCTTCCAGGGCGCGGCGCAGGCGGTCGATGCCGGTGGCGATCTCGTCGCAATCCAGGTTGCCGAAGCCCAGGCGGAACGCCTCGACCGGGACGCCGTCATCGGCGAAATGGCCGCCGGGCAACAGGCCGACCCCGGCGGCGGCGGCGCGGGCGGCGATCTCGGCGGCGTGCAGCGGGCCGATCACCCGCGCCCAGAACGCCAGCCCGCCCTCGGGCGGGGCAAAGGTCAGATGGCCGCCCAGATGGCGGCGCAGCAGCCGGTCCAGCAGGGCGCGGCGTTCGGCGTAGACCTTGAGCGCGCGGCAGACGTGGCGGCGGATTTCACCGCCGCTCAGCAATTCCGCCACCGCCATTTCGGTGACGGTGTCGCCCTGGCGGTCGATCAGGGTGATGTCGGCGGCGCAGCGGTCGACCAGGTCGGGCGCCGCCGCCAGATAGCCGACCCGCAAGCCGGGCGCCAGCACCTTGGACAACGACCCCACATAGACCACGCGGCCGCCGCGATCCAGGCTGGCCAGCGGCATGACCGGGGTGCCGGTGTAGTGGAATTCATGGTCGTAATCGTCCTCGATGATGGCGAAGCCATGGCGCTCGGCCAGTCGCAACAGGTTCAGGCGGCGCTCGGCCGTCATCATCACCGTGGTCGGATAATGGTGGTGGGGCGTGACGTAGACCGCCCGCACCCCGTGGCTTCGGCACAGGGCCGCCAACTGGTCGGTGCACAGGCCGTCGCAATCGGTGTCCACGCTCAGCACCTGGGCGCCGCACGACCGGAACACCGCGCGGGCCGGGGGATAGCTCAGCCGTTCCGTCACCACCACGTCGCCCGGTCGCAGCAGCAGGCGGGCGGCCAGGAAGATGCCCATCTGGCTGCCGCGCACCACGCACAGCGAATCCTCGTCCACCGCCAGCCCGCGTTCCATGGCCAGCATGGCGGCCAGGGCGCGGCGCAACGGCGGCGTGCCGCGCGGGTCGGCATAGCCCAGGCGGTTGCCGCGCATGCCCAGCAGGGCGTGGCGGAAGGCGCGCGACAAATCGCCAAAGCGGATCAGCCGGGAATCGGGCACGCCGTCCTTGAAGTCGATGCTGTCGCGGGCGGGCGGCGGCGGCTCGGCGGGACGGGGCGGCGGGCGCGCGTCGGCGGCGGGCGGCAGCGGCGGCAGGGTGGGGGAAACGAAGGTGCCGCGCTTGCCCTGGGCCACCAGCCAGCCCTGGGCCACCAGTTCGTCATAGGCCAGCACCACCGTCTTGCGGTTGACCCCCAGCGTCGCCGCCAGTTCGCGGCTGCCGGGCAGGGCGGTGCCCGGCCGCAGGCGGCCACGATGGATTTCCCGGGTGATGGCGTGGACGATCTGCGCCTGCACCGAAAGCGGCGCCGCGCGGTCAAGGGCGATCTTCAGATCCCACGGGCGCAGCATGCGGCCCCCAGACAGCGAAAAACCCCGGTGTCGCCACCGGGGTTTCGAAACGCGTTGGTGGAGCCGAGGGGAATCGAACCCCTGACCTCCGCAGTGCGATTGCGGCGCTCTCCCATCTGAGCTACGGCCCCACGCGAGGCGCAGAAAATAGGCAGAGGGATACCCCCCTGTCAAGCATGGTTTCGTGGCCGCCGCATCGGCGTCCCCTCTTGCGCAGGCGGCGCGGCGTGGGTAGGGTTGGCCCGCGCGCAACAATCCTGGGATTCCTGACCGATGAGCGTCATCCTCGTGCCCCTGTTCACGGTCGTTCTGATCGCGCTCAAGATTTACTGGTACGTGGTTCTGGCCACGGTGATCTTCAGTTGGCTGCAAGCCTTTGGCGTGATCAACACCTACAACCACACCGTCCGCACCATCGGCGACGTGCTGGCGCGGCTGACCGAGCCCGCGCTGCGGCCGATCCGGCGCATCCTGCCCGATTTCGGCCCGGTGGATTTGTCGCCCATCGCGCTGTGGCTGATCATCCTGTTCGTGCAGATGGTGGTCGAGAACCTGCTGAGCGTGGCGGTCACTCTGTGAGCGCCTTCGCCGCCGCCGCCCCGGTGGCTGGTGGCGTGCGCGTGCAGATCCGGCTGACGCCCAAGGCGTCGCGCGACCGCATCGACGGTCTGGCGCCCGAGGCCGACGGCGGAACGGTGTTGAAGGCGTCGGTGACGGCAGTGCCCGAGGACGGCAAGGCCAATGCCGCGCTGATCAAGTTGTTGAGCAAGGAATGGCGGTTGCCCAAATCGACGATGGAGATCGTCCAGGGCGCCACCGACCGCCGCAAGGTTCTTTTCATCACCGGCGAGCCGGGGGACATCCTGGCCGGCCTCGAGCAATGGATGGCGAAGCGAACATGACCCAGGCAAAGCTGATCGACGGCAACGCTTTCTCGGCCACGCTGCGTGACGAGATCACCGCGCGCGTTCACGAATTGCGCGACCACCACCATGTGGTGCCCGGTCTGGCGGTGGTGCTGGTGGGCGAGGACCCGGCCAGCCAGGTCTATGTGCGCAACAAGCACAAGCGCACCGTGGAATCCGGCATGAATTCGTTCGAGCACAAGCTGCCCGCCGATACCTCGGAAAAGGATCTGCTGACCCTGATCGAAGGGCTGAACGACGATCCGGCGGTGCATGGCATCCTGGTGCAATTGCCGCTGCCCAAGCACATCAACGCCGAAAAGGTGATCGAGGCCATCCGCCCCGACAAGGATGTGGACGGCTTCCACCCGTGGAACGTCGGCATGCTGGCCTCGGGCGGCATCGGCCTGATCCCGTGCACGCCGCTGGGCTCCATGATGCTGTTGCGGGATACCCTGGGCAAGCTGGCGGGCCTCAAGGCGGTGGTGATCGGGCGATCGAACATCGTCGGCAAGCCCATGGCCCATCTGCTGATCCGCGAAAGCTGCACCGTCACCGTGGCCCATTCCCGCACCAAGGATTTGCCCGCCGAAGTGCGCGCCGCCGACATCGTGGTCGCCGCCGTCGGCCAGCCGGAAATGGTGCGCGGCGACTGGATCAAGCCGGGCGCCACCGTCATCGACGTCGGCATCAACCGCGTGCCGGGCGCCGAGCCGGGCAAGACCAAGCTGGTGGGCGACGTCAATTTCGCCGAGGCGGTGCAGGTGGCGGGCGCCATCACCCCGGTTCCCGGCGGCGTCGGCCCCATGACCATCGCCTGCCTGCTGCGCAACACCCTGACCGCCTGTGCCCGTCTGCACAAGCTGGACATCCCCGAAGCCCATCCGTGGGCTTGAGGATATGTCCGGCGGCATCGGCCATCTGGTGCTGGCGGTGGTGGTGTTCCTGGCCAGCCACAGCCTGACCAACCGGCCCGGCTTTCGCCGCCGGGCCGAGGCCGGGCTGGGTGGCCCGCGCGGCTTCACCATCGCCTATTCCATCGTCTCGCTGCTGCTGCTGGCGTGGATGATCGTCGCCTTCCGCGCCGCGCCCATGGTGGCGCTGTGGGGCCAGGAAAGCTGGATGCGCTGGGTGCCGCCGCTGGTCATGCCGGTGGTGTGTCTGCTGGCGGTGGTCGGCCTGACCACCGCCAATCCCTTTTCCATCGGCCCCGGCGGGCGCGGCTATGACCCGTCCCATCCCGGCATCCTGCGCCTGACCCGCCACCCCATCCTGTGGGCCGCCGGTCTGTGGGCCGCCGCCCATATGCTGCCCAACGGCGACGTGGCGGGCCTGATCCTGTTCGCACCGCTGCTGCTGCTGGCCCTCGCCGGTCCCGCCATGCTGGAACGCAAGCGCCGCCGCGTGCTGGGCGATGCCGAATGGACCCGCCTGACCACCTATACCCGCAACCCGCTGCTGGCCCTGCGCGAGATGGGCTGGAAGCGCCTGCTGGGCGGCGTGCTGCTTTACATCGCCCTGCTGCACCTGCACGAACCAGTCATCGGGGCGAGCCCCTGGCCGTGAGCGAAACCGAGGCCGCGCTGGCCCGCTTGTCTTTTTCGCCGTACTCTGCAAAGAAATCCCGGCATACCCGGGGCAGATCAGGAGAAGTGTGGTGCTGCTGAGGTTCGAGGCCACCAATTACCGGTCTTTCCGCGATCGCTGCGAATTATCGCTGATCGCGGACGAAGGGGATCGTTTCCCCGCGCGAACCTTGTTGCGCCACGACGAGAAGGGCCGCAAATCGCCCTTTCTAGCGGTGCCTGCTGTTGCTCTGTACGGGCCGAACGCCGGCGGCAAGACCAATGTCTTGAAGGCGCTGGGTTACGTGCATGAAGCGGTTGTGCTGTCCCACACCTCGTGGGCGCCGGAAAGTGGGACACGTTGCGTACCGTTCAAGTTCGCGACGGAAGCGCGACCGTCTTCCTTCTCCATCGATTTCGTTGTCGAGGGTGTGCGCCACGCCTATTCATTCGTTACCGATGGCGATGTTTTTCTGGAAGAGAGATTGTCGTTTTTTCCGGTGGGGCGGGAACGCCTATTGTTTTCGCGGACGTCCTCGACCGATGGGGATGGCAAAGCCGTGACCAACGTGAAGGCTGGCGAAGCGCTGTCCGTGGATGCCCGTGGCTTGCGAAGTATGGAAAGGCGGACGCGCGGGAACAGCTTGTTCTTATCCGCAGCGGCACAGGATGACCAGCCGGAATGTCTGGCGGTTCAGAAATGGTTCCGCATGAGACTGGCGATTATCTCCGACGGCGACATGATAGCCCATATGGGAACAGCTACGACCGCGAGGTTTATTCAGACGGAACCGGAGAAGACCGCCAAGATCATCGATCTCATGCGTCGCGCTGAGCCTAGGTTGCGAAGTATTGAGGTTCGTGAACGGGAGGTCGGGAAACTGGACATGCTTTCCTCTGTGATCGCGGACGGCCGCAGGGAGGAGATGGTCAGAGTGTTTGGCCTGAACCAAGAGGTTCTGTTTGGATTTAGTGATGAGGCCGGTGAGGAGATAAGCTTGCCGTTGTTCGAGCAATCACGCGGTACACAGCACTTATTCGGCTTGGCCAGTACGCTGCTGGTGGTGCTCGAAAACGGCCTATCTCTCGTCGTCGATGAACTCGAAGCCAGCATCCATCCCCATCTCGCCCATTTCGTTGTAGATCTGTTCAAGAATGCGGATACCAATCCCAACGGTGCTCAACTTATCTTCTCCACTCACGACACCAACCTGCTTGATCCGACCTTGCTGCATCGTGATCAGGTGTGGTTCGTGGAAAAGGACGATGCCGGGGCCTCGCATCTGTATCCGCTGACGGATTTCGATCCGGTCGAGGGCGAGAACATCGAGCGCGGCTATTTGCGTGGGCGCTTTGGTGCCATTCCCGCCCTGGGCCTGCCCGAAAGCTGGTTATCCTGACCATGTCCAGCTTGACGCGTGTCCGGCAGAAACGTGATAGAAAACCGGTGATCGCCATCGCCTATGACGGGGAGCGCACCGAGGCCGAGTATTTCGACGGCTGGCGGCGCATCCTGGGGCCGCGTGGGCTGGTGTTGAAGCCGTTCTATGTGCGCAGCGGCGGGAACCCCCGTGTTGCCGTGGATGAAACCTGTAAGAAGGCGGCGACCGACAAGGATTACGACCGCCTGTGGTGCGTCTGCGACGTGGATGACGCCAGTCCGGCAGACGTGGCCGCCGCCAAGAAAAAGGCAAGCCAGCGCGGGATCGAATTGATCCTGTCCGTGCGTTGTTTCGAGGTATGGCTGGCACTGCACTGGGGCCGATCCGCCGGGCCGGTGCAGTGCGAGGAGGACGCCGTCAATTTGGTGCGGCGCCACCATGCGACCTATGACGCGTCGCGGAAGTCGCTGCCGTTTTCCCTGCTGCTTCCCCGAACGGCGGACGCCTGCACCAATGCCGTTTGGCTGAAGGGGCAAGGGCACGATAACCCATGGACCGACGTCCATTACCTTGTCGCGTTGCTGCGTTGGCGGACCATCTATCATATGTGCCGCCGCGACGAATGGGCGGCGGCCCAGTCTGTCGGCTCCTATGCGGGTTCGTCCCAGGACGCCGCCGACGGCTTCATCCATTTTTCCACCGCTGCCCAGGTGGTGGAAAGCGCCGCCAAGCATCGCGCCGGGCAGGACGGGCTGCTGTTGCTGGCGGTCGAGGCCGCCGCCCTGGGCGAAGCCCTGAAATGGGAGCCGTCGCGCGGCGGCCAGTTGTTCCCGCATCTTTATGGCCCGCTGCCGCTGCGCGCGGTTGCCGCAATTCACGACCTGCCGCTGGGCGGCGATGGTCGCCACGTCTTCCCTCCGCTCGAGGACTGATTCCGTGTTCGATTACTTCAAGCTCGCCGGGCCGCTGGTCCGTCTGTTCGATCCCGAATGTGCCCATGGCCTGACCGTCAAGGCGCTGAAATCCGGCCTGGTGCCGCCGCAGCCGCGCGTCGCCGCGCCGTCGCTGGAAGTGGCGCTGTGGGGGCTGCGTTTCCCCAACCCGGTCGGTCTGGCCGCCGGGTTCGACAAGAACGCCGAAGTGCCCGACGCCATGTTGCGCCAGGGTTTCGGCTTCGTCGAGATCGGCTCGGTGACGCCGCGGCCGCAGCCGGGCAACCCCAAGCCGCGCATGTTCCGTCTGGTCGAGGACCGCGCGGTGATCAACCGCATGGGCTTCAACAACGAAGGCGTCGAGGCGGTGGCCGCCCGGCTGGAGGCCCGCGCCCGCATCGGCATCGTCGGCGCCAATCTGGGCAAGAACAAGGACACCGAGGATGCGGCGTCCGATTACGAAAAGGGCGCGGCGCGGCTGGGGCCGCTGGCCGATTACATGGTGATCAACGTGTCGTCGCCCAACACGCCCGGCCTGCGCGCGTTGCAGGGCCGCGACCAGTTGGAGGGGCTGGTGGGCCGCACCCGCGCCGCCCTGGACAAGGCGACCGCAGGGGCCAAGCGGCCGCCGCTGCTGTTGAAGATCGCCCCCGATCTCAATGACGAGGATCTGTCGGACATCGCCGCCGTTGCCCTGGGCGGGGCGCTGGACGGCCTGATCGTCTCCAACACCACCATCGCCCGCCCGGACAGCCTGCGTTCGGCCCATGCCAAGGAAACCGGCGGCCTGTCCGGCGCGCCGCTGCTGGATGCCGCCACCGCCGTGCTGCGCCGCATGTACAGCCTGACCGAAGGCCGCCTGCCGCTGGTCGGGGTCGGCGGCATCGCCAGCGGCGCCGACGCCTATGCCAAGATCAAGGCCGGTGCCTCGCTGGTGCAGGTCTATTCGGCGCTGGTCTATCAGGGCACCGGTCTGGTCACGCGCATCAACCGCGAACTGATCGACTTGCTGAAGCGCGACGGCTTTGCCTGCATCGCCGACGCCGTCGGCGCCGACCATCGGGGGAAATGATGCCGATCCGTCAGATCACCGGCCTGTCCGAAGTCGCCTCGGGTTTCGACGGCTTCATCCTGGATTTGTGGGGCGTCATCCATGACGGGGTCGAGGCCTATCCCGGCGCCCGCGACACCCTGGTGGCGCTGCGGGCGGCGGGCAAGCAGACCCTGCTGTTGTCCAACGCGCCGCGCCGCGCCGACGCCCTGGTCGAGCAACTGGCCCGCATGGGCATCGGCCGCGACCTGTACGATCATGTACTGTCCTCGGGCGAGGCGGTGCACATGGAACTGGCCCGCCGTACCGACCCGTTCTATGCGGCGCTGGGGCGGCAGATCTATCACATGGGGCCGGAGCGCGACGAAAACGTCTTCGCCGGGTTGGATCTGGTGGCGGTGGACATCGAGCACGCCGATTTCATCCTCAACACCGGGCCGTGGGATTTGACCGAGACGGTCGAGGATTACGTGCCCAAGATGCGGGCCGGTCTGGCCCGCAACCTGCCGATGATCTGCGCCAATCCCGACCATGTGGTGATCCGCCAGGGTCAGCCGGTGGTGTGCGCCGGGGCGCTGGCGGCGCGCTATGCCGAAATGGGCGGCGTGGTCTCCATGCGCGGCAAGCCCGACCCGGCCATCTACGACACCGCGCTGGAAATGCTGGGCCTGTCCCGCAACCGCGTGCTGGCGGTGGGCGACGCCCTGCACACCGACGTCAAGGGCGCCAACGGCGCCAATCTGCGCGCGGTGTTCGTCACCCAGGGCATCCACGCCGCCGAACTGGGTATCCGCCCCGGCGACACCGCCGATGCCGACACCCTGCGCCAAGTGGTCGCCCGTCACGGCGAACGCCCCCTGGCCGCCATTCCCACCTTCCGCTGGTAAGCCGAGCTGCGAGAAAGACGATGAACTACGAAACCGAAATTGTTGTGGTGGGGGCCGGTCCGGTGGGCCTGTTCGCCGTGTTCGAATGCGGCATGGTCAAGCTGAACTGCCATGTGGTCGATGCCCTGGACGCGGTCGGCGGCCAATGCGCGGCGCTGTACCCGGAAAAGCCGATCTATGACGTGCCCGGCCATCCGTCGATCCTGGCCGCCGATCTGATCGAGCGGCTGAAGGAACAGGCAGCGCCCTTCGCCCCCACCTATCACCTGGGCCGTCAGATGACCGGTCTGGAGCGGGTGGGCGAGGCGTGGCGTTGCACCCTGTCTGACGGCACCGTCATTACCGCCAAGGCGGTGATCGTCGCCGCCGGGGGTGGCGCCTTCGGCCCCAACCGCCCGCCGCTGGACGGCATCGAGGCTTATGAAGGCAAGGGCCCTGGCGCCGGTGTCGCCTATTTCGTCACCCGGCGCGAGGATTACCGCGGCAAGCGCGTGGTCATCGCCGGTGGTGGCGATTCGGCGGTGGATTGGGCGATCTCGCTGGCTGAGGTGGCGGAAAAGATCATGGTGGTGCATCGCCGCCCCAAGTTCCGCGCCGCCCCGGAATCCGAGGCGCGCCTCAAGGCGCTGGCCGATGCCGGAACCATCGAGCTGGTCGTGCCCTATCAATTGCACAGCCTGGAAGGCGAGGGCGGCAAGCTGTCGGCGGTGGTGGTCGCCACCCTGGACGGCCAGACCCGCCGCCTGGAGGCCGATGCCCTGCTGCCGTTCTTCGGCCTCGCCACCGAACTGGGCCCCATCGCCGAGTGGGGCCTGGGCATGGACCGCAACCTGATCACCGTCGACCCCGCCACCATGGCCACCACCGCCCCTGGCATCCTGGCGGCCGGTGACATCTGCACCTATCCCGGCAAGCTCAAGCTGATCCTGGCCGGTTTCGCCGAAGCCGCCCGCGCCGCCCACACCGCCCACGACGTGGCCCATCCCGGCGAGGCCCTGCACTTCGAACACTCCACCACCTCGGGCGTCCCCGGCGCCAAGTGACCCGATGTCGCAAGAGGGCGAATGTAACCGCACCCGCCCTCTTGCACCTTTCCTCATCGCCGCCTATAACAATCCCCACGGCGCGCGGGTGTAGCTCAATGGTAGAGCAGAAGCTTCCCAAAAGCGAAATAAAATCAAGGGCTTAGCATTGTAGTCCTTGGCCCTCCGGAAAGCAACCACCCCAGCGAACCCACCATTTCCGTCACTTCCGACACACTCACCGGCAGGGGATGTGTGGCGGCGATGGCTTCAATCCGACAGCGTGACGGCAAATGGCAAGCCCAGGTGCGCCGGAAAGGCGTGACACCGCTGGTGCGCTCGTTCGCCCGCCATATAGATGCCGTCCACTGGGCACGGTCCATCGAAGCGACCATTGATCTGGGGCAGGAACCGCCCGAGGCCAGCATCATGGCCCGCACCAAGTTCCGTGAACTGCTGGATCGCTATCTGATCGAGGTGACCCCGCAGAAGCGCAGTCATCGGATGGAAACCTCTCGGCTGAACCGGCTGCTCAAACACGACATTGCCAATCTGACCCTGGACAAGCTGACCTCGGGCGTATTCGCATCATTTCGAGATCAGCGGCTCAAGGATGTCGGCCCCCAGACCGTCCGCCACGATCTCAACCTGCTCTCCCTGGTCATCAAAGCAGCCACGATTGACTGGGACTTCCCCTTCAAGGAGAACCCGCTGGACAAGCTCCGGAAACCTCGGATGCCGCTCGGGCGAACCCGGCGGATCAGCAGGGAAGAAGTCGAAAAGCTGCGTGAGGGGATGGCCCGCTCCGAGTCTACCTACCTGATGCCGATGGTCGACCTTGCGGTTGAAACGGCGATGAGGAAGGGGGAGATACTCGCCCTGTTGTGGGTCAACGTGGATTTGGGCAGGCGGACGGCTCACCTGCCCATGACGAAGAACGGCCACCCACGGACCATTCCGCTTTCAAGCAAGGCCCGAGACATTCTGGCGTCCCTTCCCCGGACACATTCACGGGTCTTTCCCTACACGGAAACCGCAGTGAGGCTGGCATGGGACCGGCTCCTGCGCCGGGTGAAGATCGAAGACCTGCACTTTCATGACCTACGCCACGAAGCCATCTCCCGGCTGTTTGAGAAAGGGCTATCAATCCCCGAGGTGGCGCTGATCAGTGGGCACCGTGATGCCAGGATGTTGTTTCGCTACACGCACCTGACCGCCGAGGAGGTGGGGAAGAAGCTGGATTAGAGCGAATTTCGTGCAGTTTGGTTCATAGCCGCATGATTTGAAGTAGTTGGCGCATTCTGCGGGCTTGAACAGATCGACGAGCCGCCCGATGAGGCTCCAAAGTCCAGGTACGGTTCGCTCGGCCTCCTTTCGCAGCAGGG
>JAEXAH010000132.1 GCA_023458315.1 Pseudomonadota bacterium
CCGCCAGGATGGGCAGCGCCCGTTCGGCCGGACCGACCGCCGACAGCAGCGCCGACAGCACCGGCGCGGCGTCGCCGCCCAGGGCGGCCACACCGGCGGCGTCCTTGTGGTCCAGGCTGCCGCGCAGGGAATCCTCGGCCGACAGCTTCAATTCGTCCAGCAGGGTCGGCACCAGGGTCGGCAGCGACAAATCGACGGACACGCCGGACACGCCCAATTCGGCCAGGGCCTCGCCCGCCAGCACCGCCACTTCGGCGTCGGCGGCGGCGGAATCGTGGCCGATCAGCTCGATCCCCGCCTGTCCGAACTGACGTTCGGGGCGCAATTGCGACCCCTTCACCCGCAGCACCTGACCGGCATAGGACAGGCGCAGCGGCCGCTGCGCCCCGGCCAGCCGGGTGGTGGCGATGCGGGCCACCTGCGGCGTCATGTCGGCGCGCACGCCCATCATCTTCTGGCTGTGCGGGTCCATGACGCGGAAGCACTGCGACGCGGTGGCGGCGCCCGCCCCGGCCAGCAGGGTTTCCTCGAACTCGATCAGCGGCGGCTTGACCCGTTCATAGCCCTGGGCGGCGAAATGCGCCATCAGACGCGAAACCACGCTGGCTTCGTGTTCGGCATCAAGGGGAAGAATGTCGCGCAGGCCCGCGGGAAGCAGCGCCCGGTTGGCGAAATCGTTCATGAGAAGACGTCTGAACCGTAACTGAGTGACCCCGCCACAAGGGCAGGACGGCAACAGCCCGGTTTATCGCGTTTACCCGCCCCGGGCAAACGGAATGTTCGTCGGGCTGTCGCGCGACCCGCTAGAAACGGCCCCGCTCGCCCAGCGTCTCCAGGGCGCTCATCACGCCCTTGGACGCCTCGCCCGCCTGGGCGACGCATTCCACCGCCCCGGCCAGGTCGCCCGCCTTGTACCGCTTGGCCGCCTCGATGCCGTACTGGTGCACCAGACGATGCGGTTCCTCCATGGCCTTGAAGGCGGGGTGGTTCAGGATGGTCGGATCGGTCAGGGTGCCGCACCACTTGCCCAGGCGGCACGAGGTGTGGTCGGCCAGTTCCGACGGGTTCAGGCTGGCGCGCCCCACCAGCATGTCGGCCAGACGCTTGCGCCAGATCATGTGGTCGGACTTGGCGACGTGGATGGTGACGTCGGGGATGTCCAGCTTGACCATCTCTTGCAGCACGTTGGCGATGCCGCCGCACGAATCGTCCATGATGTCGGCGATGCGGGAAATGGCGGCGACGTTGCGGGTGGACATCTGGGCGATGACCGACACGCCCTCGGCCACCTCGGCCGAGGCGGCGGTCTGCTGGTGCAGGATGGCGGCGATGTCGCCCATCTTCTGGGTGACGTGCGCCACCTGATCGGCCACCCGGCGCATGGTGCCGCCGGTGGACAGCACCACGTCCTGGCCCTTTTCCACGGCGCGGGCGCCTTCCTCCATGCTTTGGACGATGGCGGACATTTCCTGGCGCAGTCCGTCGATGCGGCCGCGAATGTCCACGGTGGCCCGGGCGGTCTGGTTGGCCAGCCCCTTGACCTCGTGCGCGACGACCGCGAAGCCCTTGCCCGCCTCGCCCGCGCGGGCCGCCTCGATGGTGGCGTTCAGGGCCAGCAGGTTGGTCTGCTTGGCGATGGCCTCGATCTGGTTGACGATGCCGCCGATCTGGGCCGACGCCTGGGCCAGCGCCTCGACCTTGGCCATGGCATCCTGGACGGCGGCGGCGATGGTGGACATGGACGTCACCGCCTGGTCGGCGGCGTTCTGTCCGGCGACCGCCGCCTCGTGCGCCGAGCGGGCCTCGGACGCGGCACCGTTGGAACTGGTGGAAATCTCGTTGACGCTGTGCACCAGTTGCTCGGACGCGGCGGCAATGGTCTGGCTGCGGCGATCCACCTCGCCGATGTCGCGCATCATGGCCGCCGTCTCGGTGACGGCCTCGTTGATGTTGACCGACATGGCGACGTTCTGCTTCAGCAGGCCCAGGGCCTGGGTCTCCAACCGGTTGGCCATGTCCTTGAGCTTGCGGCTCAGGCGACACTGACCCTCGGGCACCGAGTGGTAACGCCCGTCCAGGATCATGTCGATCATCTGTTCCAGATAGCCCAGACGGTCCGCCAGGATCTCGTCCTCGGCGCAGCTTTGGTTCGCCACCGCGTTGGCCATGGCCATCAAATCCCCCCTGCCCTTGATACCCGTCCTATCCACCGTTCTTACGGTGGAAACCTTAGCTCAAAGGTATTAGCATTTGATGTAGCTCAAAAACAACTCGGCGCTGACATTCCTTGTCACAAAAAAAGGGGGCCTCGCGGCCCCCTTGCAGGATTCTGTCAATCCTTGCAGCCCTAGAACGAAAGCGCCTTGGCCTGCACCACCTGTGGCAGCGCCCGAACTTCCTCGATGATGGTTTCGGTCAGCGGCTGATCCACCTGGGTCAGCAGGATGGCGTCGCCGCCCGGCTCGGCGCGGCCCAGATGAAAGGTGGCGATGTTGACGCCGTGCTGGCCCAGCAGCGAGCCGAGGGCGCCGATGAAGCCCGGCTTGTCCTGGTTGGTGACGTACAGCACGTGCGGCCCCAGTTCGGCCTCGATCGGAATGCCCTTGATCTCGACCACGCGCGGCTTGTCGCCGCCGAACAGGGTGCCCGCCACCGACCGCGAGCGGACCTCGGTGGTGACGGTGACGCGGATCAGGGTGTGGTAATCGCCCTCGCGCGCCGTCTTGGTTTCCGAGACGTCGACGTTGCGTTCCTTGGCGATCACCGGGGCGTTGACCATGTTGACCGATTCCACCATGGGCTTCAGCAGCCCTTCCAGGATGATGGCGGTCAGCGGCTTGGTGTTCAGCCCGGAGACGGCGCCTTCATACTCGATGGAAACGCTTTTCAGCGCATGCTCGGTCAATTGCCCGGCGAAGCTGCCCAATTGTCCGGCCAACTGCATATAGGGGCGCAGCTTGGGCGCGTCCTCGGCCGACACCGACGGCATGTTCAGCGCGTTGACCACGGCGCCGGTCAGCAGATAATCGGCCATCTGCTCGGCCACCTGCAACGCGACGTTTTCCTGGGCTTCCGAGGTCGAGGCGCCCAGATGCGGGGTGCACACCACCTTGTCATGGCCGAACAGGATGTTTTCCTTGGCCGGTTCGGTCTTGAACACGTCCAGGGCGGCGCCCGCCACCTGACCGGCGTCCAGCGCCGCCTTCAGGTCTTCCTCGACGATCAGGCCGCCACGGGCGCAGTTGATGATGCGCACGCCCTTCTTCATCTTGGCGATGGCGGCGGCGTTGATGACGTTCTTGGTCGCCTCGGTCAGCGGCGTGTGCAGGGTGATGAAATCGGCCCGCGCGAACAGGGTGTCCAGATCGACCTTTTCGATGGTCAGATCCTTGGCGCGCTCGGCGGACAGGAAGGGATCATAGGCCGCCACCTTCATGCGCAGGCCCAGGGCGCGGTCGGCGACGATGGCGCCGATATTGCCGCAGCCGATGATGCCCAGCGTCTTGCCGGTCAGCTCGACGCCCATGAACTTGGACTTTTCCCACTTGCCCGCATGGGTCGAGGCATTGGCCTGGGGAATGTCGCGGGCCAGGGCGAACATCATGGCGATGGCGTGTTCGGCGGTGGTGACGGAATTGCCGAACGGGGTGTTCATGACGACGACGCCGCGCGCGGTGGCGGCGGGGACGTCCACGTTGTCGACGCCGATACCGGCGCGGCCGACCACCTTGAGATTGGTGGCGGCGGCCAGGATGTCGGCCGTGACCTTGGTGTTGGAACGGATGGCCAGGCCATCGTACTGGCCGATGATGGCCTTCAGCTCGTCGGGGGCGAGGCCGGTCTTGACGTCGGTTTCGATGCCGCGATCCTTGAAGATCTGGACGGCGGCGGGGCTCAGTTTATCGCTGATCAGAACCTTGGGCATGACTTCTCCTTCCCCCGTGGGAACGCGGGCGCCGACCGCGAAGGCCGGCGCCCTGTCCCGGATGGTATGTGTGTCTTACTGAACCTTGGGCTCGAACTCGGCCTTGACCTGGGCGAAGGCCCAGTCCAGCCAGGGCGTCAGCGCCTGGATGTCCGAGGTCTCGACCGTGGCGCCGCCCCACACGCGCAGGCCCGAGGGGGCATCGCGGTAGGCGCCGATGTCATAAGCCACGCCTTCCTTGTCCAGCAGCGAGACGATCTTCTTGGCCGCCGCCGCCTGATCGTCGGCGGACAACTTGGCGAAGAACGGCGCCTTGATCACCAGACAGATGGAGGTGCACGAACGCACCTTGGCATCCGTGGCCAGATTGGCCGCCCAGTCGGAGGCGTCGATCCACGCCTGAAGCGCCGCCAGATTGGCCTCGGACCGCTTGATCAGCGCGGGCAGGCCGCCGATGGCTTCCGACCATTTCAGGGCGTCGATCTGGTCCTCGACGGCGATCATCGACGGCGTGTTGATGGTTTCGCCCTTGAAGATACCCTCGATCAGCTTGCCGCCCTTGGTCATGCGGAAGATCTTGGGCAACGGCCACGCCGGCTTGTAGCTTTCCAGGCGTTCCACCGCGCGCGGCGACAGCACCAGCATGCCGTGCGCGCCCTCGCCGCCCAGAACCTTTTGCCAGGACCACGTGACCACGTCCAGCTTGTCCCACGGCATGTCCATGGCGAACACCGCCGAGGTGGCGTCGCAGATGGTCAGTCCCTGGCGGTCGGACTTGATCCAGTCGCCATTGGGCACGCGGACGCCGCCGGTGGTGCCGTTCCAGGTGAAGACCACGTCGCGGTCGCAATCCACCTGGGACAAATCGGGCAACTGGCCGTAAGGCGCCTTGAAGACGCGAACGTCCTCGAGCTTCAGTTGCTTGGTGACGTCCGTCACCCAGCCCTCGCCGAAGCTTTCCCACGCCAGCATGTCGATGCCGCGGGCGCCCAACAGGGACCACATGGCCATTTCGACGGCGCCGGTGTCGGAGGCGGGCACGATGCCGATGCGGTAATCGGCGGGAATGCCCAGCACCGAGCGGGTGCGGTTGATCACCTCCTCCAGCTTGGCCTTGCCGATCTTGGCACGGTGCGAACGGCCCACCGGCGTATCGGACAGGGCCTGAACGGACCAGCCGGGACGCTTGGCACAGGGACCGGAGGAAAAATTGGGATTGGCGGGCCGAACATTCGGCCGCTGAAGCTCACTCATAAGGAAACCCTCCCTCGCAGAAGGGACGCGGCCCGTTGGGGGGCCGTGGCCCGGGCGCGAGTGTAGCAGGCCCCAGGGGGCGCGCAAGCGCGGTCTTTGAGAGCGGTTCCAAGGTCGAAAGCCCCCTCCCCGACCGCCATCGCCGGTGGTAAGCTGCGGCGTCATGAGCCAGACCGAATTCTCCGCCCTGTCCGCCCTGCGCACCCCCGCCAAGGGGCCGCCGCCGCCACCGTTGGAACAGGCGGCGTTCGACGCCGCCCGCGCGGCCGTCGATGCCGCGCTGCCGCACGGCGCCGGGGCGTTGCTGGACGCGGCGGTCACGGCGTGGCGGCGCGCCGACCGCCTGTGGGACACCATCCGCGCCACCCCGGCCTTCGCCCTGGGCACCCGCCCCGCCGCCTGCCGCAAGGGCTGCGGCTGGTGCTGCCACCAGCGGGTGGGCGCGGCGGCGATCGAGGTTTTGGCCATGGCCCGCGCCCTGCGTGACCGGCCCGAGGCCCGCGCCGCCCTGGCGGCATGGCGGCCGGGCCAGCCCTGCGCCTTCCTGAAGGACGGCGCCTGTTCGGTCTATGACGTGCGGCCGCTGAAATGCCGGTCGCTGTGGCATGTGGACGAACGCCATTGCATGGGCAAATACGCGGGTCTGCCCGCCTTCGGCCCGGCGCCGTCGCCCGAATTCCAGCTTGAACCCAAGATGATCTACGAAGGCGCGCTGAAGGGGCTGGCGCTGCCGCTGATCCGCGCCGGGCGCGATTGCCCGGGACTGGAACTGATGCCCGCCCTGCGCGCGGTGATCGACAATCCCCAGGCGGCCGAAGACTGGGCGGCGGGCCAGACGGTGTTCCCGCCGGAAACCCGGCTGGACTGGTTCCCCGCCCCGGTCAGGGCGAAGGGGAAGACGAAGACGTCGAAATTCAGCTGACGTCTGACAGGTCGTTGGGACTGATCGCCAGCGGCGGCAGACAGGCCAGGGCGCGCATTTTCCCCCGCCCCAGACCCCAATTGATCATGCCGTCCAGGGCCGCCACCCGCACGTCGCGCCGCCGGGTGTGCTGACGCACCCTGTGGGCCGAGGACAGCGGGAAACAGTTTTCCAGCAACAGCCGGGCGCCGCGCGGCGTCACCCCATAGGCGATGGTGCCCCACACCGTCAGCGCCCGGTGCAGGGCGGGATGGGGACGGCGGGCGGCGCTGCCGCAAAAGGCGTCGCACCGCTCGGCGGCGGCGCCCGCCCCGATGAAGCTGGTTTCGGTCGCCAGCCCGTCGGGCATCAGCAGCGCCAGCGGCGCGTCCATGTTGTAGCCCAGGAACAACAGGTCGGCCCCGGCCAGGGCGCGCCCGACCAGCAGCAT
Organism: Pseudomonadota bacterium; assembly: GCA_023458315.1. Taxonomy (GTDB): domain Bacteria; phylum Pseudomonadota; class Alphaproteobacteria; order Rhodospirillales; family Magnetospirillaceae; genus Magnetospirillum. Next base: position 6,532 of record JAEXAH010000132.1, read on the forward strand.
CTGGCGCGCGATGTCGCCGCGCAGACAGCAATCGTCCTCAAGGATCAGGCGCGGCCGGTCCTCGGCGATGCAGTCCAGCCATTGCCCGCGATGGGACAAGGCGTTGCCCAGGGCGCCGTCGGTGAATTGATCGTGTTCGGCATCCAGTATTCCTTCGGCCACCAGGGCGGCGCGGTCCACCGTCTGACCGTCCACCGCCGCCACCACCTGCATGTCCAGGTCGTGGCGGGCGTTCCAGCCCAGGAACCGCTTCAGCCGCTCGGGGCGGCGGGCCAGATTGAGGACATAGGCCCTCATGCCAGCAATTGCCCCTGGACGAAGGGCCGCACCCGGCCGCCGATCAGCACCCGCGCGCCCTGATGCTCCAGCCACAGCGTGCCGCCGCGCCGCGACACCTGCCGCGCCATCAGCACCGTCTTGCCCAGGCGCTTGGCCCAGAACGGCGTCAGCACGCAATGGGCCGAGCCCGTCACCGGGTCCTCGATCACCCCCTTGCGCGGGGCGAAGAAACGCGAGACGAAATCCACCTCGCCGCCGCCCGGTGCCGTGACGATCAGCGCCCATTTGCGTAATTGCGCCACCCCGGCCATGTCGGGCACCAGCGTCGCCACCGCGTCGGCGCTGTCCAGCACGCACAGCAAATGGTCCGGGGTCGCCAGCACCTCGCGCACCGGCTTGGCCAAAATCTGTTCGATACCTTCGGGAAACACGGTCGGGCGCGGCGGGTTGGCCGGGAAATCCAGCACCAGCCGCTCGCCGTCGCGGGTGACGGTCAGCGGGCCGCTTTTCGAGGCGAACACCACGCGCTCGCCCGGTTCCACATGGTTCAGCACCACCCAGGCCGCGGCCAGGGTGGCGTGGCCGCACAGATCGACCTCGACCTTGGGGGTGAACCAGCGGATGCGCCAGCCGTCAGCCTCCTTGACCAGAAAGGCGGTTTCCGACAGGGCGTTCTGGGCCGCCACCGCCTGCATCCAGGCATCCTCGGCCCAGCGGGGCAGCACCACCACCGCCGCCGGATTGCCGGTGAACGGCGCGTCGTCGGCAAAGGAATCCACATGCCAGAACGGAAACCCGCTCATGCCCGGAACTCCGACACGGTGTGCAGATGGTTGAGCGGCCCATGACCGTGGCCCAGGCCGGGCGCCGTCTCGATGGCCTTGCGCACATAGGCGCGGCCGCGCGCCACCGCGTCGTGCAGGTCCAGCCCCTGGGCCAGACCGCAGGCGATGCTGGACGCCAGGGTGCAGCCGGTGCCATGGGTCGAACTGGTGTGGATGCGCGTCCCGGCAAAGGCGGTCAGCTTGCCCGGCTCGGCCAGCACATCCACCAATTCGTCGCCCGCCATGTGCCCGCCCTTCAGCAGCACCGCCCGCGGCCCCAGGGCCAGCAGGTCGCGCGCCGCCTGTTCCATGGCGGGCAGATCGGGAATGGCACGGCCCAGCAGCACCTCGGCCTCGGGGATGTTGGGGGTGATGACGGCGGCACGGCGCACCAGCCGTTCGATCAGCGCCTGCGCCGCGTCATCGGCCAGCAGCGGCGCGCCGCCCTTGGCCACCATCACCGGGTCCACCACCAGCGGCACGTCCGGGGCGAAGCGGGCGATGGCATCGGCCACGCAATCGATGATGGCGACCGTCGCCAGCATGCCGGTCTTCAGGCAATCGGCGCCGATATCGGTCAGCACCAGTTCCATCTGCTGGGTGATGAACTCGGTCGGCACCGCGTGCACGCCGAACACGCCCCGGGTGTTCTGGGCGGTCAGGGCGGTGATGGCGGTGGCGGCATAGCCGTTCAGCGCCGAAACCGCCTTGATGTCCGCCTGAATCCCGGCGCCGCCGCCGGAATCCGACCCGGCGATGATGAGAACGCGACCTTTCATGCCCAAGCCTCCAAGCACGGGGATATGGACATGATAGATAAACCACAGAGACACAGAGACACAGAGGGTTTCGCACAGAACGCCCTCTCTGTGCCTCTGTGTCTCTGTGGTTATCCTTTTATCTTTTTACGCCGCCACGTCCTTGATGGTGGCGACGATGTCGTCCACCACGGATTCCACCAGCTTCTTGTCCTCGCCCTCGGCCATGACGCGGATCAGCGGCTCGGTGCCCGACTTGCGGATCAGCACGCGGCCCGAGCCCTTCAGGCGGTTCTCGCCCTCGGCGATGGCGGCCTTGACCTTGGATTGGGCCAGGGCGTCCTCGGGCTTGCCCGCCACGCGCACATTCTTCAGCACCTGCGGGAAGGGGTCGAACAGGTGCAGCACCTCGGACGCCGCCTTACCCGATTCGACGATGGCCGCCAGCACCTGCAACGCCGCCACCAGACCGTCGCCGGTGGTGGAATGGTCCGACAGGATGATGTGGCCCGATTGTTCGCCGCCGACGTTGAAGCCGTCCTTGCGCATGCGCTCCAGCACATAGCGGTCGCCGACGCCGGTGCGGTGCAGGTCGATGCCCTGCCCGGCCAGGAACTTTTCCAGGCCCATGTTGGACATGACGGTCGCCACCACCGCGTTGCCCTTCAGCAGACCCGACCGCTTCCAACTGGCGCCGATCAGGCCCATGACCTGGTCGCCGTCGATGATGACGCCGTGTTCGTCGCACAGCACCACCCGGTCGGCGTCGCCGTCCAGCGCGATGCCCAGATGGGCGCCGTGCGTCACCACCTGGGTGCGCAGCGCCTCGGTGTGCAGCGAGCCGCAATCCTTGTTGATGTTGAAGCCGTCGGGGTTGACCGCCACCGGCACCACCTCGGCGCCCAATTCCCACAACACGGTGGGGGCGACCTTGTAGGCGGCGCCGTTGGCGCAATCCACCACGATCTTCAGACCGTCCAGGCGCAGGCCGCGCGGAAAGCTGCTTTTGGCGTATTCGATATAGCGGCCGACCGCGTCGTCCAGGCGCTTGGCCTTGCCCAGATGGTCCGAGCCGACGCGATAGGATTCCAGACCGTTGAACATCTTGTGTTCGATCTCGATCTCGTCCTCGTCCGACAACTTGAAGCCGTCGGGGCCGAACAGCTTGATGCCGTTGTCCTGATAGGGATTGTGCGAGGCCGAGATCATCACGCCCAGATCGGCGCGCAGCGAGCGCGTCAGCATGGCCACCGCCGGCGTGGGCAACGGCCCCAACAGCACCACGTCCATGCCCACGGCAATGAAGCCCGCCGTCAGCGCCGGTTCCAGCAGATAGCCCGACAGGCGGGTATCCTTGCCGATCACCACCACATGGCGATGGTTGCCACGGGTGAAATGGGTGCCCGCCGCCATGCCCAGCTTCAGCGCCATCTCGGCGGTCATGGGGTCCAGGTTGGCGGTGCCACGGATGCCGTCGGTGCCGAAAAGCGTGCGCGTCATGCGGAGGGTCGTTCCTGAGGTAAGACGTTTCTGACAGGGGCATTGCATAGCGCGAGAGGCCCCGTCATGGGAAGGGGGTTGCCGGTAAAGCTTTGTTTCACTTTGCAACACCCGACCCGCTGCTGCACCATGGGCCGATCCGGACTTTCGTCATAGGGACCGCCCCCGCATGCTTCATACCTACGACCATTACCTGCTGGCGGCGCTGGCCCTGTTCGGGACGCTGGGCGCCTGTGCCGTCGGGTTCTGGCTGGGCCATTCCCGCTTCGCGCCCGCCATCCGGGCATGGCGCGGCCTGTCGCCGCCCTTCGTCAACGTCATCGGCGTGCTGTTCGCGCTGACCCTGGCCTTTCTGGCCAACGACACCTGGAACGCCCACGACCGCGCCACCAATTCCGTGTTCCAGGAAGCGGGCGCGCTGCGCAGCATCGAGGCGCTGTCGCGCCATCTGCCCGAGCCCACCCGCGCCAAGGTGGACCAGGCGTTGCAGACCTATGTGCGGCTGTCGGTCGAGGTGGAATGGCCGCGTCTGGCCGACCGCCACGGCAGCCCGGAAACATCCGAGGCGCTGGCCGCCCTGATGGAAGTGCTGTCCGGCCCCGACGTCGCCCGCGCCCTGCACGCCACCAGCCATGCCCTGGTGCTGGAGCAGGCGGTGGCCATCCGCGCCGCCCGCGAACAGCGCATGGCCCTCAGCCAGACCCACGTCAACCCGTTGAAATGGCTGGGCATGGCCTTTCTGGGGCTGGTGACGATGGTGTCCATCTCCATGGTCTACATCGACACGCCCAAGGCGGAATTGCTGGCGGTGCTGCTGTTCGCCATCGCCGCCGGTCCCACCGCCGCCATCGTGCTGGTGCAGGGCAACCCCTATCTGGAACCCAGCGCGGTCAAACCGACGCCGCTGGTGGAAGTGTTGAGGAGGTGATTGACAACACCCGCGTCATGGGCGCAGCATGCCGCCCATGAATACGAAATTCGTCCCCCAGGCGCAGTATTGGTGGTGGTTCGCATAACCGGCGGCCGCACCTGTCTTCACGTCTGAAACGGACACAGCATCAAGGCCGCCACGGGGAACCGGGCGGCTTTCGTATTTTCTCCCCCTCGCAGCGAGTCCGGTCCTCCCCCTGGCGGTGACACCAGGAGAGAGACATCATGATTTCCCGCTTCGCCCCGGCCCCCGGCCATTTCCTGACCCAAGGCGGCCTGACCGTGGACCGCGCCGTCCATACCCTGCCCGACGGCCCCGCCGCCATCGCCGATCTGGCCGCCCGGCTGGATGAAGGCCACGGCATGCTGATGGTGTGCGACGTCACGGTGGCCGGGCGCTACCGCCCGCGCGCCATCGGCTTCGACGTGCCGCCGCTGATGGTGGTGGCGCGCGGCCGCGACATCGAGATCGAGGCGCTGAACCGGCGCGGCGAGGTATTGCTGCCGCTGCTGGCCGGGCCGCTGGGGCTGGAACAGGTCTCGCCCGAACTGCTGCGCGGCCATGTGGCCGACAGCGGCGAACCGGCGGACGAGATGCACCGCACCCGCCGGTCCTCGGCGCTGGACGTGGTGCGCGCCCTGCGCGATCTGTTGGCCAGCGACGACGACGACCATCTGGGGCTGTACGGCGCCTTCGGCTACGATCTGGGCCAGCAGGTGGACCCGGTCCAGGTGCGCATGGGCCGTCCCGCCGACCAGCGCGACATGGTGCTGTACCTGCCCGACCGCCTGTTGCTGGCCGACCCCGAGGGCGGCCCGGCCCATGTCATCCGCTATGAATTCAGCAAGGGCTTCGCCACCACCTGCGGGCGGCGGCGCGAGGCGCGGACCGCCCCGGTGCGACGCGGCAACGGTGCCGAGGCCGGGGATTCGCATGAACCGGGGGCCTATGCGGGGGTGGTGCGAACGGCCCTGGAGTATTTTCGGCGCGGCGATCTGTTCGAGGCGGTGCCGTCGCAGACCTTTGCCCGCCCCTGCGCCCAGGCGCCCAGCGCGGTGTTCCAGCGCCTGCGCCGCCTGAACCCGGCGCCCTATGGCCTGCTGGCCAATCTGGGCGCGGGCGAGGTGCTGGTGTCGGCCAGCCCGGAAATGTTCGTGCGGGTCGAGGCCGACCGCGTCGAAACCGCCCCCATCTCGGGCACGGCGGCGCGCGGCGGCGACGCGTTGGGCGATGCCGACGCGGTGCTGCGCCTGTTGTCCGATACCAAGGAAACCGCCGAACTGACCATGTGCACCGATGTGGACCGCAACGACAAGGCGCGCATCTGCGCGCCGGGCAGCGTGCGGGTGATCGGGCGGCGACAGATCGAGATGTATTCGCGGCTGATCCATACCGTGGACCATGTCGAGGGCCGCCTGCGCCCCGGCATGGACGCACTGGACGCCTTTCTGGCCCATGCCTGGGCGGTGACGGTGACGGGGGCGCCGAAAAAGGCCGCCATGCAATTCATCGAGGACCACGAAACCAGCCCGCGCCGGTGGTACGGTGGCGCCTTCGGCGCGGTGTTGGTGAATGGCGGGCTGGATACCGGCCTGACGCTACGCACCATCCGCATGCAGGACGGCATCGCCGAAATGCGGGCGGGCGCCACCCTGCTGATCCATAGCGATCCGGATGCCGAGGAACGGGAATGCGCATTGAAGGCGTCGGCCCTGCTGGCGGCGCTGGACGATGCCCCGGCCGCCCGGCCGACCCCCGCCCCCGCCTTGCCCCATGCCGGACGCCGGGTGCTGGTGGTGGATCACGAGGACAGTTTCGTCCACACCCTGGCCGATTACTTCCGCCAGTTCGGCGCCGAAACCCGGGTGGTGCGCCAACCCGCCGCCCACGCCGCCCTGACCGCCTTCCGCCCCGATCTGGTGGTGCTGTCACCCGGCCCGGGACGGCCCAAGGATTTCGCCCTGTCCGACACCATCGCCGCCGCACTGGAACACGGCGCGGCGGTGTTCGGCATCTGCCTGGGCCTGCAAGGCATGGTCGAACATTTCGGCGGCAGCCTGAACCTGGGCACCCCCGCCCACGGCCAGCCCGCCCAGGTGCGCACCCATGGCGGCACCCTGTTCGTCGGCCTGCCCCATACATTCCGGGCCGGGCGCTACCACAGCCTGCACGCCGACCGCGCCACCCTGCCCGCCTGCCTGGAGGTCACGGCGGATTTGGACGACGGCATGATCATGGCGGTGGAACACCGCACCCTGCCGCTGGCGGCGGTACAGTTCCACCCGGAATCCCTGCTGACGCTGGGCGACGGCACCGGCCTGAAACTGATCGGCAACGTGCTGGAGCGGCTGCGGCCGGAACGGACGCGGGCGGCGGCGTGAGGAGGACGTTTCGGGGACCATGATGGGCTTTTCGGCCATCGTCCGCGCTTATGGAACGAGCCAGCAGTAACACGGATAAACAAGGATGGGTGGGATGGGCACGGATTTCTGTTTGCCCGCCGCGCATTTCGTTTCATGGCGGGCTTCTTTTACCGAATTGAGGCCCTACACGATGACCGCCATCCCATCATCCGTGGCCCGCGCTAGCGGGCATCCGTGTTTATCCGTGTTACTGCTGGGCCGTTCCGACAGTTCGGTTGGTGGTTGGAGGCCACCTCACCCCGCCGCCTTCATCGCCCGCCACAGCTTGACCGCCTGCACCGTCTCGGGGACGTCGTGGACGCGGATGATCTGGGCGCCCGCATCCAGGGCGGCCAGATGCACGGCCAGGGTGCCGGGCAGGCGCTGGTCGGGGGGTTCGTTGTTGCTGAGGGCGGCGATCATGCTTTTGCGGCTGGCGCCCAACAGGATGGGACAACCGAGGCCGTGATAGAGGGCCAATGACGCCATCACCTGGGCATTGTGCGAGGCGGTCTTGCCAAAGCCGATGCCGGGGTCGCTGGCGATGCGGGCGGCGGGGATGCCCGCCGCTTCGCAGGCGCGGATGCGGTCGGCCAGGTAATCGTAGATGTCCAGCGGCGCGCAGCCGTAGCTGGGGTCCGATTGCATGGTCTGCGGCTTGCCCTGCATGTGCATCAGGCACAGGGCGGCGCCGGTGCGGGCGGCAATTTCCAGGCTGCCCTCGCCTTCCAGGGCGGTGACGTCGTTGATGATGCGGGCGCCCGCCGTCACCGCCGCCTCCATCACCGGGGCGTGGCGGGTGTCGATGGACACCACGACGCCCTTTTGCGCCAGGGCACGCACCACCGGCAGCACGCGGGCCAGTTCCTCGTCCAGCATCACCGGGGCGGCGCCGGGACGGGTGGATTCACCGCCCACATCGACGATGTCGGCCCCCGCCGCCACCATGTCCAAGGCGCTGGCGATGGCGGTTTGCGGGTCGAAATGCCTGCCGCCGTCGGAAAAGCTGTCGGGCGTGGTGTTGACGATGCCCATGACCAGCGGCCGGTCCAGATCCAGCCCGGCCCAGGGCTGGCGGCGGGCGCCGATACGGCGCACCAGACGGCCGAGATGGCGGGCCACTTCTTCGCCCTCGCCTTCCGACCATTCCACCAATTCGGCATAAGGCGCGGTGGCGACCCAGGCGGTGGCGCCATCGCGCAGCACCACGGCGCCCGATGTAAAGGCCAGGGCACCATCGCCGATCGGCCAACCATTGCCCGACACCACCGCCGCCGCCGCCGCCTCGCCCGCCACGATCCCGGCGGGCAACAGGTACAGGCGGCCGTCCAGCGGCGCAGCGGTCCAATCGAGGCCGCGCGGCAACCCGGCGGCACGGCGAAAGGCGGGGGTGACGGTCATGATGCAGGCTCCGAAAATAAGACACCCTCCCCCGCCGCAAGGCGAGGGAGGGTGCCGGTAAACACCAGATTTACTGCCCCGGCTGCGGCTCGGCGTCGCCGCCGACCGGACCCGAGGTGGGCACCGACGAACGGCGCGGCGTGTCTGATGCCTTGGCGTAACCGCCATCGCGCACCAGGGGTTCGCCGCGCAGCAAGGTGTCGATGTCCTCGCGCGACAGGGTTTCGTATTCCAGCAGGCCGCGGGTGATGGCCTCCAGTTCGTGCTTGTGCTCGGTCAGGATCTGGCGGGCCTTGCGCTCGCCGTCCTCGACGAAGCGGCGAACCTCGGCATCGATCAGCATGGCGGTGTTGTCCGACATGTTCTTCTGCTGCGTCACCGAATGGCCCAGGAACACTTCTTCCTGGTTGTCGGTGTAGCGCAGCGGGCCGAGCTTTTCCGAGAAGCCGAATTCCGTGACCATCTTCTTGGCCATGTTGGTGGCCTGCATGATGTCGTTGGAGGCGCCCGAGTTCAGGTGGTCCTCGCCATAGATGATCTGCTCGGCGACGCGGCCGCCGAAGCAGACGGCGATGCGGGCCTCGAAGAACTTCTTGGAATAGGACAGACGATCCCGTTCCGGCAACGACATGGTGACGCCCAGCGCGCGGCCGCGCGGGATGATCGTCACCTTGTGCAGCGGATCGGAATGGGGCATGTGCAGGTTGACCACGGCGTGCCCGGCCTCGTGATAGGCGGTGGCCTCCTTCTCGGCCTCGCTCATCACCATGGACCGGCGCTCGGCGCCCATCATCACCTTGTCCTTGGCGGCCTCGAACTCGGTCATCGTCACCACGCGCTTGCCGGCGCGGGCGGCCAGCAGGGCGGCCTCGTTGACCAGATTGGACAGATCGGCGCCCGAGAAACCGGGGGTGCCGCGCGCGATGATCTTGGGTTCCACGTCGGGGGCCAGCGGCACCTTGCGCATATGGACCTTCAGGATCTTCTCGCGGCCCAGGATGTCCGGATTGGGCACCACCACCTGACGGTCGAAGCGGCCGGGACGCAGCAGCGCCGGGTCCAGCACGTCGGGACGGTTGGTGGCGGCGATCAGGATCACGCCTTCGTTGGATTCGAAGCCGTCCATCTCGACCAGCAACTGGTTGAGGGTCTGCTCGCGTTCATCGTTGCCGCCGCCCAGACCGGCGCCGCGATGGCGGCCGACGGCGTCGATTTCGTCGATGAAGATGATGCAGGGGGCGTTCTTCTTGCCCTGTTCGAACATGTCGCGCACGCGGCTGGCGCCGACGCCCACGAACATTTCCACGAAGTCGGAACCCGAGATGGTGAAGAACGGCACGTTGGCTTCACCGGCGATGGCGCGGGCCAGCAGGGTCTTGCCGGTACCGGGCGGGCCGACCAGCAGGCAGCCCTTGGGGATCTTGCCGCCCAGGCGCTGGAACTTCTGCGGGTCCTTGAGGAACTCGACGATCTCTTCCAGTTCGCCCTTGGCCTCGTCGATGCCCGCCACGTCCTCGAAGGTGACGCGGCCGGTCTTCTCGGTCAGCAGGCGGGCGCGGGACTTGCCGAAGCCCATGGCCTTGCCGCCGCCCGACTGCATCTGGCGCATGAAGAAGATCCACACGCCGATCAGCAGCAGCATGGGGAACCACGACACCAGCACTCCCCACAGGGTGGGCTGGTCGTCGGCCGGGGGCACCGCCGACACGCGGACGCCGGTTTCGCGCAGCTTGGGCACGATATTGGCTTCCGGCGGCAGGTAGGTGCTGAACGGGCGTCCGTCGGCGAAATGGCCGGTGACGGTGTAGCCCTGGATCGTCACGTCTGCCACCTGCCCGCGATCCACCTCGCTCATGAAGTCCGAGAAGGCGGTCTGGCCAACGCCGCGCTGGGGCGAGTTGGTCTGGAACAGGTTGAAGAGCATCACCAGCAACAGGGCGATGATGACCCACAGCGCCAGGTTCTTGCTGAAATTCAAGGTCAGGCCCTTCCTCGTTTGGCGCGGCGGCGGCCCTGGTCGAAGCCGCCCAGCCGCGCCGAAATGCGGTTCCCTAGAGATAATGACGGCCCCGCCTTAGACAAGGCGGCTTCCGCCCGACGTCACCGGCACCGAGGGCGTTGCGACGATCCACCGCAACACCGATCCCACGGGTACCCCTCGGTTATAGCCGAGGTGGGGGACCACGCAAAGGCCCTGCTGGTCGTATAAGGCGGGCAAAGTGGGTCGGACCGCCGCCGGAAACGCCGTCAGCAGGCGGCGAACCGCCTCGGGCGCGCCGTTGCCCAGGGCGCCGACCCGCAATCCGGGCGGCCCGTCGGCGGCAATCGCCAGCCGGAAACGGCCGTCCCACACCACCTCCGCCCCCGGTTCCAGGGCCAGCGGCGGCGCCATGCGCCCGGCCTCGCGGCAGAACAGCAGGCGCCCGCGCCACGGGATCACCCGGCACCCGGCCAGGGTGGCGGCGGCGTCCAGACCATGCCGGAAACGATTGAACAGCGCCTCGGTCCGTTCCGCGCGCGGCGGATGGGCGCCGCCGCCCAGGGCGCGCACCATCCGGGCCAGCAGGCGCAGGCCGATCTCCTCGGGAATTCCGGCAAAGATATCGGGCGCCGCCAGCGCATACCCCGCGTCGAAGAAGTCGAGCTTGCGCGCCGCCACTTCCGCCACCGCGCCATCCAGGGCATCGGCGGCGCGGGCCATGCGCCGGGCGGTGACGGCCAGCCGCTCGGGGCTCAGCCCCTCGGCCGCCAGTTCCGGCAGGCGGGCACGCAGGCGGGCACGGGCGAAAGCGGGATTGCGGTTGGACGGGTCCTCGATCCAGCCCTGCCCCGCCGCCGCCAGGGTGGCGGCCAGCCGGGCGCGCGGCACCGGCAGCAACGGCCGCAACAGCCGCAGGGAAAACCGCTCGGCCACCGGCGCCATGGCCGCCAGCCCATCCACCCCCGAGCCCCGCCCCAGCCGCAACAGCAGCGTTTCCGCCTGATCGTCGCGGTGATGGCCCAGCAGCAGATGCAGCACGCCGCGCGCCGCGCACCATTGTTCCAGCAGGGCATAGCGCGCCGCCCGCGCCGCCGCCTGGATGTCGGCGTCGGGCTTGGCGCCGTCCCAGACCAGAATGGCATGGCCGATGCCCCGCGCCGCCAACCACGCCGCCACCCGCGCCGCCTCGGCCCCGGAATCGGGACGCAGCCGGTGGTCCACGATCAGCGCCGTCACCCGGCCGCCGCGCGCCCGCGCCCAATCAGCGGCCAGCAGCGCCAGACACAGGGAATCGGCGCCGCCCGACACCGCCACCGCCAGATCTGGCCGGGGCTCGAACGGGTGCAGCGGCGCCATCAGGGCGGCGAATTCGGCGGCATTCAGCGGAATGGTCATTGCGCAAACCAAAAGGCCCCTCTTTCGAGGGGCCTTGAACTCACTTGCAATCGTATTTCTGCTTTTCGGCCTGGGCCGCCCGCTTGACCCGGTCGGGCATCTGCGGATGATCCGAGAACAGGATGGCGAAGGCGGTGCAGGCTTCCTTCTTCTTGCCCAGCAGGCCGAAGGAGGACCCGGCCTTGTAGATCATGTCCGGCGCCTTGGTGTGCTTGGAGAACTTCTTGTAGCCCTCGAGGAAGGTGGCGGCGGCGGTGCCGTAATCCTTCTTGGTATAGGCGATGTCGCCCAGCCAGTATTGGGCGTTGCCCGCCAGGGCATGATTGGGGTTCTTGGCCAGGAAATCCTGGAACCCACTTTCGGCGGTGCCGTAATCGCCCGCCTGGGCGGCGGCATAGGCGGCGTCGTACAGGGCCTGGGGATCGGCGGGCTTGCCCGCCATCGCCTTCTTCATGTCCTTTTCCGACATGCTGCCGAGGGTCTGCGGCCCCGAGGCCGGACCGGGCTGGTCGGCGCCCTTGGGCGGGGTCAGGGTGACGCGGTCGCCACTGCCGCCAGCGGCGGGCAGCGACAGGCTTTGCTGGCCCGACGCGGCGGCGGGCGCGGCGGCGCCGCCGCCAGCGGCCTGAAGATCCTTGAAGCGCAGGTCGATGTCCGCCTGCATGCGTTCAAGCTGCTTGGCCAACTGGTTGTTCTTGAACTGCGCTTCCTCGACCTTGCCGGTCAGTTGGCGGACCATCTCTTCCAGTTGGTCGACGCGCTCGTCCAGACGGGTGGCAAGGCCGGGGGAAATGGGTTCGCCCGCAGCGGAGCGGGTGGCGGTGCCGCCGCCCAGCGCCGGAGAGGTGATGATGGTCGAGCCGCCCGCCCCGCGCGACACCTGGGATTGCATGACCTGAAGGTCGCGCTCCAGGCGCTCCAGACGGTCATAGACGGCGCGGTTGTCGTATTGGGCGTGCGCGCCTCCGGCTCCAAGCGAAACCATCAGGGCAAGCGCGGGGATGAGGACGATGCGACGCACGGGAACCTCGTTCTTCGGGGCGGCGGGAAATTCGGTGCCCAGGCATAGCACAAGCCTGAGGCGAAAATAAGACGCCCGTCGCTTCCGACAGCCCTAGGACCATCGGAAGGACGGGCGCCTCATCACGTCCGTGAACGCTTCAGCAGATTACTTGCTGAGGACGGTCACGCCACGGCGGTTCTGCGACCAGGCGGCCTCGTTCGAACCGAGGGCGACCGGGCGCTCCTTGCCGTAGGAGATGGTCTTGACGCGAGCGGCCGGCAGGCCACCAGCGACCAGATACTCCTTGACCGCGTTCGCACGACGCTCGCCCAGGGCGAGGTTGTACTCACGAGTGCCACGCTCGTCGGCGTGACCTTCGACGGTCAGGTTGTAGGTCGGGTACTTCTTCAGCCAGGCGACCTGCTTGTCCAGGGTGGCCTTGGCGTCAGCGCGCACGCTGTACTTGTCGAAGTCGAAGAAGACGCGATCGCCAACGTTGGCGATGAAGTCTTGCTCGGAACCCGGAACGATGCCGGCGGGCTTGGCAGCGGCCGGCTGGGCCGAAGCACCAGAGGTGGCCTTCTCCTCGGGCGCCGATTCACAGGCGGCCAGCAGGGCGGCGGCAGCGAAAATGCTCAGAAAACGCAGCTTCATATTTGAGGACTCCCCCTCAATGGAACGCCGTAGGGAATGCAGATTGGACCTTTGGAGACGCCGCGCCGCCCCACGAGGAGGCGGCACGCCCTTCCTTGGACAACGAGAACTCAGGACCCGTCGTCTTTGGAAAAAATCTCAATCGGCGCGGACTATACTGCCATAGTTCTAGGGAATCAAGGGGGACCAAGCAGGGTCCGAGCCGTCCAAAGGTGTAACCACCTGCCGCTCGTTGAAACCGGTCAGATCGATGGTGTACAGCTTGGACCCGCCGCCCCGGCCGCGCTCGTCGGACGGGCTTTCCTTCCAGAACGACAGCACGCGGCCGTTGGGCGCCCAGGTCGGGCCTTCCACCAGCCAGCCCTGGGCCAGCAGACGTTCGTCCGAGCCGTCGGGGCGCATGACGCCGATATAGAACTCGCCGCTCTTCTGCTTGGTGAAGGCGATCAGGTCGCCGCGCGGCGACCACACCGGGGTGGTGTAACGGCCGTCGCCAAAGCTGATGCGGGCCACGTTGCCGCCATCGGAATCCATGGTGTAGAGCTGCGGCGTGCCGCCCCGGTCCGAGTTGAACACGATGCGGGTGCCGTCGGGCGCCATGGACGGCGAGGTGTCGATGGCCGGATGATTGGTCAGCCGCCGCTTCTGGCGGGTGAGCAGGTTCATCTCGTACACTTCGGTGTTGCCGTCCTGGGCCAGGCTCATCACCACCTTGTTGCCATCGGGCGAGAAGCGCGGCGCGAAGGTCATGCCCGGGAAATCGCCCAGCAGCTCGCGCCGGGCGGTGTCGATTTGCAGGATGTAAACGCGCGGCGTGCCCCGGAAATAGGACATATAGGTGATCTCGCGCGCGGTCGGCGAGAAGCGCGGCGTCAGCACCAGTTCCTCGCCCGAGGTCAGGAAGCGGTGGTTCTCGCCGTCCTGGTCCATGATGGCCAGACGCTTGCGGCGATCGTTCTTCGGCCCCGATTCCGAGATGTAGACGATCTGGGTGTCGAAATAGCCGTCCTCGCCGGTGACGCGCTTATAGATGGCGTCGGCGATCAGGTGGGCGACGCGGCGCCAGCCCTGGGGCGTGGCGGTGAACGCCTGGCCGACCATCTGCTGTTCGTTGAACACGTCCCACAGCCGGAACTCGACCCGCATGCGGCCGTCGGAACCGATCTGCACGCTGCCGCTGACCAGCGCCTCGGCGTTGATCTGCTTCCAGTCGGCGAAACGCGGACCGGCCTGCAACGCCGCCGCGGTTTGGATATAGGCGCGCTGGTCGATGGGCTTGAACAGGCCCGACCGTTCCAGGTCGGCGGCGACCACCTTGGCGATGTCGCGGCCCACCTGCCCTTCCTGCGGCGCGGCGCCGTAAAGTTCGGGAATGGCGATGGGCAGCGGCTTCATGTAGCCCTTGGTGATGTCGATGCGGACACCCTGGGCGAAGGCCGGAGCCGTCGCCAGGAATCCGGCGATGGCGACGGCCAGGGCGGCGGCCGCAAGGCGAAGGCGCGTGAGCATGGTCATCGTCCTAGGTCTTGGGTGGGTCGAGACGGAAACAGCGGATCGAAAGGCCATCAGCGCCCCCCGACCATCTGCTTGGGATTGAACACCAGCACGAAATCCTTGAACTGGTTGTACTTGTCGCGCGGAATCGGCAGCGGGCTAGCGAGGCGCACGGCGCGGCGGGCCGAATCCGAGGCCGCCGTCCAGAAGGAATCGGCCAGCAGCGGCCGGTTGACGATCTGGGCGTCGGTGACGGTGCCGTCGGGCTGCACCGTGACGCGGATTTCCACGATCAGGTTGGCCGCGTCCTTGGCGCCCGCCGGGATGTTCCAGAACTTGGACACATGCGCCCGGATGGCGTCCATCTCGGTCATCGAGATCGGCTCGTTCGGGTTATGCATGTCCGAGCCGCGCACGCTGGACGGCGTCGATTTGGTGCCCTTGTCGGTGGACGGCGTGTTGGGCTTGGACTTGTCCGCCGCCTTCATCAGATCGTCCAGCGGGTTGGTCGGGGTCGGCTTTTTCTTGTCGATGGACTTCAGCAGCGAATCCAGGTCGTTCTGAGGCTGCGGCTTGGGCGGCGGCTTCAGATCGTTCAGCATCTTCTGGGTGTCGGGCTTGGCCTCGGGCTTCGGTTCCGGCTTGGGTTCCGGTTTCGGCTCGGGCTTGGGCTCGGGCTTGGGCACCGGCGGCGCCGGTTCCGGCTCGGGCGGCTTGGGGGCCGGGGGCGGCGGCGGCGCGGGCTTCTGCGGCTCGGGCTTGGGCGGTTCCGGCTTGGGTTCGGGCGCCTTGGGCGGCTCGGGCTTGGCCTGTTCCGGCTGCGGTGCCTCGGCCTGTTTGGGCGGCGGGTTGGTCTTGGCGCCGATGGGCACCAGATCGACGACGAAAGGCGCCTCCACCTCCGGCGGCTTGTCCCAGAACGCGGGCATGCCGAAGATCGCGAACAATGCGACCAGCACATGCATCACGCCGGAGAAGATAAAGCTCTCGCGCCTCATTTCCATGGGACCGACTCTAGTGAGCCCCCTTCTTGGCGGGGGCCTTGGCACCCGCGTCGCCACCCTGGCGCATCTCCGTCACCAGCGCCACCTTGGTGAATCCGGCACCGCCCAGGGTGCCCATCACCTCCATGACGCGACCGTAATCGATGGTCTTGTCGCCACGGATGAAGATACGGGTATCGGGCTTTTGCGCGGTGATGGCCTGAAGCTTCGGCACCAGTTCGTCCATGGTGACTTTGGTTTCCTGGATCCACACGTCGCCATGGGCGTCCACCGTCACCGACAGCGGCTGGTCGTCGCCCTTGACGGGGGCGGCGTCGGTCTTGGGCAAATCCACCTGCACGCCGGCGGTCAGCAGCGGCGCCGTGACCATGAAGATCACCAGCAGCACCAGCATGACGTCCACCAGCGGCGTGACGTTGATGTCGGACACCGGGCGATGGCGCCCGCGTCCGACCTTCTTGCCGATGGCGGCTCCCATCAGATCTTTTCCTCAAGCTGGCGCGACAGGATGGCGCCGAACTCGCCCGAGAAGTTTTCCAGCTTCTTGGCGTAGCGGTCGAGATCGTTGGATATCTTGTTGTAGGCGATCACCGCCGGAATGGCGGCCACCAGGCCCAGCGCGGTGGCGAACAGCGCCTCGGCGATACCGGGGGCCACGACAGCCAGCGAGGTGTTCTTGGTGGCGGCGATGGACTGGAACGAATTCATGATGCCCCACACCGTGCCGAACAGGCCGATGAACGGACCGGTGGAGCCGACCGAGGCCAGCACGCCCAGGTGACGTTCCAGGATGTCCATCTCGCGGCCCAGGGTCACATGCATGACGCGGTCGATGCGCTGCGGCAGGCTGACGCGGGTGGCCTCGCGGTCGGCCAGCCCCTTGGCGGCCGAGCGCCGCCATTCACGCATGGCGGCGACGAAGATGGCGCTCATGGGGTCCATGGGGCGCGAGCCGATGCGGTCGTACAATTCCTCGAGCGAGCCGCCGGACCAGAACGATTCCTCGAACTGCTCGGCGCGCTGCCACAGGGCGCGCAGGCGCATGACCTTGTCGAAGATGATGGCCCAGCACCAGAACGAGGCGCCCAGCAGCGCGATCATCACGCTCTTGACGATGATGTCGGCCCGCATGAACAGCGCCCACATGGACAAGTCGTGCTCGGCGGCCACCGAGCCGGCCAGCTGAACCGTCTGAACAGGATCCATGTCACACTCGCCTTTCGCTTACGTAAGCTTGCAATGAGTTTTTCAAATCGACGGGGATGCGCGCCGGACGGCCGTCCAGGCTGATGAACGCCAGTTTGACATCCACACGCACCAGTTCAACACGATCGTCCAGTCTGCGGATTATCTGGCGAATGTCCAGCGACGCGCCACCCAGGGCGACGGGAACGCTTTCCACCTCCAGCAAATCGTCCAGCTTGGCCGAGCGCAGGAAATCGATGTTGGCCCGGCGCACCGCGAAGGCAAAGCCCTGCCGCGCCAGTTCCGACTGCTTCAGCCCCAGTTCGCGCACCATCTCGGTGCGCGCCCGCTCGGCGAAGTTCAGGTAGTTGGAATGATAGACGATGCCGCCCGCATCGGTATCTTCCCAATAGACCCGAATCTGGTGGAGATGAGGGGTCATTTCGTCCCTCCCCCGATAACACCTGCTGCAAAGCAACCCGTTTCCGTCATCGCCGGGCTTGACCCGGCGATCCACGTATTTCCGCCGGAAATCATGGTCGAGCAATGGCTGGTGCGGCACCGCATGGATGCCCGGGTCAAGCCCGGGCATGACGATGGGAAAAAGAATGCCATCATTCCTCGCCCCCGTCCTGGGCCAGCAGGTCCAGTTGCACCAGAACCTCGCGCGGCGGGTTGAGGCCGATATGCTTGAAGCCCGAGGCCGACAGCATGCGGCCGCGCGGCGTGCGCTGGATCAGGCCCTGTTGCAGCAGATAGGGTTCGATCACTTCTTCCAGGGTGTCGCGGCTTTCCGACAAAGCGGCGGCCAGGGTATCGACGCCCACCGGCCCGCCGCCGTAATGGTCGGCGATGCACGACAGATAGCGGCGGTCCATGGCGTCCAGGCCGATCTGGTCCACTTCCAGCCGGGTCAGGGCGGCGTCGGCCACGGCGCGATCCACCGGCGACTTGCCCGCCACGGCGGCGAAGTCGCGCACCCGGCGCAGCAGGCGGCCGGAAACGCGCGGCGTTCCCCGCGCGCGGCGTGCCACCTCGGCGGCGCCGTCGGGGGTGATGGCGAAGCCCAGCACGCGGGCGGCGCGCGACACGATCAGTTCCAGTTCTTCCGGGGTATAGAATTGCATGCGACAGGGAATGCCGAAGCGTTCGCGCAAGGGCGTGGTCAACAGACCCGAGCGCGTGGTCGCCCCCACCAGGGTGAAGGGCGGCAGATCGATGCGGACGGAGCGGGCGGCCGGGCCCTCGCCGATGATCAGATCCAACTGGAAATCCTCCATCGCCGGATAGAGAACTTCCTCTATGGCAGGATTAAGGCGATGGATTTCGTCGATGAACAGAACGTCGCGCGGTTCCAGATTGGTCAGCAGCGCCGCAAGGTCGCCCGCCTTGGCGATGACCGGACCCGAGGTGGCGCGGAAGCCCACCCCCAATTCCTTGGCGACGATCTGCGCGAGCGTGGTCTTGCCCAGGCCGGGCGGACCATAGAACAGGGTATGGTCCAGCGCCTCGCCACGCGCGCGGGCAGCGGCGATGAAAATCTTCAGGTTCTCGCGCACCTGAAGCTGGCCGGTGAAATCGTCCAGGCATTGCGGCCGCAGATGGGTTTCCACATCCGCCGCGCTGCGTTCGCCCGATACCATGCGGTCCTGCTCGCTCATCGCGCCAGGTCCTTGCCCAATTGCCGCAGGGCCAGACGGATCAGGGTCGAGCTGTCGGCGCCGTCATTGTCGCGCGCCACCTTGCCCACCGCCTCGAACGCTTCCAGGCGGCGATAGCCCAGATTGACCAGGGCCGAGATGGCGTCTTCCATCACCCCGCCCGCTTCCGCAGGCATGGGGGCGGCACCGGCCACGGCGGCGGCCACGCCCTGGGGCGCGAAACCGCCCAGGGCGATCTTGCCCGCCTTGTCCTTCAACTCGGTCAGGATGCGCACCGCCAGCTTGGGACCGACGCCGTTGGCGCGGTTCAGGGTCGCCTTGTCCTGCGCCGCGATGGTTTGCAGCAATTGCTCCGGCGTCGCCACCGACAGGATGGCAAGACCGACCTTGGCGCCGACGCCCTGCACGGTGGTCAGCAGGTTGAACCATTCCCGCTCGGCCACTTCCAGGAAGCCGTACAGGTGGATGTGGTCCTCGCGCACATGGGTTTCGATATGCAGTGCCGCCGCCTGCCCCACCGCCAGCCGCCCCAGCGTCTTGGCCGAGCAGAACACCAGATAGCCGACGCCATTGACGTCGATGATTGCGAAATCGTCGCCGACGCTATCGACTAGGCCCTTGAGCTTGGCGATCATTGGCGGAACTCCCGGCGGCAAGCACCCCCACCCCGGCCCTCCCCCATCAAGGGGGAGGGAGAAAGAAGCCCTCCCCCCGTGCGGGGGAGGGTTGGGTGGGGGGGAAACTCGGACGTCATCACACCACCGCCCGCGCCAGACGGCGCGCCGTGTTCAGGTGATGGGAATGGCAGATGGCCACCGCCAGGGCGTCGGCGGCGTCGGGGCTTTTGACCAGGCAGCCGGGCAGCAGGGTGCGGACCATCATGCCCACCTGTTCCTTGGCGGCGCGGCCGGTGCCGACCACCGCCTGCTTGACCGAGGCCGGGGCATATTCGCCGACCATCAGCCCGGCCAGCGCCGGGGCCAGCAGCACGGCGCCGCGCGCCTGCCCCAGCTTCAGCGTGCTTTCCGGGTTCTTGTTGACGAAGGTCTGCTCCACCGCCGCTTCCTCGGGCGCCCATTGGGCGATCACGTCAAGCACGCCGCGATGCAGTTGGGTCAGCCGCTCGGCCAGGGTCAGCTTGTCGTCGGACTTGATGATGCCGTCGGCCACATGGCGCAGGCGGCTGCCCTCGGCATCGACGATGCCCCAGCCGGTGATGCGCAGACCAGGATCAAGCCCGAGTACCCTCACCCCTTCCCCCCTTGTGCTCGTCATGGCCGGGCCTGACCCGGCCATCCACGCATGTTTCCGGACGGCAAGACGTGGATGCGCGGGTCAAGCCCGCGCATGACGCCGAAGTGGAGTTTCGATCAGCCCAGACGTTCCATCAGATCGTCGGGGATTTCGAAATTGGCGTAGACGCGCTGGACGTCGTCGTTGTCTTCCAGGATGTCCAGCAACTTCAGCAGCGTCTTGGCCGCGCTTTCGTCGGTCACAGGCACGGTGGTCTGGGGGCGCCAGTCCAGGCGGGCGTGCTCGGGCGTGCCGAAGGCGGCTTCCAGGGCATCGCGCACCACGGCCAGATCGTCGGGGGCGCAGGTGATCTCGTGGCCCTCGTCATCGGATTCCACGTTGTCGGCACCGGCTTCCAGCGCCGCCTCGAACATGGCCTCGGCCGAGGCCGCCGACGCCGGGTAGCGGATGGCGCCGACGCGGTCGAACATGAACGACACCGAATTGCTTTCGCCCAGGGCGCCGCCGTTCTTGGAAAAGGCGGTGCGCACTTCCGGCGCGGTGCGGTTGCGGTTGTCGGTCAGCGCCTCGACGATGATCGCCACCGAGCCGGGGCCGTAACCCTCGTAACGCACTTCCTCGTAATTGGCCCCGTCCTCGCCACCGGCGCCGCGCTTGATGGCGCGCTCCATGGTGTCTTTCGGCATGTTGGCGGCGCGGGCGGCCTGGATGGCGGCGCGCAGGCGCGGGTTCATGGCCGGGTCGGGCTGGCCCGACTTGGCCGACACCGTCAATTCGCGGATCAGCTTGGTGAAGACCTTGGCGCGCTTGGCATCCTGCGCGCCCTTGCGGTGCATGATGTTCTTGAACTGGGAATGACCGGCCATAACTGGGGCTAATCCTGTTAAGAGAATGAAATGATTTGGCGCCGCCTATACCACATATTGTGGGCACAGGGCTACGGCGGAAGCAGCCTTTCGCTGAATCGGCGCACTATGACAGTGATCGCGGTCAAGCGGAAGCGTCATGGGGCGCCGCCACAAGCGGGCGAATGCCCATAGGCGCTAACCTGACAAGGGATTAAACCACAGAGACACAGAGGCACAGAGAGAGTGGAGCCGTGGCGAACGAATTCCCTCAATTCTGGCGGGTATCTCTGTGCCTCTGTGTCTCTGTGGTGAATTTATTGTTCATCACACGCGGCTACGTTAGCACCTATGAACGGATGCCCGCGCCTGGCGAGGGCTAATCAAATCAACTTGGCCAAATCTCGGCCAAGCGGGGGCCGACGCGCAGGGCGGAAACGCGCACCGCCAGACCGGTCTTGTCGTCGGTTTCCACGAACACGCCACACAGCGTGCCGGGGCCGTCGGCGGGCGACAGGCGCTCGCCGGGGATCTTGCGCACGAATTTGTGGATGGCGGCATCCTTCTTCATGCCGATCACCGAATCGTAATCGCCGCACATGCCCGCATCGGTCTGATAGGCGGTGCCGCCGTTGAGGATTTGCAGATCGGCGGTGGGGATGTGGGAATGGCTGCCGACCAGCAGGCTGGCGCGGCCGTCCACCACATGGCCCAGCGCCATCTTTTCGCTGGAGGCTTCGGCGTGGACATCGACGATGATGGCATCCGCCCCGCCCGCCCCCAGGCGCACGCGGGCCAGTTCCCGTTCGATCGCCGCGAAGGGATCGTCCAGCGGGTCCATGAACAGCCGTCCCATCACCTGGATGACCATGACCTTGCGGCCGCGCGGCAGGGCATAGATTCCGACACCCTTGCCCGGCGTGCCCGCCGGGTAATTGGCCGGGCGCAGCAGGCGCGGGTCGGAATCGATATAGGGCATGATCTCGCGCTGGTCCCAGGAATGGTTGCCCAACGTCACCACGTCGGCCCCGGCGCCGTAGAATTCCTCGCAGATCTTTGGGGTGATGCCGAAGCCGTGGGCGGCGTTCTCGCCGTTGACCACCACGAAATCCAGGTTCAACCGTTCCCGGATGCCCGGCAGCTTCTGGCACACCACGTCACGGCCGGCCCGGCCCACCACGTCGCCAAGATACAGGAGTCTCATGCTTTCTCCGGCTCGATCAATTCCCGTTCGGTGGCGATCGCGTCCAGGGGCTGGTCGTGGCCGTCGCGGGGAACGGCCGCCATCTCCTGGGCGGCGAAAGCCAGCCCGATCGCCCGAATGGGGGCGGTTTCACGCAAGCTTTGCAAGGTGCGGTCATAATAGCCGCCGCCATAGCCCAACCGCCAGCCCCCACGGTCGAAGCCCAGCAGCGGCACCAGCACCACGTCGGGCCGCAGGCGCGGCGCGGTGGCGGGCGGATGGGCGGTGCCGTGCGGCCCGGCCTCCAATGGCTCGCCCTCGGCCCAGGCGCGGAATTCCAGCGGCGCGGCGCGGGCCACCACCACTGGCAGGGCCAGACGGCAGCCCAATCCGGCCAGCGCCGCCATCAGCGGGCGCGGGTCGATCTCGTCGCCCAGCGGCCAGTATCCGGCCACCACCGCCCCGGCGGCCAGCCCCAGGCGCGGGGCATGGGCGGTCAGCGCCCCGGCGGCGGCGGGATCGTGCGCAAGACGGCGCGCTTGCGCCTGCCCGGCACGGGCGGCTTTTTTCCGGAGGGTGAGGTCGTGGGCTTCGGTCATGGGAAGATCAGGCGGAGCGGCGCCACATTGGCCGTTGGCGTTGTAAGTCCTCCGTGGCCTGACTAGTCAGGTGGGCGCCATGTGCCGGGACCACGGCCCCGGCAGGGACAGCTCCCAAGAGGTTCGATATCGCCCCAGGGACATTAGCTGCCTGACGCACCGCGCAGCAGACCGCTCCTGTCAAGAACCTAGGCTCTTTCCAGCCGATCCGCAATGCTCTCGATACGTTCGGCCAGGGCCTCGATCCCGGCGGCCAGCGAGGCGTCGCCCTGGGCGGCGGTTTCCACCGCGCCGCTGGCATTGCGCAATTGCTCGCGGTTTTCCGCCAGTTCGTCGGCCAGCAGCAGGCCGATCATCAGCAACAGCCGGGTGTCGGGAACGTTGCCGATCTGCTTCAGCAGCCCCTGGGCACGGGTGTCCAGTTCGCGCCCCAATTCGGTGACGCGCACCACCTGGGAATCGTCGCAGGCGATTTCGTGGACGCGGCCGTTGATGGTCAGGTTGACGACGGCCACGCTCAATCCTCCAGCAGCACGCGCAGGCGGTCGATGGTGCCGTCCAGGCGCTGGGCCACCACGCGGGTGGTTTCCTCCAGCGCGGTCTGGCGGTCGCGGGCCTCGCGCAATTCCCCGGCCAGCAGCAGATCGCCGGCGCCGACCCGGGCGGCGGCGGATTCCAGGCGATCAATGGCGGCGCCCAGGCGGTGCACCGCCTCGGCGGTGCGGTTCAGCGGCGCCGTGGTATGATCCGACACGCGGGTTCCCCCGAAATTTGCTAAGTGGGGTGCGAGGTTAGGGACTCTTCCTTGAAGTGTCAACGCAAGCCCGCCTTGACAGGTCCGAAGGGGCGGCTACGCTGGCCCCAGACCGCCCGGAGAACCACGTCATGCGCCGCCTGCCCGCCCTGCTTGCCGCTTTGCTGCTGTCCACCGCCGCCGTCGCGGCCGAGCCGGTGCAGACCAGCAAGGGGCAAAGCGTCTATGTGCCGGTCTATTCCCACATCTGGCACGGCAATCTGGATTCCCGGGGCAAGCCGCAGACCCTGCTGCTGTCGTCCATGCTGTCCATCCGCAACACCGACCCGGCGCACGGCCTGACGGTGCGGTCGGTGCGCTATTACGACACGGCGGGCAAGATGATCCGCGACTTCATGCCCGCCCCGGCCAAGCTTGGCCCCATGGCCTCGACCGACGTGTTCGTCGAGCACAAGGACGACGTCGGCGGCACCGGCGCCAATTTCGTGGTGGAGTGGAGCGCCGAGCGCGCCATTTCCACGCCGGTGGTCGAGGTGGTGAACGCCTATTTCTTCGGCCCCCATTCCCTGGCCTTCACCAGCCCCGGCAAGGTGATCGCCGAAGAGGGCAAGTGATCCGCGTCGCCGGGCTGGACGACGCCCGCGCCGCCCTGGCAAACGCCCAAGGACAGGCGGTGACGCTGATCAGCCCGCCTTTGGGCCAGCCCGGCCTGGGCTGGTGGCGCGAGCTGGTGCGGGCGTTGCGGAGCGAATTCCCCGATCGGGATTTCCAGGCGGTGGCCGATTGCGGCCCGTCCGCCGGTCTGGCGCTGGCGGCGTTGCGGGCCGGGCTGGGACCGGTGGCGGCGGATGTGTCCGCCGATGTGTGGAACAAGCTAAACGACATCGCCACCCAGGCGGGAACCTGGATGGCGAAGGGCGAAGACGCGGCCCCCTGACCTGGGCCTTACGGGGGGCTTGCGGGGGGAGGAGTTCGGCCTGAGCGGGAACCGCGTCTTCGGCTGCCGCCCCGCCGCCGACGGGGATAAGACCGGCGGCGGGGTCGGGTTGGCGTTTACTGCTTGGGCGCGGCCTTGTCGGCGGCCTTCTCCATCGCCTTGTCGGCGGCGTGACCGGCCTTTTCCGCGTCCTTCTTGACCTTCTTGTCGGCCTTCTTCTCGGCCTTCTCGGCCGCCTTTTCCGGGGCCTTTTCCGGAGCCGTCTCGGTCACGGCCGGATTCGCCGGAATGGCCGGAACGGCCGGGGTCGCATTCTGGGCCAGCGCCGCGAACGGCAGCAGCGAGGCGGAAACGACAGCGGCGGCGAGGATACGGGTGACGCGCATGACAGAGCTTCCTTACCTGATGTTCTTTTCGCCTTCGGGGTCGGCCCCGTCGGTGAAAAGGACTATCGCCCCGCCCCGTGGCGGGAATAGGGAGCGATTGTGATCATTTCAGGGCACGCAGGCGGTGCTTGCCAAACCGGGCGGGGCCGTGGCTATCTTGCCGCCAACCCAGAAACCCATCGCTTCAAGGGGAACGGCTATTTCCGCCTCCGATTCCTGCCGCCTCTACCTCATCACCCCGCCGGTCATCGAGAACCCGTATGAATGGGTGAAAACGTGGGAGGCCACCCTGGACGCCGGTGACATCGCCTGCGCGCAGATCCGCCTGAAGAATTTGGACGACGATTCCCTGGCCCGCGTGGTCGATGTCCTGCGTCCCCCGGCGCAGAAGCGCGGCATCGCCGTGCTGCTCAACGACCGCCCCGATCTGGCGTTCGAAACCGGCTGCGACGGCGTCCATATCGGCCAGGAAGACGGCACCTATGCCGAAGCGCGCAAGGCCATGGGCGACGGCATCGTCGGCGTCACCTGCCACGATTCCCGCCACCTGGCCATGGAAGCCGGGGAAAAGGGCGCCGATTACGTGGCCTTCGGCGCCTTCTTCCCCACCGACACCAAGGACGCCAAGGCCCACGCCGATACCGACCTGCTGAAATGGTGGGCCGAGCTGTTCACCGTGCCCAGCGTCGCCATCGGCGGCATCACCGTGGACAATTGCCGCCCGCTGATCGCGGCGGGCGCCGATTTCCTGGCGGTATCGGGCGGGGTGTGGAACCACCCCGAAGGCCCCGAGGCAGCGGTGCGCGCCTTTGACCGCATCCTGCGCGGGGGCTGATCCCATGCGTCGGGTCTGCGTGTTCTGTGGTTCCAGCATGGGCGCCAAACCCGCCTATGCCGAGGCCGCCCGCGCCATGGGCACCTTGATCGCCCGGCGCGGCCTGGGGCTGGTCTATGGCGGCGGCGAGGTCGGCCTGATGGGCGTGATCGCCAACGCCGCCCTGGAAGCGGGCGGCGAGGTCATCGGCGTCATCCCCGAGGCCTTGATGCGCATGGAAGTCGGCCACCCGCGCCTGAGCGAATTGCACGTGGTCGCCACCATGCATGAACGCAAGGCGCTGATGGCCGACCTGTCCGACGGCTTCATCGCCATGCCCGGCGGCATCGGCACGCTTGAGGAATTGTTCGAGATCTGGACCTGGGGCCAGTTGGGCATCCACCCCAAGCCGTTGGGCTTCCTGGACGTGGCGGGCTATTACGAAACCCTGCACGCCTTTTTGGACCACGCCGTGGCCGAAGGCTTCCTGAAGGACCGCCACCGCGCCATGACGGCGGTGGAACAGGACCCCGCCACCCTGCTCGACCAACTGGCCGCCTATGCGCCGCCCACCGTGGTCAAAGTGGCCGGACGCGACACGGTCTGAGGGCGAAAACCGGGACCGTCAAAAAAATGCATTTTCCTCGTTGACAGCCCCCGGCCGCCCTTTTATAAAGCGGCCTCCCAAGCGGAACGCCACGGCCCAGCGCCCGGCGACGCCAGAGTAGATGGGCGATTAGCTCAGCGGTAGAGCACACCCTTCACACGGGAATGCTCCACCAAGGCAAGCCGCCGATCTGGTGGGAAAGTTTACGGACAGTTTCCGGACACAGGACGGGAATTGACCGACACGGGAAGTCAGGTTTGCCTGTTGGCATCACCTACTCCCGGTTGAGAGATGGGCGATTAGCTCAGCGGTAGAGCACACCCTTCACACGGGTGGGGTCGCAGGTTCAATCCCTGCATCGCCCACCATCTCTCCCTTGATTTCCCTCACAAAATCGTCGCATGAGACCGAGTTTCCAGACAGCGGGCTGTCCGGAAACCCCTACTTGTTTGTGGCTAGTCCCACATCGACGACTGCCTCGGGCCGGTTGCCCAAATTTCATACATTCCCCAGGACGTCCTTCGAGGCCTTGCCCTCCCGGGCCGAAGGCAAGGCTTCTCAACAAGGTTTCCCCCAGCGTCGGTGGATTAACTCCGGCCCGACGCTGACGCGGAACTAATCGGCCTTGCCGCGACGGCCGCCCATGGCGGGCTTGGGCATGGGCACGCCTTCACCACGCATCCAGCCTTGGGCCATGCGTGCGGCCTGAAAGATCTTCTTCAGCGAATTGGCGGTGATGCCCGCCAGCGCCGGATGGCCCTCATCGGGGACGGCACCGCCGACCGCCTCAGGGACAAGGCGGAACAGGCGCTCGGCCCGGGTGGCGGTGCCCCCCGCGTACTTCGCTTGGTGGCCGACCCCGGCCATGGCGGCGGCGAAGGCCTTGCGGTCGAACCCGACAGCAGGGGACGGCTTCGCCGCCTCCTCATGGACGGGTTCCGACGACGGGTCGCCCAGACCAGGGATATGCAGCGGCGCCTCGGGTTCGGGGCGGACGCCGTCGCGAAGCCACCAGGGCAGAATCAATTCATAGGTCTTGGATTGAACAGCGGTCATTTCGGCCTCCACGGTTGGATGCGTCCATGATCCCATGTATTCATGAACCGCGTTCCCCGGGGTCCGTCGGGGAACGCGGCATCCCAGGGGAAACCACATGACAGACCAGTTCCGCCGAATCGCCCTCGCCTACCGGCACGGCGGGGCGGCCTTCCTCGAACGCTCGCCACGTCCCTCCGAGGACGCCGCGGCGCACCTGACCGAGCAGCTCATGACCGCCATCGGCGCGGTCGGGGTCAGCGGCAAGGGCGCCTCATCCGGCGGAGGGAAGGAGACCGCCCTCGCCAAGGAACTGACCGAGGAGGAGGGCCGCGCGGCCTTCGCCATGGCCCGCGCGGTGGCCGGCGCGTTCGCCTTCGCCCTTGAGCTCGAAGGCAAGTTCTTCGTCGGCTCCAGGACCCGGCACCGCGACGACGGGGAGTCGTCCCCGCTGCTCATCAACCGCCCGATCGCCGCGCTGAAGGCCATCGCCGCGTTCTGCGACGCGTCCCGCACCCCCGAGGCCCCGCCGTCCGCCGCGGACATGGAGGCTGTGGCGCGGATACGGAGCCTGGGCGAGCTAAAGCAGCTGGACGACGCCGACCTCGCTCTGGTCAAAGCCGACGTCCTCACCCGTTTGCTGATGGCCTCGATTCCCCATGAGCCGCCCGCGAAAAGGGGCCGCTTCTGGGAATTGAAGCACCGCAACCGCGTCGGCCGCGTGGTCGAGGACGCCCTCGGCCTCCACCTCGCGGCCTGCCTGTCCGGCGAAGGCCCCACGCCGCCGGACATCGACGCGCTGGTAGCCGAAAGGCTGAAGGCCGTGCCGCCCGAGCCGTTGCCCGGCGAGGAGTTCCGTCCGGAGGACGCCTATGCCGCCGCCCGCATCCTGGACGGCGCCGCGAAGGTCTGGGACCTCGTGGTCGAAGGACGGCGCCATGCCGGTCCCAAACAGCTCGCCACGGATCTGGCGAAGGCCGCCCCCGCCCTCTTCCCCGGCGCCGCCCGGCAGGAGCGCGTGTCCGCCTCCGCCGTGGCCGACGCCTGCCGGGGAGCCCTTCGCACCTTCGGCTTCGACGTCGACGCACAGCCCAACGCGCGCCACGCGCCCATGGCCACCGACGCGATACGGACGCTGATCTGGGGCGCGGTGGAGATCGTCCACGCCTTTGCGGCCTCGCCCTCCGGCGTCAAGATGGCCAACATTTCGGAAATCGCCGGGATCGCCGCGGCCATCCTGCTCAGCGAGAGCGAGGACAGGGACCTCTACCGCCCAGGCAACGGGGACGTGGAGGCGACCCATCAGGCCTACACGCGCCGGGCGGCGGTGGCGGGCGGCCTCGCCTCCTCGCTACGCGACGCCCTGCCGTCCACCCCCCGCTCCGCCAGGAAAAGGAAGCTCTCCTCGCCATGGGGATGGGACGAATACCGCTCCCACAGGCGTCGACTGTCCATGGAATGGAAGCCGAAACGCTGACGCCGTTCCGGCTTCCGCGCCCTCACACCGCTCGAAAGGTGTCCGGCACCCAATCGGCGAACGCCTTGACCAGATTGACGAGAACCGAGCGGATGACCGGCACCGACATGCTGTTGCCGTGCATCTTGTAGATCGATGCGTCGGAGACCATGGCCAGGATATCCTCGACGCTGAAGTCGATGCCCACGCCCAGCCACATCTTGCGGCGCTCCTCGGCCTCCTCGCGGGTCATCCTGCTGCCCTTGCAGACGAGGACGCCGTCCTTGCGGACCAGTTTGCGGGCACGGGTCACGCCCCAGGTGTCAGGCATGCCCTGGAGGCGGGCGGTCTCGATGGTGGTCAGGCGACGGATGCGGTGGCGGCGCGGGCACACCGCCGTGATCGCCTCGATCTCGTCGACCATGGCGTCGAGGTCGAGCAGCGCGGCCTCCACGTCGCCGGGCCCCACCTCGGGGACGGGCAGGACCACCACGGCATGGCCCTTGGGCTTGGCGTCGAGGCGATGGGCGACGACCAAGTCCTTCTCCGAGGCGATGCCGCCGACCCGATCGAGGCCGGCGCCGGACGAAAGCAGCGTCCCGGCCACCTTGGGATGGGAGTCGTCCTCGGGGCCAGCCGCCGCCACGGGTTCCGGGACGCCCTCGGCCTGTTCGATCGCCTTATGCATCTCGATTACCTCCTTCTCGCCTTCCATTTCCGCCTCCCGCTCCGTGGCCGCCCATTCCTGCACCTCGGCTTCGTGCATGAGGACGTGCGGGCGGGAGCTGGTGTCCAACGTGTTGCAGAGCTCGCGCGCGAAGCCGCTGCCATTGGGGCCGGCGTGTTCGCTGCGGTTTACGAGGCCGCTGTGCAGGCACCAGGCGCCGGCGGGCTGCATCATCAGCGTCTCCGAACCGCCGCCCGCATAGCCGCCCGAGGCCTTCAGCGGGGCGGCCACCTCGGTCGGCTTCCAGCCGCCGTAACTGCCCTCGGCGAAGGCAGCTGCCTCAGATTCGGGATGGGCGAACAAATGGCCGTTGCCGCCCTGCTCGGCCTTCAGGGTGCCGTTGACTTCCACCCAGGCCTTGGGCGTATGGTCGTCCGTCACCGCCACCGTGACGTCGTCGCCACCGTTCTTCGGCGGCGGGTTCGCCTTCCAGGCGACCATCCAGTCGCGGAGCATCACGATGCGGAGGCCCACATCCCGGACGGCCTTACCGGCGACCTCGACCAGATGGTCGAGAGCCTTGGCCATCGCCGCGACGGCCTTCTTCAACGCGGCCACGGACTGATCGGGCGACGCGGCGAGACGGGCAAGCTTGCCCGCCGACGTCCCGGCCACGCCGAACGCGGCGGCGACGGGATCGTTCTTGCGGCCCCCGCCCTCTTCGGCGCCGTCCTCCAACTCCTCGGCGGCCTCGTCGACGTGGCCAGCGGCGGTCAACGTCTCGATGTACAATTCGCCGAAGTCCTCCTCCTTGGCCTTCTTCGCGGCACGGTGGAGGGAGGCGGACAGCTCGGCCACGCCCCTCGCATAGGCCTCGCGGGGACCGGCCGCCAGGGAGACGAAGCCGGCCAGGACGCCCGAGGCCAGGGCCGAGCGGCCCTCGGCGTCGGCAAGGCGGGCCTTGAATTCCACCACGACCTCGCGGAACGAATGGGCCACCGCCTCCATCAGGCCGTCGTGGAGCAGTTCGGGAATCTTCGAGCGACGCTTGGCGCAACGATAGAGCATGCCCGCGGACGATACCGCAGGGACGTCAAAGCAGGTGGGGACAGGGGACCGCAGACGGATCTGGCTCAGGAACGTCTTAAGGGCGGGCTTGTAGTCCTTGGGCGCCAAACCAGCGTGCGGCTGCGCCGCCGCCCCCGGATAGCGGCCATCCTTACCGACGGGCAACACCATGCGCACGTCGCCGTCCTCGCCCGTGACGTCGAACACAGGCGACACGGCCTCGGCGCGGCGCTTGGACTTGGTTTCCTTCTTCTTGCCCATGATGGGGCCTCTCCCGGTTGGTGGATATCCGGGAGATCTTGCGGGACGGCGGCGGATCACCGTTCCCAGGGGTCCGTGTGGAGCTCCACGCCCCACGCCACCATCCGCCCGAGACGGCATGGAGAGCGGCGATGGCGACGATGGACGAACATGGAGTGAGGACGGTCCTGGAGGTCGGGAACGCCTAAGGACCTGCGCGTGCGGGGAATGCTGTCGCTGAGCGGATGCGACTGTCTCGTCTCCATTACGCCCGGGCTGAAGGTCGGCGGCTCTTTGCTCATGTCCGACTGTGCGCCCCTGGAGACCCTGCCGGAGGGTCTCCGCGTCGGCGGCAACCTGTGGCGGTTCAAGTCCAAAGCCCTGCGGTCCCGGCCCAAGGACATGGAGGTGAAGGGAGAAATCCTCGGCCGCGACGACCTGCCGAGGCCGGGAGCGGCAAACAGACACGGGATCTGACGGGACGCCCGCGGGCGTCCCGCCCACCGATCAGAACTCGAACATGATGTTGGAGGGATCGAGTTCCTTGGGCATGTCCGAGCGGATCGCCAGGAGATAGATGCGCTCGCGGTGCTGGGGAACGCCCCAGAACTGGGAGTCGTACTGACGCCACGCCAGGCGGTAGGCGGGACCGTAGACCACACCGTGCGCCGGCCAACGGCGGGACACGCGATCCTTCTGCCAAGACCAGAGCTTGCGGGGCAGCGTCAGTTCGTGGTTGGCCGGGGTGAAGGTGGCCCAGGCGTCCAGGGCCGTCATGGCGGCCTCGGGGGCAAGGCCCGCGACGGCGGCAAGGAAGCCTTCGGCGTCCCCCTGCATGATGGCGGCCTTGGCCGCGGGATGGACACTACGGTCCTTCGCGAGTTGGCCTCGGCGGGTGTCGGCGAACTTGCTGTCCTCCATGGTGCGCTCGCGGAATTCCTCGCGGTCGAGCAGACCATTTGCGGCGGCGCGGCTGCCGTCGGCCCAGGCGGCAAAGGTCTTGCCCGCCGTGGCGGCGACCGCCTTCACCGCGGTGTCGGCGAGCAGGCGATCCATGGGCACTCGGGGACGGACGTAGCCGACGCCCTTGCCGAAGAGATGGCCCATGCCGTTGGTGTGGTCAGAACGGACGCTCTGGACGTTCTCCCAGAGCCACCACTTGGGGCGGAGGGCGTGGATGTGATTTAGCCACGGCTCAAGCACATTGGCGCCGCGGTCGTCGTCGAGGCCTTCCATGCGGCCGGCGCAGGAGAACGGCTGACAGGGAGAGCCGCCGACAATGCCGTCGATGCCCTTGCCGCCGGTGATGGCCAGCACGCGTTCGGGCACGTCGGGCAAAGTGATCGAGCCGACGTTGGGAATTCCCGTCTTGGTGTGGATGAAATGGGACTGGAGGGTCGCGAACTCCGACGTCGCGACGGTCTCCAGCGGCAGGTCGACGGACGCCAAGTGGGGGGCCATGCAGCCGGCGAAGCTCTCGAACACGGACATCGGGGCGACGCCCGTCGCCTCGCGGTCCCAGGCGGGCTTTTCGCCCATGGCGCCGAGGCGGGCGAGATAGCGGAGGCGGGGGATCTGGGTGTGAAACGGATGGGACATCGGAGGGCTCCTCGAAGGGTGTCTGACACCCGGACGATCGCACCCATCCCTTCCGCCGCGTTCCCCGAGGTCCGCTTACCCCAAACCGGCGAGTGCTCGTCGGTTCAGGCCCCTTTTGCCAACGCCCCAACCTTGGCCAGAACTGCTCCCAAGGCCGCGTCGAACGCCTCCGGCTTCAACGTTGTATCGGCGCCCGCCACAACGACCCCAACGGCATGGTCGGATTTAGAATCCCAATCGACGGTGACGATGTGGACCTCTGCGTCGGAGAGGACGCTTTCGACGGTTCCTCCTCTCAGTTCAATAAGAATGCGGGGACGGCGAAGATTGGACATGGTCATCCTCCGGTTGCGTGAGCGCGGAAAATAGCGCGCTTTCCGGACCGCCGGTATCCAGAGGCATCAACCTTCCTTGGAAAGACGTCCCGCCAGAACCTCGATGACCAGCACCGCCTTGGAGAGATCCTCGTCACCGAGAGACCGGGCGGCATCCAGGAGGCGCTCCATTGTCTCCGTCCGCTTGGCTTGTCCCGGCTCCGGCTCGGCGAAGAATTCGGCAACCGGCACGCCCAAACCCTCAGCCAACCGCTCCAGCGTATCGTAACCAGCCAAGCTCACGCCGCGCTCGATATTTGAAAGCGCGTCGACCGAGCGGTCGATCATGGCCGCCAGATCGTCCTGGGTGAGGCCCCTGGACTTGCGGATAGTGCGAATTCTGAGCGCGACACGGGTTCTTATGTCCATTCCGCATGATCATCCGAAAGTCGGCCTTGGTGAATGGACCTACATGCGGTATGCTTTTACTTAATCGAGCAAAACTCAGTTTTTTTCAAAACTGAGCCGTCCCGCTTCCAAACGACCGGAGTAACCGAATGCCTGCGGCGCCTCTTCCCCTTGTCCCACTAAAAGGCGGCTTCCAGATGCAGACCATCCGGGGAACGGTCCGGACTCTCGGCCAGAATCGGATCCATATGAGCGGGCACACATACGCTTTCGTGACGTTCGATCTCGAAGGCGGCGGCGACCTGATGCTGGAAAACGTCGTCGTTCTCAACCGTGTCGGTTCCGAGTTGGAACCCGGCACCACGGGAACCTTCCATGTGATCGGCAACAAGCGCGCGACGTCACTGATTGCTTTTGAAAGTGCGGACGGCCGCAGCAGGGACGATATCCCCACTTTCCGGAGATCGATCCGGACCGGAAAAGTGGGCATTTCGTTTTTCATCACTCTCGCATGCTCTTTCGTCCTTATCCTTTCCAGTCTGATTTTGATGAGCCTATTCCGACACACTCCATTCTTCGTCTGGGTTCTCTACTACACCCTTCCGCCGATCCTGATTTTCCGCTTCTTCATGGGCCACGTCCCGTCCGAATCCGACATCCGCGCGGCGATCGCGGAGACGAACCGGCAAACTGCTTGAGAGCAAAGGAGAGCTGAATGTTGCCGATGAGTGACGCGGACTTCATGACGCTGGCGGCCGCAATCCAGGCGCTGAACGCCGCCAATGCCCGTGCCGAGGAATGGGAGTGCTATGCCCGCGAGGTCGAGGCCAACCGCGATCAGTGGATGGCCCACGCTCACAAGCTGGAGGCTGGAGCCGCGGACCTCGGCGACAAGCTGGCAGTCGAAAAGGCCCATTCGGAGGGGCTAACCGCAGTGGTCAATGCCTTCAAGTTCGAGCATCCGGACTCTCCGCTCCTTGAAGGAGCCGGACAGTTCCGCTCCGGCGAGGTCGCTGGCCGCCCCAAACGCAAATACCACCTCGTTTATGAGGGGGCTTTCGACGCCGAGGCCCGCAAGAGCGGCATCCAGAACCCCGCCTCGCGCCGCTGCAACTGACAGCCATGAAGGCAGCGTCCTTCGCCCTCGTCACCAGCCTTGTTGTCTGTCCAGCCTTTGCTTGGGATGCAGCCTCATTGCGGGCGGAGCACTGGCCGTTCGAAATCGCCGCTGATCCGGAATTTCGCAGACTCGCAGGCGAGCGCCTGGCGAATGAAGTCGCGCCGTTGCTGGAAACCGGGCCCAAAGTTCGGACCATCGAAGGACGGTGGTTGGTCATTGAAGGATGTCGCCCCCACGCCTGCGATGTCGCGGCAGCTTTCGTGACGGTGGACACCATGTCCGGCACGGTAACCGCCTGGATGTCGACGACAGGCAAAGGGGGAGTGAACGTCATGACGTCCCCTGCCCCCACAGAGGTGAAAACACCCCAAGAAGTAAACACCATGCACGAAGCCTGGCTATCCCGGCTTCGCTAACAAGGCGTTTTCAGCGGGAAACCGGCGTTGAAAGGCCCGGACGCCGGAGCAACCGCGCGCTACAAACCTGGCAGGTTCTTCCGGCTCGCGGGACTTTTCTGGAAGCTTCCCACGCCCCTCCGTTTTCGCCCCACAAGGAGGGACGCCAAGCCGCCTTCCGATAAGGTTTCCGCGTCCGGAAGAGCCACATGAGCGGCCTTCCCCGGCGCACCTGGATACTGACGCGCTATCTCGGCAAGTCGAACAGGACACCTCGGACAACGAAAGCAGATTCAAGCCTCGGCAGTTCACCGTCGCTGTCGAGCCCCATCAGTTCGGGCGGACACGAACCGTCGGGATTGAGGCTTTCCAATACAGCCAAACCGCCGCGAGCAATTCGTAATCGTTTAAAATAGCATCCACCTTCGCTATCGACCGCAATCACCAGCCTGCCGTCGAGCCGGGAAATCTCTGCGGCACCGGTGACCCTGTCTCCGGCAATCAGGTACTGTCCTTCCAGGGCAAGCGGTTCCGCGCTCCGCCCTTCGACCCGGAACAGCTTCCCCTTATCAATGAGGCTCCAGTAATCGGCCACCTCTACAACTGGCACGACTTCGTTTTCGTTCCCGACAGGGAGGTAACGCTCTGCCGAAAACAGGACCCCCACCACCTTCTTACAATCGAAACTGTTTAACGGCGCGATCACCGGCGTACCAATGGCGCGGGGATCGACTGCTTGGGCGACGAGTACGGCAACATCGGGATTGGACTCGGGAACGGTGAGCCTGCGGGCACGGACCCTTTCTCCCACGGACGCCACAACCAAGTTACCTGGGCGAGTTGGCATGCCGTTCCCTACGATCAGAAAATCTCCGATCCCGGCCACGGGTTCGAGCGTACTTGCGACAAGCCTGAACAGATCGTGATTTCCGAGACGGACCTCTTCTCCATGTTCTTCGGCGATCGTCATCCTGCCGTCCCCAAAGGGAATGCGGCCATCGGTTGCCGCAGCGGCAGCAACGCCGTTGCGGTGCAAAATTGCCTTGCGAATTTCCTCTTTCTGCACGGACGGCAGCGGCACGATCTCCGCAGTCGGCACGTAGGCCCGATGATCACCTTTGTGGGCCATGAACTCCCGATAGGAGTGGAGCGCCCGGAGAATGGTCTTTTCCAGCCCCCCTTTCTTCTGGGGACCGCCCTTCCAAAACTCCATCAACCTTTTGGCCATGGCTACATTCGCCGCCGCCGGCTGGTGGGTATGGGTGTTCAACAGACTGATGTGCGGTTCGCCACTATCAAGAAGCTTCACGAGTTCGGCAAACGGCTGAAACGTGAAAGGCATAATACGGGCGGTACGGAGTTCCTCGACCGTCTTCCTGAGCGAAGTGAGGTTCGGGGAATCCATCGGTGGCAAATGACCGGCGAGAGTGATTTTCAGAACAGCCTCGCAATGCCCTCTCAGCCGAGCAATGAACGTGGCCGCCTTGGCATCGCTGTTCTCCTCTTCCGCCTCGCGCCATAGCCGCTCAATCTCTGTCCCGTTCTCAATAACCACGGGACCTCCCCCAGGCACGACACCAAGGACATGCCCGAATTCGGCCTCTGCCTTTTCCATACCCAGCATGTCGAAGAAGTGTCGCTCATGCGTGGTCAGAAAAAGTTGGGTCCGATGCGGATCGGCCTGATCGAGCTTGGTCAGGCGGGCGAGTTCCATTGCCCAGCTCTGCTTGTTGCGGGGATCAAACGTCGCCTGCGGGTCATCCAAGAGCATCAGCGGGAACGGATTGTATCCCAGTCCCTCGACGGTCTCCTCGCGCAGGGCGAAGATGAACCCCCAGAGGATGGCCCTCAGCCATGAGGTATTGGCCACCAAGCCTGCGTCGATCTTCATCTCCGGCGCGTGGCGGAAACCAGCGTGAACATCGACCTCTCGCGTGGAGCGCTCCTTCCTGAGCGCGGCTCCTTCATAGGTGAGCCGTTCCTTGTGATGGATGCGCTCAAGAATATCGCCGATGCGTCCCGACAAGGCCGAGACGGATCGGGCAGTCTCTGCGTCCACGAGTCCTTTCAAAAAGGTCAGGGGTTCCAGTGCAGCCGCGATTTCGTCGCGGACCTTTTGCTCCTTCATGATGACAGCCGCCTCGTCTGCCTTTTTCGCGGCCGTTTCCAGCGAGGCCGCAAGTTTCCCGTACGGCTCGGCCTTCTTGATGGCTGTGTTGAGGGCCGCGAGCTTGCCGGAAAGGCTGTCCTCCGGCGCGGCCCCGTCCTCGCCGGGAACGCCGACGACAGTGTCCCAGTAGCTTCGAAAGGCGTCAGCGTTCTGGGACCACCAGGACGAGACGGCAATGATCCGCCGCAGCCCCATAATCTCCGTGCGCACTTTGGCCACATCGGCAGGCTCGTCAGCGGCCTCCAAAACCTCCATAGGATAGGCCTGCAAGGATTCGACCGCCGCTCCGGCCTTGGCCCTCACCACCTCTCCCACACCGACCAACACGTCCCCAAACCGTCCCGCCTGAGTGAATCCTTTCGTCACCGCATCGGTGACGGCGGATTTCGGCTCCATGGTCTCCAACGTCTGCCTAAAAGGACGCAGGGACGGCGGAAGCAACTTTCCAATCTTGTCGGAAAGGTCACGGCAGACATCGGCCAGCTTGCGTTCGGCGGCGGCGCCAACAGCCTTGAGCCGTGCGAGTTCCTCGGAAAGCGCCCGTTGGGCCTCGGTCTTCAACTCTCCTTCGCACAAGGGACACTCTGCATGCCCCTCGTCCGGTTGGAACCACGGTGCCGCCGTCGCCTTCAAACGAAGTTTGACATCCTTTTGTTGGAGGGCGTGCCAATGCAGGGCTTCCTCCAGCCCTTTCTCCACATCCTTCAGGCTATCCGGAATGACCTCCAGGCCGCCCGCCGTGTTTTCTTTGGCGGCTGCGTTGAGTGCCCGCACCGGCTCCAGTCCCTCGAAACCAGCGGCAAGTATTTGCCCCACCAGCACGGCAGCCGTCGTCACTGCGTTCCGGCCACCTTCGGTGCTTATGTCCGCGCCTGTCCCCAAATCGGCGACGAGAGTGGCCATCTGCGCGGCGGCTTCGACCTTGGCCTCTTCCGCCGCCTTCCTGAGCACAACAGGATCAGCTTTGTCCAGATCCGCATGTCCGGAAACATCAACGCCCACCTTCACCGCTTCCTCTGTGGCGGTCTTCATGGACGCGGCAAACGCGGCACGGACGGCCTCTATGCCTCTGTCCTTGGCGTGCTTCATGAATTTTTTACTGCCGTGACGGAAGGCAGACGCTCCTTCGCCAACCGCCGCGAGCTGATCGAGGCCCGTCAGCATCTTTACGGCGTCGTAGAGGTCTGTGCTCCCCTCACCGAAGCGGAGGACGGAAAGCCGACACGGCATCAGAATGCCAGCCTCAAGAAGCTGCGGAAAAGCGAGCAGGCGTGGGTCGACCTCATATTCATCCACGGCCTCGTTCAGCAGACCAGGACTGACAATCCTGCGCTTGGCGACGGCTTCCTCCCCAGCCTCGTCGATGAACGTCAGTTCGAGCCTGACCTCTACATCATTCAACAATTCATCACGGGCTTTCGGGAAAGCAGCCAACGGCGGCCATTCCCCGATCTTGGCCCCCCAGGTGCGAGCACCGGTTCGCGTTTTCCAGAATCCTCGACGATGCCCGCGTTTTCGCGGATGCGCCTTCCGGTCAGTCCCCAAAGGATTGCGCTCGCGAGAGAGGTCTTTCCCGAGCCGTTCTGACCTTCAAGACACCAACTGGCACCATCCACAGAAAGGTGGAAATCATCTCCCCCGAACGAGTTCAAGCCGCCGAAATTGTAGGCGCGGACACTCTTCAGCAACCACCGGTGCCGGTCCTGCCCTGCGACGTCCCTGATGCCATCGGCAGGGTCTCCATCCTTCTCCCACGCGCTGATCATTCCGGCGAACAGAGACTCATCCGCGTTCGCCACGAGGTTCTGGGGCTTGGCAAGCAGATATGCGAAAAGACGCCTCGCCCCGGCGCTCATCAGCTTGGCCTTGCCGCCTTTCAAACCATCGCCATGGGCCGCCCATTCCAAGGTTTCTCCCTTGAGAAGGGTGTCGGCGGCTTCTTTCAATGTGATGGTCATTCGGGCACCTGTCTCGCCGTAAGGGCGCGGCACGCCAGATTATACACAACCGGTGAGGATGCCAAGTCGGTCAGGGACTTCTGCCATCGCACGCCTTGCAGGACGAAAAAAACTTCCACACGTTGAAACGTTGGCTTCCAACTCATCCTGATGATTGCTCATGCTGACAATATCGATCTGCACTGACACTCGGCACCACTTCCGGTGAAGCTATGACCGTGCTACGCTTCCCAAAAGGGGATTAGACGGATAACTAGAAATTATGGCAGGAAGCCTCGCCGTTCACGGTTCTGCCCCCGAAACGGACGGCGTCTACGTTAACTGCGAGGAAGCTCTTGGGCGCTGTCTGCAGTTATTGGCGGACAGGTCGTCCAACAAGGGCTTCTTCATTCGCTGCAACGAATACGACCTGTCCGCTCGTTTCGTCCTGCATCTCACACGGTTGACCGTTCACTGTAGTGGAGAGGACTGCGGCCTTCATTGGCACACGGGTTACGACTGTGACGATCACATCGCCTTGGGTAATGAACTGCGGAGATTCCTCGCAGACCGATGGTTGCGGCTGTCCGAAGGTGTCGATCCGTCCACCACCGAGCTTATCTACTTTGACGTCGAAGGCATGCCGGACGTCGATAGCTATGTGGACATGAACCTCCTGCCGTTGTTGCTCAGGGTGCCCCGCTCGCGCCTCTTCGTCGTCATCGAGATCCGAACGCATTTCCGATCCACTCACAATATTGTGCGAATGGCCGAGCGGTTGCTGGACAGGGTGATGCCGGGCAGCCTCAACATCTTCTTCCTGTGCGACGGCAATACAGACCACCGAGGTCGGTTCGAAAAAATCGATATCGACCCTGCACTGGCAAGCAGGCTTCCGAAGCTGTCCGATCGGCCAGATATTGCCCCTCGGAGATTGCCACGAGCCTTGCCCGCGCGAGATGGTATCGTCCGCTTGCTGCATCCTTTGATCATGCTGAATCAGGCGGCTCAAAATGAGGCGTTGTCCTATCTGGCTGGCCGCCAAGGGAAGGACGGAGATCTCGACGCACTGATCACCAACGACGTGCTTCAACGATATATCGACGGGAGTGTCGGAGTTACCCGGCGAGGCTTGGACTTGTCCAAGGAACTGGGGAGCCTGACCGGAGTGTTCCGCGATGTGGTTCCCAATGGCGCGAAAATCCTATCATTCCAGCCTCCCAGCGCGCTTCTTCGCCAGGAAACCCCGTTGTCGGAGGTTGAGAAGAGCCTGACCGCCAGCATGCAACTGATCGATTTGTTCGCGCAGTTCCTGGGAACGGGAGGAACTTCCTCCGCGTTGGCCGAATTGGAACGCTTGGCCATGGACTGGGGAAATGCGTTCAACCGACGAAATGCCCACGCATCACGTATCCTGCTCGCCTATTTCTCGCAAATGCTTCTGACGCCCCGCTATGGAATGAATGCCCGTCATTTTGCAACAATGGAGCAGTTGACGTATGGCTACTGCCAATTTGCCGTTACGCTCCACACCGATGATGAGGACAAGATCCGCTCAAGCTATGAGGCTTCCCGCTGGCTCAAGAACCTTGCCGATCTCTATGAGATTGCAAGTTTCAAGAAATTTCACAGCGTGACATCCCGTAAGATTAATGAAATATACGATGACGGCGTCAGCTATATTGTCGGACTTGAAACGTCTGAACTGGAACTAGCGGGATCTATAATCTACACACGCGCATGGCATTTGGTTGGAGCATCTCGCCGATCTGATGCCCGCAATAGCTTCCTGGACGGCGCGGTGCGACATCGAAACATGGCGCGCCAAGCGGGAAGACTGGACCTAGCTTATCAATGGTTCGAGCTTCTGCTTCTGGGAATTTCTTGCGACGAGGGGGCGTCCCTCCATGGCGAACACAGGGGAATGCTGGAACAATTCGTGGGCGCCCATGGCACCCTGTTCACCTTCGATGAGATCCGGGACGTCATCCATCGCCAACCTGGCGGGCATATCCCCCTGTTTCCGGCCACGACGGCGGAAGGGACGGCGAACATCTATTTTTGTAATTGGGACACCTACGCTGCGGTGATGATCGCCGGCATGGTGGCCACGCATCTTCACCTTATGCCCCGGCTGATCCTGGTGCGGACGCAACGGGATTTCAGCTCAGGCCTCAAGTTCGACGCTGCGGCCCACATCGTCCTCGCCGCTCCTGACACGCCCGACCTCGGCCCCATTGTTGGCGCGGCGTTGCCGGAGTTGGAACGCCTTTACCAACTTAACCTGACCAGGAAGTTCCACTGCCATACAGAAACCGAGTTCGAGGGGCGCCGTCTGATCATTCTTGCGGGCTGCGGCCTGGGTTCGATCATCGATGCCTGGAGCAAGGTGGTCATGGCCGGCTTGATCGCAAAAGGGAAAATTTCGATGTTGGACGCATTGCTGGTAAATCCCCTGTTTTCCTCGTTGATTGAAGGTTGTAGCGGTGGAGTGGCCGGAGCCCTAGTCGAAGGTATCGCCAACAAGCTGTGGCCCTCCAGGGATGGGGAGGCAATCAATGAAAAGCTGGAGAAAATCGTAGCTCTCCTGACTGAAGTCGCTGAGGGAGCCAACAGGCGAGACGGAGATCGTTTGAAGGACGGAATTGCCGCTCAGGGGGCGTCCATCATCGATTCCAGACTCCAAGGGCAATCCGATGCTGCCGCGTTGATGACTTTGCTGCTCCGCATTTTCGCCGACACCAACCTTCCTGCGGCGCTTGCCGCGTTGGAGGACTACGCAGCCAACAACCGGATCGCTTTGGAAGAGCAGGCCGATATCTGCCGTGTGATGGCACGGCTATGCCGGAACAGAAAGTTCGCCGGAAATGCCCGGCTGATCCGCGTGTTCGACGACTACAGCGGATTTTTCAGCGGCCACTTGGAGGAAGTCTCTCGGCAACAGGAAATCGCGCGGCGCTTGGGTGATTATCCAGCGAGAGAAATCGGATTTCTGCGCGAAAAACTATATACCCGCCTTAGGGTGATGAGGGAGGAACTGGCCTAGCGGGTGAACAAGCTTCCGGTTAAGGGCATCGCATAGCCGCCCATGGTCTGGAATCCTTCCGCAGCCGCCACCCCTGACCTCATGCCCATAAGGGAATCCATTCGCTCAGCCATTTCGATCCAGTGTTCGGGTTCCTGGCTGGCGTGGTGGTTTATCAGAGAGTGTTTCGCCGCGACTTGGCCAGATATGTCGACCACCGTGTCGGGAACGAAGGGTGGCTGGGATGCGCCGCTGAAAAAATAGGAATTGCAGGCTAGAATCCGGGTGGGCCTCACCTTCGGCCCGCACATCAGCAACGCTGATTGCACAGCCCTGTAGCAGGCTTGGTGATCCCGATGTAGATCTCCCGGATGATGGGTCACGACTACATGCGGCCTCGTTCGCTCCAGCAAGTCACGCAGTCGGATGGTATCCTCGGCCCGGTCGAATGCCTGCATGTCACTCCCACCAAGAAACTCCACGGTCAGGTTCGGCCAGAGCGCTGCTGACCGTTCGGCTTCGGCTTGGCGAACAGGATCGCTCGTCGCTATCACCCAGGTCATGCCCACCCCCTGGGCCAATAGTTTGACGAAGGTGCCTCCGCACCAAATTTCGGCGTCATCGCAATGGGCAAACACTGCCGTGAGGCGGTGTTTAGGCCCGGAATGGGCGCAATCGAGCAAGTATCCTAAGATTTCGCGGGTTACGGAGTCATAGGCGGAAGCGGGACGAATGCGATCCTCAACCTTGTCCAGGAAGCACTGGCTGAATCCGGTCCCCGCATAATGAGCCTCGATGACGACTTGTACATCCAAGGACCAATCGTCCCGCAAACGGTCAATCGCTAATCCGCGTCGGTCGAGCATGTAGACGCCGGCCGTGGGAAGGTGGACCGGTGGGAGGTCGGGGAAGAGTTGTTCCAGGATCGGACGGATCATGACATGGGACATCGGCCATTCCCGCGGCTCGTGGGACCAGTAGCCCTTGGCGAGACAGGCGCCGCCTGATAACGCGTTACGGCAGATGCTTACCCAATCAGGGTTGGCGTTGACGATGTCCGCATCGAGCTTGAAAATGAGGTCGTTTTGCGCGGCGCGAATTCCGGCTTTGACCGCAGCTCCGAAACCGCCTGTTTCCAGATGCACCACCCTAGCCCCGGCGTTTTCCGCCAACCGAGCCGTGCGATCAGTGCATCGGTGAGCTACCACGACAATTTCGTCGACGTCTTCTGCCCGACCAATGGCCTCGACCACTGCGGCTATGGTGTTGTCCTCGTTCTTGGCAGGGATCACCACCGAAACATTGTCAGCCATAATTTCTAGTTATCGGCCCTTTGGCGTCCCCATCCTTCCAAAGGTGTCCGCCCGCTCCAGCGTGGCTCGCAGGCTGCTGTCGCTGACTTGGGTGTAGATCTGGGTGGTAGCGATGCTCGCGTGTCCTAGCAGTTTCTGAACGAAGCGGATATCGACACCAGCTTCGATCAACTGGGTCGCCGCAGTATGTCGCAGCATGTGCGGGGTAACGCGCCGGGACAGGGCGGCACGGATGGCGATCGCGGCGAGACGGCGACGAATGTATTGCGGAGACACAGGATCGCCGAAGGTCGAGACCAGGAGGCGCTCTTCCCGGGTTCGTATCCGTTGCCTGGCGAGAAGATAGGATCGTAGGATGGCTTTCGCGTCCTCCCCGACCAGATAGACGTGGCGCTCGCGGTTTCCTTTGCCACGGACCAGCAGGATGCCTTCCTGCCCGTTGACGTCCGCCAACATCGCGTTGGCCAATTCGCCGACCCGCAGGCCGGTGACAAACAGGGTCACCAGCACGAAATACATCATCCTGGCCGAGTGGGTGTCCCGATCAAGGGCTTCCTGCCGTGCCGTCGCTAGCAGCTTGCGGATGTCCTCGACCGCGAGGGCGCGGGGAAGGCGGCGGGGGAGACGGATGGTAAGATCCAACCGATGAAACGGGCTGACGGCCAGCAACTCTTCCCGCTCAAGCCACTTGAACAATTGTCTCACCGTGGCCATGCGCCGTTTGACGCTGGCCTCCTTCAGTCGTTGCTCCCGCAGCATCATCCCGACGTACCGGCGAAGCTCCTCCCTGCCGATGTCGATTACCGGCATGCCGGACCCCAGATGCATCTGGGCATGAGCCAAATCCGCTTCATATGCTTTCAGGGTGTGCGGGGACAGTGTCCTCGCGGCACGGCAATAATCGAGGAAGGACTGAACGGCAGCAGCGAGAGAGATTTCCATGGGATGAAGCCCAAGAGATTCGGATAAGCGGGCTTTTCCCAGTCTGCACGCAACATGGCAATACCATCTGATCACAGCTCTACTTGGGCCATATCAATGTGGCATCATGCAACTCTTTGAATAGATGATGGGTGAATGCGTTTTGCAACGTGTGCTATACCATAGCCACCTACAGTATCGTTTCCTCATACACCCCTCTGACGGCCCCTCCATTCGCCCTCCCAATGACATTTCCCCCCGCTTGTTCATCGCACAAACGGGTGTTTGTCGATGAACAGGCGTCCGGGGGCTCCATCCGGCGTTGGGACCCGGCATCCTGCATCTGCATGATGGGGTTGTCGGGATGGAGAAATTTGTCGCGTACTACCGGGTGTCGACGGACGCCCAAGGGCGAAGCGGACTCGGGCTGGAGGCCCAGAAGGCGACTGTCACCGCCTTCCTGAAGCCCGGCGAAGAGGTGGTCGCCGAATACCTGGAAGTGGAGACCGGCAAGGGTGCGGACGCGTTCGCCCGACGCCCCCAACTCGCGGCGGCTGTGGCGGAATGTCGCAGGACAAAGTCGAAGCTCCTCGTGGCGAAGCTGGACCGCCTCGCCCGTAACGTCAGGTTCTTCCTCGAACTCATGGACAGCCACGGTGTGACCGTCGCCTTCTGCGACGTCCCCGAGACCGCCGGGCCGATGGGCCGGTTCATGTTGACCACGCTTGCCGCCGTAGCGGAGCTCGAAGCAGGCATGATCTCGGAACGGACGAAAGCCGCCCTCGCAGCCGCCAAAGCCCGAGGGACACGCCTGGGCAATCCGCGGATCCACGCCGGCGCCAAAGCCTTTGCGGAAAGCCGCGAGGCAGTCTTCAGGGCCAAATACCTCGACGGGATCGACCTGGCGGCTGAGATCAGGGCATTGCGGGAAGCCGGCGTCACCGGCTACAGGGACATCGCGGAGGCGCTCAACGCTCGGGGCGTCCCCACACCCCGGGGCGCAAGGTGGCATCCGGCTTCGGTTCACAGGCAGATGAAGCGGTTGGGCATGAACGCCTGACCGCCCAGGCTTCGCCGAAGCGAGGTCATGAAGTCATGGACCCATGACTTCATGGA
The DNA here is from genome assembly GCA_023458315.1 of Pseudomonadota bacterium. Lineage (GTDB taxonomy): Bacteria > Pseudomonadota > Alphaproteobacteria > Rhodospirillales > Magnetospirillaceae > Magnetospirillum. The sequence goes on from JAEXAH010000132.1 coordinate 51,167, forward strand.
CGGCGATCACCCTTTCCGGTTCCCCAACCTCGACTGCCCTGCCACCGGATCGTAGAGCTCCAGGCTGCGGCCCGTCCGCTCCCAGTCCAGCCACTTCTCGACCTCGGGAAGCCGCCACCAGCCCCTCACGTAGTCCCCATGTCCACGGTCCAGGAGCCTGTCGATGTTGGCGAGCTCCCAGTAGACCTCCCACACCAGCTTCCGGCGGCCGACGACGGCGTCGAGGTAGACCTCGTCCCCTTGCCATTCGCTGATGGTCAGCCGGATGCGCTCCTCGTCCACCGGCTCCGACCTGACCTCATCAATGACGCCCTCGCGGTCGCATTCCATGACCGCAGGACGGCCGGCGACGATGCCCGCGACCCATCGAAGGAGTTCGCCCGCGTCCCACATGGTGTCGGCGACCTCGACCAGGCGTCCCTGCCGACCCGCGATGAACACCATGTCGAACCACAGCGACTTGGTCGCGGCAAAGCGGACCTCGATCGGGGCTTCATCGGGCAAGGGGGCTTCCATGGCATCCTCCGGTGAGCACGGCACCCATGCATCCCACCAATCCACAATGGCCTTCAGCTTCGGGACCGACGTGGCGTCGACGCGGAAACGGAAGTTGTCCCACCGCGACACGAAGTGACACCCCGCACGGTAGAAGTCCCATTGCTCCGGCGGCCCGGCGATGGGCTCCTCGCGGACGGGATTGTTGGCGTCCTGCACGTGGTAGACCGCGGACAGGTAGCTCTCGCACAGTAGCAGGCGGGCGTCGGCGGCCTTCCGCCGGCCCGCATGGATCCATATCCGCTTCCACCCGGGCTGCAGGTTCCTGATCCGGATCAGGAGCGTGCGGGCGTCGGAACGCTCGGACAGGGGGATCGGTTCGGACAGGTCGCGGCTGAGAGCGAGGGCCTCCGTCAGCACCTGCACGGCCACGGGATGGCCCGACGGGTCGGCCTTCGCCTCCTCCAGCGTCAGTTCCATGAGGTGCCGCAGGTAGGCCCTGCACGTCCCGGGATCGGTCTTCAGCAGGGCGTTCATGGGCAGCAGGCAGGTGACCTGCTCGGTGCCGCCCGATCCGGCGACGTCGATGGCCTTGAGGAGCCTGCGCCGCCAGGTCGGCATCTCTGCCAGAAGGGCCGCCCGCCGGACCGCCTTCCTGCTCGGGGTGCGCTCCTCCTGTCGGACCTCCCGCACCCGCCGCAGGACGGCGGTCTTCGCGAAGATCCACTTCCACTTGACCCGACTCCACGCCTTGCGGAGGGCGGGCGAGACGACGTCGGGCTTCTTCATGGCGGTCTCGGCCAGCTTGCCAAGCTTTGACAGCGTGCGTCCGACGACCCCGATCGGCGGCCCCGGCGGGCGGCCGTGGCGTTCCTGGTGGCGGTTCCAGTACCACAGCCATCCCTGGCGGGACATGCACAGCGACTGGAGTTCCCAATAGAACTCGTCCCTTTCGATCTCGCCCAGACCGGGGACGGACATCGACCAGACCTTATCCAGCCTGAACGTCCGCTGCTCCCCGGCGTCGAGGTCGATGCCGATGAGGTGGATGGAGTGGTTCTTGTGCAGGAGGATGCGGTCGAGTCGGAACTGGCGGTCGCCGCTGGAATAGCCCAGTTCCACGGTGACGCCGATCCGGTCCACCAGCATGCCGTGGTCGAGGAAGCCGTTCAGCGGCGGCATCACGCCGAGGTTGCCAAGCCAGTAGTGCAGGCGGGACTTGGCCTTCCGCATGACGGGAAGGCGGATGCGCCCGCCCAGCGTCTCCAACACCGGCAATGGGCCTCGGGTCTTGCGCAGCCAAAGGCGGACGAGCGGCTGGCTTGGCGGCTTCGGGCCTCCGTCCATGGCCACCTTGCCGGCTTCGACTTCACGGCGGAGGATGGCTTCCCCCAGCCGCTCGGGGGCGAGGAGGCGCGCCAGCGTGCCGAGGGGACGGATCTGGTCCGCCCGCATGGGCGTGCGGAAGCGGTGGCCCCACAGGTCGAAGACGACCCCGTCGTCCAAGACCTCGACGACGTGGGCGAGACCGGGGGAATCCGTCTCGTAGTGGACCCGGAGGAAGTCGATGCGGTCCTCGTCGACACGGCGCCTCGGGAACAGCTTGTCGATCCTGAACACGTCCCCCAGACGCAACGGCCTGCCGGCCCCTGACATTTTCGAGCCGCCTCCCCCGCAGGCTACGGTTGCACCTGCCACGGAAGATAGGGCCAACGGGCAGTCCGCTCAACCGGATAGAAGCAAGACTGCCTGCCAAGGGTGCCCGAAACGGTCACCTGATGTTCATGGCCTCATGAATCCATGAAGCCATGGCCCTTGCCGCGAAAGCCCGGGGCTTGTCCTCCCGACCTGCGGACGTCCCGCAGGAAATTCCTGGAGCTTCTCCAATCGCTCGGAGTGCTGGGCACCACCACCGAACTCCGGCCGTCCGGCGACCGGATTTTCCCGTGCTTGCTTCCCCATCGGAAGATCCATCCCTCTCCGACCAGCAATCGGACGAAGCGGTCGATTTCCTGGCAGTTGCTGTACTTCATCGCCCGCCACCATCGACACCCGTGGCAGCGTAGCGCGACGCAAACCCATCCGACCTGAAAGCCATTTCCGCGAACGCCGCGGTCGCGCCGACCTCAAGGATGGACCTGCTGTAGCTGTAGCCCGGCATCCCGTCGCCGTTCTGGAAGAAGCGTCCGTGCGGATCGACCATGACGTAGGTCGTCTCCATGTCGCGGTTGTCCTCGACCGTCATCATACTGCTGAAGGCCCGGTGGCGGTGGACGAACGAGCGGAAGGCCGCGGCATCGACCGCCAGTTCCCCCGTCAGGACAGGCAGCATCCGCATCACCTTCCATCGGTCCGGACGCAGCCTCTGCACCAACCCGGACAGGTCTTCGTCTACGTTCGCCGAGGACACGACGGTGTTGAGCTTGACCACAAGCCCCGGATGCGTAGCCCGAGTTGCTAAAAGCAATGCTTCGGTGTCCCCCGGCGAAACGCCGTCACCGCCGGAAGACGTGCGACCGATCAGTCTGGCGGTCGCTGCATCGGCGGTATCCATGCTGATGCCGAGTATGTCCAGATGCGGCGCCATTTTGGCCACGACCGCGGGCCGAGAACCGTTGGTGATCAGCGAGACGCGAAAGCCCAGCTCCCTGGCTTGGGCGGCGATTTCGGGCAGGCGATCTCCCAACAAGGTCGGCTCGCCACCGGCAAGGCTGAGACGCACCGCTCGCCACCGCAGACGTTCCCGAAGGGAGGTGGTTGGATTGGCCGGGTCGAACAGATGGCGCAAGGACGCAAGCAGACGTCCCGTTTCGGTCGCGTCCCTCCACACCTCACATCCCGGGCCTCCTCCGTCCCAGGAGGCAAAGCAGTAACGGCATCGGAAGTTGCAAGCGGCGGTGAGGTGCCAATTGACGACCAATTCTTCGGCTTCGATGATATGGGCAGGCACGGCCTTGGACTCCGGCAGATGAAAGCTGCCCAAACCGAACACACTCGCCACCAAGCTCTCCACGAAACGGGACGTACAGGCAGGAAAATCGCCCTGATTTGCCGGGTGTACGGGCGGTTTCGTTTCCTGTCGTCGTCGCCCTCGGCATAATCGGGGGGACGCAACCGAACCGGGCAAATGACGTGAGCTCCATCCATTCCTATGCGGCCCTCCTGCTGGAGATCGAACAGGCGTTCGGCAGCAAATCCAGGCAGACGCCGGTGAAACACCGCTTCGCCAACCTTGAGAAGAAGATGTCCGAGCATGCCGAGATGGCCGGGGACATCATCCACGGGATACTCGGCGCCCTGCACTTGGATCACGATCCCGAACTGCTCGACGATCTTCTACAGGCCTGGGAGGAGAGCATGGGGTTCCATGCCGCCATCGAGCACCGCACCCGGACGTTCGGTGCGGATGAACGCCAGGTCGCATGGCATCTGCTGGCTTATCAGTTCGCTGCATGGGCCGGTCGCAAATACGCCTTCTGGAGCCTTCATGCGCCGGTGGCGCCGGGGATGCCAGGAGGGGACCTGTGGTTCCTGCCGCGACCATCGCCGGAGGATCCCTCGCGCCTTCGCTTGCCCGTCCAGACCGCCGCGCAATGGTGGCGCGATCTGCTCGACTGTCCATTGGAAGCCATTTGGAAAGACGACCAACACAGCGGCAGCCGGATCAAAAACCTCCAGAACTGGGAAAACGGAACTCTGCCCAGCCGAATCAATATCGACGCGGCCTTCGATGCCGACTGGCAATTCCAATACGGAGGCACGTTCCGGGACAGGGCGGACGAGCCGCTGGGGGTTCGCTTCCAAGAGGCGGTGAAGTTCGCGACCATCCGCAAGAAGCAGGACGCGGAAGCCCTGGCGAGCGAAATCCCCGCCGTCCCACGCTCGCTCTTCGATTTGGCCTTATCGGGAAATGCGGACGAGCGGGTGAAGGAGATCTTCGTTCGGGCAGTCGCGCAGCGCTGGCAGGAGCCCTCCAACGAGACCGTGCGTCGCCGCTTCCTTCTGGCTCGTGTCGTTCAGGACTGCCACCAGCGAATCGCCAAACTGATCGGCCCGAATGTGGACTTCGACACTGCCGACCCTGTCGCCAACAAGGCCCGGCAGCTTTGGACGCTGGTCGAGGCGAGTTACATCTTCACCTTGGAAGCCGAGCGCGGCTGCCGGTCGGTAGCGGAAGGCAACCGCCGTTTTATGGAGCTTGTTCCGTATTGGTTGGCCCAAGGCCCCTTCAAATCGGTCATGCCCATTGGAGCCGGGACGAGTGAGGAATTTGCCGATTTTCTGACCGACCGATTCCGGGAGCTTGGCGACGGGATTGATGACCTGTTCAAGAATGGTCTCCTTCCGGCGGGCTTGGCCCAGAGTGCGGTGGACAAGGATACGGTTGCCGCCCGGCGGGACATGGAAGAATTGCTGGCCCGATTGCGGAACGCGGTGGAGGCCGGGCGGCGAGACGAGGCGGATCGCCTGCTCATCGAGGTCGAACACCATCCGAGGAGAAACGAATTCCCGGCGGACGTCTCGTATCTGCAAGGGCGACATCGGCTCAACCTGAGCGACGCCGACGGCGCGAGGAAGCATTTCGACGCGGCGTTCGATGTGTCTCGCCAGGGCGGCGTCGGCCCGGTCAGGAAAGAAGCCGCTTATGCCTGCCTGGGAATGGCGATGGGCTTCGGTAGCTTCGACAGCAAGGCGGAGAAATACTTCCGGGTGATCGCCAGGGGATTGGACCCTTCGGAAACGGCAGGATTGCGACCTTGGGAGATGATGGCGCCCGAGAGCCAGGATGTCCTGTACCGCAATGTCGCACGCATGGCTTCTGAGCGGTTCTGGGATGGCCTATACCGCCCCTATGCCGGATCACCTCGCCTTCGGCGCCCCGCCGAGATCAGGTTCGAAGAAATCTGCAAAGGGGGACTCGGGGCCATCATGACGGGCGACAGGGACTCCGTCCGCCGGTGGGTCCAAAGCAACAAGAAGATACTTGCCGAACGGATGCAGGATGTCCAAGGGGACACCGTTTTCGGGCTGATGTTGAAAATGGCAAACACGGCGGATAACCCGGCATCGACACCCAGTGTCCCATGGCATCAGAGACTTGTTCTCAAGATGTCTGCTCCGCGCTTGCGAGCGGGCCTGCACCTCCTTGCCGAGGAACTGCCCACCAAGGCGTTGGACACCCCGGACTTCAAGTGTCAGACCCCCTTGATGCTTTCCGCCGTCCAAGGCGATGCCACACTTGTCCGTATCCTGCTCGACAGAAAGGTGGAGTTCGACGCCCAAGATCTTTGGGGGCGGACGGCCCTCCACGCCGCGGCGGCCAACCGTTCGTCCGAATGTTTCCTGCTGATCCTTCAAAAAGGGGCCAATGCCGCTATCAGGACCGGAACTTCGCGCCCCCTGTCCGCCCTTGCATCCGCGGTCAGATTTGGCCTCCCCCAGGCCGTGAAGGCCACGCTGGAAATGCAGGGTTCCAGGTTCAGTCGAGAGGAGATCGAGGGGATACTGTTAATGGTCAGCGACATCCTTGGAAACTACAAAGACTACCGCAGGGTCCTGGGCGAAGAAGGGCGGCAGGTCGGACCGAAGCCGGCGTACCGAATGATTGAGGAGGCTTTGAGCCATCACCTGGGCGGCCATGTCCTCATGGACCCATGAGGACATGGCCGCCCTCCATCCGCCGGTCGTGCTCCGACCACCATTCCTCGGGCGTCACATCGTCCATGCCTTGCGGGGAACGTTGGTTGCCATGGTGGTCGAGCGGCTGTTCGCGTCCGCTCGACCACTCGTCGATGACTGCCCCCAGCAAGAAGACCGCATCTTTGGGGCGCCAATCAACAAGCCATCCCTTGGCATCGATGTCCTTGGACGGTTCACGAATGCGCCAAACATAATCCCGGCTGAACCTTGACCGGTCTATCGTGACGTTGACGACTTCCACCTCGGCAAGGGCGCGGGCAGAATCGGTGTCACCGTGCGGCCAGAGGTCGATGCTGATTTTGAGCATGGGGAGGTTTCGTCCTACTTCAGGGAACCGGTTGGTTTCAGTGCCGCAGTGAACACCAGCTTGGCGAGCGGACCGCCCGGGATCATCCAGTCCCGCACAAACTCGACGCTAGGTGTCGTCAGGTGCGGAGCCAGAGTGACGACATCGCGCAGTGCCCGCTCGGTGCCGTAACGCCGCGCATCGGCCGACGTCGCGCCGTCAAGTTCAAGGGTCTGCAACGCCATGGCGGCGGGGACTTCCAGCCGTCCGCCCAGAACCACCGCGCGATGCAGGAAGCAGTAGAGCCGGAGTGACCGCGTCGCCGTGCGCCCCTTTGACCGGACAAACGGCAGCAGGCGTTCAAGACTGGGGGCGTCCCCGCCCACGAATGCCGCATGGACGTGAGGAGCAACCCTCCACCGAACCAAATCGCCCGAGATGCTCCACTCCAGCAGGGAGGAACCGGCGCAGCCCCATCCCTCCGGCGCCGCGAGCAAAGTGACGGACACTTTCGACAGCGCTGACAAACCGGCTTCCACCAACCGCCATTCGCTCATCCCGGTCAGGGCAAGCAGCTCCCGGATAGCGTATTCCGATACCTCGCCGGGACTGCAGTTTTTGGCGAACCGCTGAAATAAGGCGACGGATGAATCGCTGAGATCGCCGTGGAAACATCCGGGCATCACCCAACTTTCAACCATCGCCGTCCTCCCCACCATCCGCCCCGTTCTCGGTGGCTTTAAGGAACCGCCACTTCTCGGATTCGTCATGGGCAAGCATCCGCATGAACTCCCTTCCGGCATCGTTGACCGCACGGTGATATTTCAGCCTGTAGGTCGGGTCGCCTTCGTCGGCACGCTCACGGATATAGTGAAGGTAGGCATGCCAGATCTTCAGCAGACGGCCCGATTTCGTCCGAGGCGGCACGCCGCTCCCGGACCATCGGGGGAGTTTGTCGGCATATTGGCGGACGGCCAACCGGAGCACCGAGTCCTCCACCGTCCTCCAATCGGCTTTTTCCGCCTTTTCTGCGCGCTTCGCCTGCTCGCCCAACAACGTGCGGACCCGTTCCAGGAATTTCCGCGTCCTATGGGTGCGATAATACGGGTCCGTGCCGCACGAGGTCCGAAAGTCTGTCCACCACGCGTCCAGATTTAACGCGGGAAAAGTCTCTTCCCAGGCCGCGATCACGGCCTTGCCCGGCCGTCCGGGGATGTGGCAATGGGGTTTTCTCCCACCGGGGAAGGGTTCGGGCGGGCGCCGAAGATCCAAGTTGACTGCCTCCGCGTAACCTTTCTGCATTGCCTTGAAGCGAATGCTTGAGTGCGAGCGGGAAGCCTCGACCGTAATCGTCCGCGAGTTGGCGTTCACCTCGGCAACCACGCGGTCGATCACTACTCGCTTGAACCTTGCGGGTTCGACCGTCCCGCCGTCCGGCACGGGGTGGCCAATCAGATAGGCGAATTCGCTGGCATCGTAGGTCGCTTCCGCCACATCCCGGGACACCACCAGCGGCGCGAATATTTCATATGCAGGAATGGTGTAGATGCATGTGGCGTTGCGGACGACCGCAGCTTCGAGATGGCAGTAATATTCGGGATCCATCAGGAAGCGTTCCACATCCTGCGGCAGGTGAAACACCACTTTGTCCGCCTCCTCCGAGGCCGCAAAGGTCATCAGCACGGTGTTGCCCTCCCACCGTTCGCGACCCTGGTCGGTCTGAACGTCGTAGGCGTATTTCAACGGCGTCCGGGCGATCTCCTCCAGCACCTGCCGGATATGGCGATACCCGATCCTGGAACTCCTTCCCTCGTTCAAAAACCGGGCGATCGCGGTGAAGGTCGTCGCGTAGGCTTGGCCAAGCTGTCCATTCCAGTTGCCGTAAGCGTGACGCAGCAAGTGGTAATAGACCTTTTGCGCGGTCAGCGACGGCGGTCCCGCATCGTACCAGACCCGAGTGCGTCCGGCCGGTTTGGGAAGGCTCTCTCCACCGTACTCGCCGGTCCTCATTACCGCCCGCCGCTTCCAACTATCGGTCCCGGTAATTGGGACCGGCACGCAATTCCTTTCGCCCCCATGCTCCGCCATGAATACTCCCCATGCAGACATGGAGGAGCCTAGCGCGCCTTCCACAACGCCGTCAGCGCCCTCTTTGAGGTGCCGTCGTTTTCCTTCAGGCGGACATGGAAATTCCGCCAGATTTTTCCATCAACGTTGAAATCTTGTCTGTAGAGGTTGAAATCCTATCCGGCATTTCTGCGAAAACCCGAGAGAAAACCTGCAACTGCCCTTTCCTCTATAAATCACCAAATTTCTTCAGGGTTCCGGTCGAGGACGACAGCCCCCTCCTTGTGCCGCCCAGAGTGTCCGGATGTCACCCTGTCAGGGTTTCGAAAGCCGGGTTTTCTCCCTTCGACCGGGGCCGTACGACACCCTCGCCGCCAGGTCAGGAAACCGACGCCCGCGAAGCCGACCCGGCCCTTGGCCGGACTTAGCCTCCTGGACTCCGCCTGTCCGGCATGGTCGTCACATGATCGGAACCGACTTCCCCGTGAAACCGTCTCTGAAAGAGGAGCACCGGGTCTCACCTCTTGGGGCCGATCCCGGAATACGCCGCCGAGTCCGGAGGGACGCCTGCGACCTCCATTCCGCGAATGTTGACAATGTTGGCATGTCCTCTGGAGCGATTAGAACGGACTCCGGCACCAAAACGGCTCCGACATCATGCTGGACGGCCGACATAATCCAAATCGCCTGCCATTGGTCTCCGCGATGGTCCGCGGTGTCAGCCTCCATGCCGAAAACCGGGCACCTCTCAAGTTTCAGTGCCTCCCCCACTAACCGGTACGACCTTGACGAGCGGACCAAGTTCCTATATTGTTCTCCACCATCACCGGGATGGAACGGATGGCTGCGATGCGGACAGGCAAAAGGATGCGGACACATCATCTGGGCGTGGCCGCGTTCATCGGCGCCATGCTGACTGCGCAGGTCGTCTTCGCTGGTGTTTCCCTCCCCCAGTCAGCCCCCAGGAACTTGGTGTCCATCGTCCACGGCCCCAACTGGATCGATCTGGATGGCGACGGTCAGAAAGACTTGGTGGTCAAGGCACGCTATAGCGCGCCGAACCCCAGCCCGCACAGCTTCTCGGTTTATTCGTTCAACATCTTCACGAATGAAGACATCGGCGTCGGCAACCGGGACATCCACTGGTACGTGGTTTCATTCCCGGATTTGGCCCCGCCGATCGGCCGACTGGAAGTGACGACCGGCCAGGGAAGCGACTGCATGGTCCGGGACATCCGGCTCGTTCTCCAGCGCGAGCAGGGAAAGCCTCCCACAGCGATGGTCGTTCAGGCTGAACGGAAGGTTGCCGGAAGCTACGGTGACCCCGAGACGGTGACGTTCACCACCTACAGGCTGGAAAAGGGTTCTCCCAAATCCCCCAACGAATTCGCCTTCATCGAAGTGTCCCGCGAGGAATCCAAATCGCGCTACTGCTCGGTGACGGAGGCGTTCCTGAAGGAACTCGGACTGCCGAACCCCGATTCTCAATCCGATCCCGAAACGCAATCCCGCTAGTGGTCCCCCCCAGACGCTTGCTTGCCAAGCGTCTGGGGGGGACCACCAACTTATTGAATTGCGGGAACAAATCTGCCGATTGCGCGGGGTGCAAGCGTCATGTGTGGACGTCCCCTGCGTTGTAAGGAAATTTTTGCGCGATCATGCTCCGGTCGGGTGCAGTCATGTGTCCGGCCTGTTTGCGCGGCACCACCATGGAACAGCCGGGATCATTACCAATGATGTTCCCGGCCTTTGGCCTGAAAAGGAAACAACGATGTTCAACCCGAAAAACGTTTCCCTCTTTGCCTGCTTGGTCGCCGTCACGGCAGGAATGCCCGTCATGGCGCAGGACCTTCGCTGTGGCACCAGTTCGATCCGTCTGATCTGCGACCGCCGGGACGCACAGGACAACACATGCGTTGCCAGTCACGCCGAATTCATTCTGGAAAACGGCCAGACCAAGATCGTCAACACACCGAAAGGGCTTGATGCCAGCCAAATCCCGGTTGAGGTGGATTGTGAGAAGGGTAACGGCGGGGAATACGTTTTCATTATGTTTTCGAACGGAGGTGGTCCCGGGACGGCGATCGATCTGTTCAAGCCGGATGGAACAGCCATCACAAAAAACGGAAAGCTCCTGGATCGGACGGTCAAGGAACTCAACATCACTCCTTATACCAACCTGCATTGATCAGAACCCATGAGCCCACTGGCGACGGCCGATGGACATGATCTTCCACGGTTGGTCCACGAGGCGGTTCCAGGCATGGCAGCAGAGGGCGACGATTTGGTCGTAG
>JAEXAH010000133.1 GCA_023458315.1 Pseudomonadota bacterium
CGACAAGGGGACGCGCGGGTCCGGCATCAGCCGACGCAGGCCAGGCGCGGTCCCGCCCGGTCCAACGGATCGGGCTCGGTCCCCAGATAGCGGGCGCGAAGCTGGTCCCACAATTCCAGCCGCGACCAATCGGGCTGTTTCAGCATGCGGTCGTCGGCATGGAACGGGCTGGGCAGGAAGATGGTCAATTGCTGCTCGCCGCCGCCGTTGAACAGCCGCAGCCCCCAGGAACGCGGCGTGCCGTCGTCGTTGAGGATGCGGTAGAACTCGGCCCGCGCGGTGCGGCGGAACCGGGCCAGTTCGGGCGGCGTCGGGTTGCGCGACGGCCCCCTGTGTTCGCCGATGCAGACGTGGAAATGCCAGAAGCCGAAATCCACCGTCAGATAACCGTCGTTCATGCGGATGCGGCGTGGTGCATCGGCGACGCGGATTTCGAACACCGCGCCTTGAACCAGGGTGCCGAAGACGATCTTTTCCCAGTGATTTTCGAAGATGTCTTGCAGCAGATCGAACAGGAAGCCCGGTTCGGTCGGCAGCGGGAACGCCTCGACCGGGCCGGTGCCGAATTCGTGGCGGGTGATGGACAGCGGCGCCAGCATCAGAACGCCCCCTTCACGCCGACGAACACCATGCGGCCGGGGGTGCCGTAGGTGTCCACTTCCTCGTATTGCTTGTCCAGCAGGTTCTCGACCCGGCCATAGACCTTGGCCCACTCGGTCAGTTGATAGGACGCCATCATGTCGAAGGTGACAAAGCCGCCCAGGTATTGCTCGCCGTCGCGCTGGCGCCCCACCGCCCGCATGGCGCCATCCAGGGTCAACGCCTCGGTGGCGTCCCAGGCGGCGCCCAGCGACCCCTGATGCTTGGGGCGGCGCGCCAGACTCCAGCCGTTGGAATTGTCCCGGCTTTCGGTATAGGTGTAGCTGGCGTTCAGCCGCAGATCGTCGCGCAGCGACAGGCGGGCGCTGGTTTCGGCGCCCTTGGCGCTGGCCGAGCCGACATTGGTATAGGGATTGCCCCAGACGATCTTGTTCTTGATGCGGCTGTCGAACCAGGTGACGTCCACCGTGGCGCGGCCGTTCAGCAGCGTCTGCTCGACGCCCATATCCCAGCCCCGGCTGGTTTCCGGCTTCAGGTCGGGATTGCCGCGCCCGCCCCACAGCGGCGGCGAGTACAATTCGTACAGGCTGGGGGCGCGAAAGCCGGTGCCGTAGCTGCCGTGCAGCCGGGTGGCGGTGGCATCCACCAGATAGGCGGCGGTGCTGCGATAGGTGTCGTGGGTGCCGAAGGTTTCATGGTCGTCGATACGACCGCCCACCGTCAGGAACAGCGAATCCAGCGGGCTGAACTGGTAATCGGCGAAATAGCCGTTGTCGGTGACGTCGCGGTCCAGGCCACTTTGGGTGGTGGCGTCGCGTTTGGTTTCGGCGCCGAACACGATGGTATGATTGTCGGGCGCCAGCTTGGCCGTGCCCTGGTATTCCAGCTTCTGGGTTTCGCCGTCGAAGAAGCTGTAGCGGCCGTTCCAGAACGTGCGGCCGTTGTCGATGTCGCGTTCGGATTCGGCCAGGGAATAGGCCAGGGTGTTGCGCAGCCGCCCGTGGAACAGGCTGAGGTTGGTGGCCAGGCGGCCGCTGCGTTCGATGGAACGCATGGAATCGCTGTCGTCGGCCGCGCGGGTGGTCCAGTCGTCGTAATCCACCTTGGCCCGCATGTAGCGGCCCGACGCCTCGACGTCCCAGATGTCGGTCAGCCTGATGCCCAGCCGGGCGGTGATGCTGTCGTTGCGATAGGGATCGTTTTCGTCGTTGCCGGTGCGCTTGGACGCCGCCGAGATGCCGTCGGTCTGGAAATGGTTGACGCCCATGGCGTAGCTGACGCGGTCCTGCGCCCCCGAAACCGAACTGCCGACGGAATAGGTGTGGGCGCTGCCGATCTCGGCATTGGCGGTGACGCGCGGCTTGCCCTGGCCCTTGCGGGTGGTGATGGCGATGATTCCGCCCATGGCGTCGCCGCCGTACAACAGGCTTTGCGGGCCGCGCACCACCTCGATGCGTTCGATGTCGGCACTCATCAGATTGCCGAAATCATAGGACGGCTGGGCCTGGCTGGGGTCGGACAGGTCGATGCCGTCGACGATCAGCTTGGTGTGATAGGCTTCGGCGCCGCGAATGCGGATGGCGGTGCTGCGTCCGGTGCCGCCGGTCTGCGATACCGCCACGCCGGGAACGTCGCGCAGCAATTCGGCCACGGTCTTGCGCTGGCTGCGGTCGATCTGTTCGGCGGTGATCACCGTCACCGCGCTGCCGATCTTGTCGCTTTCGGTTTCCACGCGATTGGCGGTGACGACCATTTCACCGTGGGTTTCGTCGGCCAGGGCCGGGGCGGTGAAGAGGACGACGCAAGCGGCTGCCGCTTTGACTTCGGCAGAAAAAGGACGCACTTTGGGCATTACAGACTCCGTCTGTGTGAATGGACCACCGTTCACGGAAGGGGCTGGAGTCCGCCAAGATCGCCAGCCCCTTCCATCTCTTGATCACCGCGCAAGCGCACGGCAAGCCACGTCCCGGCGCGCGAAAGCACACCGCGAGCGGCCTTGTTCGATCCAGTCGGAGAAAGGGGGAAATACCCGGACTCCGAACGGGACGACGAAAACACACGTCACCACGCTCGGAAGAAACTTCCTTACCGCTGAGACACCCCGCTCAGACGGATGGGCGACGACGTGAGGCAGGTCTCCTGGCTTCGCGGGTCATGGCATTCGTCCGGCCTTCCCGGGATTGCCCCAGTGGCTTTGGTGGACGAAGGCTCGCCGCTTACAGTTGCGGGGGCAGCCACGGCATCGGCCCCGATTGGGTCGTCCTCACCGTGTTCCCGTTTTAATCCCCAGGGTTTTGCCCGTTGGGGAACCTTCACGTGACGCAAGGGATGGCACAGGCCGATCCGGCCTGTCAATTATGACCTTTGGTCTGATGTGCTTAATGCACCGTGCAGACCATGCTTGGGGGTGATGAGTGTAAAAAATTATTTTAAATCAACGCACTGCGTGATGGCTGGGCTGATGCGTAAGGGCGCCGACACTTACCAATGCGGACCAATGGAATCAATCGCTTGGCGGGGCGTTTTGACCGATCTGGGGCCCCTTCGTCTTCCCGGCCATGGGGTTGAACAACGCCCATGCTGACGCTGGCGGGCCGACAACCCTGTCACCAAACGAAGAAGAACAGGACCCAGGTCAGAACATAGGCTGCCATGCCAGGGATTGCCGTCGCCATGGCGACCCATTTCCGCCCTAAGCCGGGGGCTGGCATGGCGTGCCAGAGTAGCCATGCACTCCATATCACGGAGAATGCAAGCAGGCCGGCGCGGATGAGCTGCGCGCCGGGAATGATCCAGCCCTCGGCCCTCAGGCTGCCCAGGGTGATGCTGCTCAGGCCCAGGAACAGCCCGACACCGCCCAGCGGGATCAGGCAATAGGACAGGCGGACGGCCGTGACGCAGCTACCGGCTATCCTGGCCGTCATCGTTAAGCTTGCCGCGAGGATGCTTCCCAGCGCTGTCGCCGTTCCTAGGATGTAGATGACGATGGATGTGCCGTCGAGGATGGAGAAAATTTCGCCAGTTTCCGGGTAATTGGTGAACACCCACCACGGCACGGATTGTGACAGAAGGTCTGGCCATCCCGCGTCGATCAGCAGGCGGGCAAGGGCAGCTTTCAGCCAGACATAGGTGGGGGAGGCCGACCATTGGAAGGCTCCCGTGGCCACGCCCAGCATGCCGAACAACAGCAGGCCGGCATCCCACGGAGAGGCATCCTTGTCGGCCATGTGGCGGATGTCGGTGTCGGGCATGCGTGCCGCAAGCCGGACGGCGTCACGGTGATCGCTGCATTTGCCGCACATGTGGCAAGGACCGTTGCCCCGCATGTGCCCGATGTCGATGAAGGTGGGACAGTTCACCGCCCTCACGCGGGGATGCTCCTCCCAGGCTTGCCGATCCACCCGATAATGCAGCGGCGCCAATCGGGACAGAAGGTTGAAAACGCCATTGGCGGGGCAGAGATAGCGGCACCACACCCTTTTTTCCCGCCCGTAGAGGAAGCCGATGGCAATGGCGGCCACCGTCGAACCGCCCAACACGAGCAGCGCGGCTTTGGGGTATTCGTAGACGGTGACCATCTGGCCGTAAACGGTGGTGGTGACGAAAGCCACGAACGGCCAGCCGGGCCAACGAATCCAGCGCGGAATGGTCAGGCCGAGGCCGTGACGGCTGGTCCATTCGGTCAACGCACCCTCGGGGCAGAACACCCCGCACCATACCCGGCCCATCAACATCATGCTGACCATGACGAACGGCCACCAGATACCCCAGAACACCAACTGGGCAAACAGCACCATGTCGGTGCGGAAGGTGGCGTAATCGTCGGGCAGGGGCAGGAATACCGGCCAGATCAGCAGCCCGAGATAGACGAGAACCATTGTCCATTGGATGGCCTGCACCGTTCCCCGCCGCTGGGCGAGAAAGGTGCCGATTGCCGCCAGTCCGCGTTTGTCCCGGGTTGCCATGGCGCAGTCCTCAGTAGGTGACCTGGGCGCGCAGGCCCACGGCATAGGCATCGGCGGCCGAGGAATTGCCGCCCGGATTGCGGATGTATTGCAGGTTGGGGGACAGCTCCAGCTTGGGCATCAGGCGGTAGCGATAATAGACTTCGGCCACTTGCTCCATGCCCGAGGCGGTGTAGCCAAGATCGGGCGTTCCGTCGCCGTCGGCATCGACGGTGGAGGAATCACGCTTGAATTCGTCGCTGACCTTGAGCAGGCCCAGGCCGACGCCCACCGCGTCCGAGCCGCGCGCCCAGTAATTGCCGGAGATTTCCGAGCCCACGGTGAGGGCTTGGTCGAAGCGGGCCTTGCCCCCAAGCTGATAGCCATAGCGCCCGAACAGCGAGATGTACTCGGCGACCTTCTGATCGACGCTGATGCCGATGCCGGTATGGGCGGCCTCGGTGCCGTCGTATTGCTGGGCACGGCCGTTGCGCCAACCGTAGAGCCGGTAATTGCCTTCCAGGCCACCAAAGAAGCGCCGCGTGGTTTCCACCTGGCCGATCCAGAAGGGGAAATCCATGGAATCCTGGAAACTGGCACCCCGGCCGCTTTCGAACATGCCGAACGAGATGGCGTTTTTCTCGGGCTTGTTGGTTTCGTCGATATAGGCGACGCGCACGCCCGGCGAGAAGCCCAATCCGTCCACACCCACGTCGCCGCCGGTATCCAGCAGCGGATTATGCACCAGGGATTGGTTCATGAAGCTGCGGGTTTCATCGTCCGAGACCTTGTTCTGGTCAAAGAAGACGAAGGGATCCATCTTGCCGAAATCCAGTTCCAGATGGCTTTTCGACCGTTGCGGATTGCCGCCGAAGGGCAGGGGAATGTCGAGCTGATAGAAGGCCTCGGCCAGCACGATGGCGCTGTCCGAGCTATCCGAATTGGGGCGTTCGAAACTGGTGGCGTTGACCGAGGAAAAGGCGTTGCCCGGCGCCTGCAAGCCGGGGCCCTGGCCCATGCGGACATGGGTGAAGATGGCGCCTTTGGCGGTGCCGATCTCGCCACCCGGCAGGGTGACGGTGACGTCGGCGCGGTAGTTCAGTTCCCCCTGGCTGTCGGTTTTGCCGCCGGCCATGTTCTGGCCAACCATGGTCATGCCCGCGCCGACCTTGATGCCGTCCAGGGATTCCACGGCGCGCGCAGTCTTCTTGTAGCCGAGGGATTGAGACTCGATGGCCTTGAGGCGGGATGCCAGAGAGGGTTCATCCTCGCTGATGTATTGGTCGGACAGCGATTTCTCCAACTTCTTGTTGTCTTCCTCCAGGCGTTCTATGCGCTGTTGCAGTTGAGCGTCGGCACGGGCTTCGGCTGGTGCCTTTTGGCTTTCCAAGTGCTCCAGCCGCTGGTTCAGTCGGCGGATTTCCTGCAACAATTCTTTGGCGGTGGGTTCGGCAGCCCAGCCGACGGTCGGCAGTACCAGCATCAGCGTCGGCAGGGCGAGTGCCGATCGAATTCTGTTGGCCGCCATGATCAGTACCCACCCTTCTTACCGATGCCGGCGTAGACGAACTCGTAATTGACCGCGAACGGCTCGAACCAGGGGCGCACGCCGGTCAGGCGGTCGGTATGGCGGCCAAAATGCTTGCCATAGGGATTGTCGGGCGCGTTGGGCGGCTGGATGGTGTACTTGACCCGGTACTTGCCCGGCCCCATCAGTTTGACGTTGTCACCGTAATGGGGACCGTCGGAGGCGACCATGGGCATCAGGTCGCCGGAAACCGTTTCACCGGTGTCGTCCTTGGTGACCTCGTAACGCACCTGCAGGAACGGAATCCAGGTTCCTTCGGCAAAGCCGTTGGGATTGATGTCCAGGGCGGAAATGTCGGCTTCCAAGTGGATGTCCGTCTGTTCGCTCGGTCGCATCATGCCATCCGGTTCCATGCGGATGGGCTGCAAGTAGACCGCCGCGATTTCCATGCCGTTGCGCTGTTCGGGAACGCCGATGGGATATTCGACGGCATGAGCCTGGGAGGCGAGAGTCAGGGCGCCGACCAAGGCGATGAGTGGAGCATGGGCAAACTTCATCATCTTCCCCTTAAGTGAGAGCAATAATCAATCGCATCAACGGGCAAATTTTCGGCGCACTTGGCGACCACGAGAGGGGGCTGACTGCTCCCTACTAATCGGTTTATAGGCAAATGCGTCTCACTCGCACCAAATTCTGATGCTTGTGCCATCGCTGATGCTCAGAAACAGCCAGAGCATTTCCATATCGTCAATGGGGAAAAATGACAAATATTTGCCTGTTATGTAGGCATATAATAGATGGTCGAATTTCGTGCGGTTATTTTTGGCGGAATAAAAGTGTTTGTTCACTATGTGGGCAATTGGTATTGATTGCATTCGTGGCATTTAATATTGTTTTATCTGTTGTTGATATTGGAATGGCTGTTATGCAAAATTGTCATTACATGTGATTATCATTCGCACTGAATTGTTGCGCGTTGGCGAAGCGGGTTGCCCTTCGTCGAGATTGAAGGGAGGGGGGCATGCTAAAGCATTTGATGGCGATGGCCGTGGTGATGTCGGTCGCGCCGACGTCGCTTTGGGCAGAGAGCGCCACCTGGATGAAAGTGGCCGATGCGGTGGCCAGCACCGTTGGCCAAGCGGAAGAATGCTTCCTGCGCGGCAAGGGCGTGGAGGCCAAGCGTTTGGCGACGGAAGCCTACTTTCTTCACTTCGAGAGTGGCGAACTGGAAGCCGCGATCCGCACGGGGCGTGGCTCTCGCCGGGTGCAGGAGGTGGAAAAGAAATTCGCCCGGCTGCGCACGGCCATCGGCAGTGGCGACCGCGCGGCGGTGGGCACACTGGTCGCGGAAATCCAAGCGGATGTGAGGACCGAGGCGGCGGCGCTGGACGCGGTCGGCTATCGTCTGCCGCCGCCGCCAGTGACGGAATAGCAAGCCTCAACTCGCCAGCAGGAATACCTGGCTGATCACGTTGTGCTTTGCTAGGACCGTAATGGCTTGGCCCGCCACGACGTCGAGCGGACGGGGAAAGGGAAACAGTACCGGCCGCCAGCCGCTCGGCAGGAACTCATTGGTTGGCGCGTTTTCGAAGGCCGTATTCTCATCCAGGTGCAGACGAATCCATTGCAGCACGCCGACGCAACGGCCTGCCTCAGTGACGGAAAACTCCATTGTTCGCTCTTGTGGAGCGAAGCCGTCCGCCCTCAGGTCAAAATCGAAAGCGGTTTGTTTGGCGCTCAAGTGGTGAAGGTTCAATCCCCGCGCGGTCAGCGACATGGATAAGGGCACAAATCTATTGAATGCTGATAGGTCGAACCCTTCCTGTCGCTCTACCGAGATCAACTGCTCAAGATCCTTGCCGCCGACCAGCATGACCACCGATGCGATTCTGTAGGGAATCAACCGGGCGTCTGGTTTCAACAGGCGCTGGCGGGCATCCAGGGTCGCCGCCAGAACGCCTTCCGCCAGCAATTCGTCTCCGATGATTTCGGCCACCAGAATATCGGCCTTGGCGGGAAGGTCGTCACCCAGCCGAAGATTGTTGGACGGTTTCGCGACCACGGAAATCCTGTCCGTCAGCCCGTTGTCGCGGACGATGGCGGCGGCGGTTTCCGCGATGATGCCGATCGCCTCGCAGGTGGTGACCCTGGCCGCCCCGGCACGGGCGGCCATCATGGACAACAGGCCGGAACCGGTGCCGATTTCCAATACGTGGCTGTCGGGGGTCACCGCCTGGCGCAAGGCCTGTTCGTAGGCCCGGTTACGCCCGTCGTCGCGCATCATCTGGAAATGCCAGACCTTTACCCGGTCGGTTTTCCACTTGCCCAGGAAAATGCGCGGTTCAACCCAGGCCGGAGCCTGGGCCACGGTGTCTTCCAGCAGGCGGATGGCGTCGTCCTGGGCGCCATTTTCGTACAGCGCATTGGCGATGCTGAACATCACATCCGGCCGTTCCCTGGCGAAATTCCGCGCCTGATGCCGGGTTGCTATCTCACCGGTCCGCACCAGCAACTCCGCCAGTGCCAGCGAGGCGTGGCGGTCGGATGGGGAGAGATCCTGGGCCTTCCGGTAGTGCTGCACCGCCAGCGGGACGCGCCCGAGCCGACGGCAATGGTCGGCCAAATTCAGGTGGTTGGCCGGATTGCCGGGGGCTATGGCAACCGCCTTCCGGAAGCAGGCGAGGGCATCCTCAAGCTCATCGAGGTGGGCCAGAATCAGCCCGCGCAACCGGAAATAATCACCGTCACGGACGGATCTTTCCGCCAAATTGAGCAGGGCCTTGGCCTCTGGAAAGCGGCCGAGCGTGAAAAGCTGAAGGGCCTGGGTGATGATTCCCGGCGCGGCGGCGGGCGGAAATTGGGCATGCCTGTTCATGAGAGATGCTCGCTGCTGCATTTTTCGTGAAAGAACACCATCACCATTTCGATCAGCCGCCAGGTGTTGCCCTCTCCCAGGGAATGGGATTGGGCGGCCATTTGGCAGGCCAGGACGGCATCGCTTGGTGTGCGGCTGGATGCGACGATCTGGCCTGCGATGTGCGACAGGTTCCGCTCCAGCGCCTCGGCCGCCAGTTGTTCCTGCATGCGGCGTTGCTTGGCGAAGGTGCGGTCATTGATTCTGCTGCGTGAGCCCTTCATCTCTCTTCTCTCCGTTGCGTCCTTTTTCCTTCTTGGGTTTGGCGTGCGTGGACGGGGGTGGGGCGGTCGCGGGATTGCGTTCCCGGGCGTGTTCTCCCTGTAGCTTACGGATCATTTCCGGTGTCGGCTGGACGCGCCGGCCATCGACCACCGATTGTTGCTCGTGGGCATCGGCGGGGCTGGGCAAGGCGGCAACCAGCAGGGTGACCAGTATGGTTGCCACGGGGGCGTACCCCATCAGACGGCGTGTGCGGCGGGCGCTGGGGCCGGTTTCTATGGCGTCGGATAGTGCCGACAGGGGGATGTGCGGCGTCGGGCTGCGGGCGTGAACGAAGACGTCATGTGCCCCCTGCAACCGTTCCCAGAAATCCGGCGATGTGCCGGTCACCTCGCTCAGGCCAAGGCTGAACGCGCCGACGGAGCGCCGGTTTCCGGCAAGGAATTTGTAAAGGGAGCTTTGCGGGACACCGAGAGTGCGGGCCAGATCGGCCATGGAGCGCCGCAAGGACGGTAGGAACAGCGTCCGGAAGATAGCCCCGGGGTGGCTTGGCCGCCGGGTCAGATGCGGCGGCGCGGACAGCACGCCGCCCGGCGCCTCGAAAGCGGACGAGATCAGGCGCAGGTCATGAATATGGCCGCCGTCGCGGCGGAAGGCCACGAACAGCGTCGCGGATACCGGGACGCAATAATCCGCGCCCCGGCCGAGCAGGCAGGCAGGGGCGAGCCATCCGGGCAGCGGTTCATCGGCATGCAGCGTGGCCAGAAGGTCGAGGACGGCGATGCACCGTTCGTCCTCTTCCGTCCGCAGATCGGTGATGCGCCCGGAAGCGTAAAGGGCCAACAGGCCGGAATGGGTAAAGCTGGCGATCATTCGTGCCATCCCTTCGTTTCGGGCGGGGAAAGCCGCCGCGGTGGACGGCTTTCCCCATTCCGGCCGGTCAGGCCGCCTCGACGTCGTGGCTGCGTTGCCACCCTTCCACCAGACGGCGGGAGAACAGCGGGTAGGCCACGGGCAGAACGACCAGCGTCAGCAGCGTGGCGGACACCAGACCGCCCACCACCACCGTGGCCAGGGGCTTCTGCACCTCGGAGCCGATGCCGTTGGACAGCAGCATGGGGATCAGGCCCAACGCCGCGATGGAGGCGGTCATCAGCACCGGCCGCAGGCGTGACAGCGCGCCCTTGGTGATGGCCTCGGTCATGGACATGCCGCCCAGCAGGTTCTGGTTGATGGCGTTGACCATCACCACGCCGTTCAGAACGGCGACGCCGAACAGGGCGATGAAACCGATGGAACCGGGGACCGACAGGTATTGGCCGCTGGCGAACAGGGCGACGATGCCGCCGATCAGCGCCAGGGGGACGTTGATCATGATCAGCAGCGCCTGCCCCATGGAACCGAAGGCGAAGTACAGCAGCAGGAAAATCAGGCCCAGCGACACCGGCACTACGATCATCAGCTTGGCCTGGGCTCGCTTCTGGTTTTCGAACTGGCCGCCGAACACCACGGAATAACCGGGCGGCAGGTCGACCTGGGCACTGATCTTCTGCTGGATTTCGGCGACCAGGCCGCCCATGTCGCGGCCTTCCACGTTGGTCTGGATGACCACGCGGCGTTGGACATCGTCGCGGCGGATCTGCGGCGGGCCGGAATCGATGCCGACCTTGGCCACGTCGCCCAGACGCACCCAGGCGCCGTTGGGCGATTGCAGGATCAGATTGGCGATGGCCTCGGGCGTGTCGCGGTAGCGGCTGCCCAGGCGGACCGAGATGTCGTAACGCTCGTTGCCCTTGATCACCTGTCCGGCGGCGACGCCGCCGATGGCGTCGCTGACCAGATCCATGACCTGCGAGACCGACAGGCCGGTGCGGGCCAGCTTGGCCCGGTCGGGCACGATCATCAATTGGGCCTCGCCGGCGATCTGTTCCATGGCGACGTCGCGGGTGCCCGCGATGGTCTTGACCAGGGTTTCGATCTCGGCGCCCTTCTTCGCCAGAACCTCCAGATCGGGGCCGAACAGCTTGATGGCCAATTGTGCCCGCACGCCCGACAGCAATTCATCGACGCGGCTGGCGATGGGCTGCGAGAACGACAGTGCCAGACCGGGATGGACGGACAATTCCTTCTCGATCTTCTCCTGCAATTCCTTGCGGTTGGCGGCCGAGCTCCATTCCGCCAGCGGCTTCAGGCCGACCATCAGTTCGATATTGGCCACGGGCTCGGGGTCACCGCCCAACTCGGGCCTGCCGACGCGGCTGGAGACGTAGGTGGCCTCGGGGAAGGCCATGATCTTCTGTTCCATCTTCCGCGCCACCTCCAGCGCGGTGTTCAGCCCGGCCGACGGCGCCAGGGTGACGCGGATGTTGAGGGTTCCTTCCTCCAACTCGGGCACGAATTCGGTGCCCAGAAACGGCACCAGCGCCAGGGCCATGACCAGCAGGGCGACAGCACTGCCGATCACCGATTTGCGCAGGTTCAGCGCGGTCGGCAGGATGCGCCGGTACAGGTTCTCCAGCGGGTGCAGCAGCGGCGAATGGCGTTCGACCACGCCGCGCCGGAACACGAAGGTGGACAGGGCCGGAATCACCACCAGCGCCACCAGCAGCGAGGCGATCATGGCCAGGACGATGCTGACCGCCATGGGCTGGAACATCTTGCCCTCGACCCCTTCCAGCGAGAACAGGGGGGCGAAGACCACGATGATGATCAGCACGGCGAAGAAGACCGGCCGCCCCACCTCTTGCGCTGCCGCGCGGATGGTCAGACGCAGGTCGGTCTGGCGGTCGTCGCGGTGGATGCGGCCAAGATGGGCGAAGATGTTTTCCATCATCACCACCGAACCGTCGACCATCATGCCGATGGCGATGGTCAGGCCGCCCAGCGACATCAGGTTGGCCGACAATCCCCAATAGGACATGGCCATCAGCGCCAGCCCGATGGAGATGGGCACGGAAATCAGCACCAGCAGCGTCGCCGACAGGTTCATCAGGAACAGCAGCAACACCACGACGATCAGCACGAAAGCCTCGACCAGGGCCTTGGTGACGGTGCCGACGGCGTGCTCCACCAGATCGGCCTGATCGTAGACGGGTTCCAGCACCACGCCGGGCGGCAGGGCCTTCTGGATGACCGGCAGGCGCTCCTTGATGCCGTCGATGGTGGATTTGGTGTTGGCGCCCAGGCGCTTCATGACGATGCCGGTCACCACCTCGCCACGGGCGACGGGCTTGCCCGCTTCGTCGCGTGCGGTCATGGACACCGCGCCCTGGCGGATTTCGCCGCCGAATTCCACCGTGGCGATGTCGCCGACCCGGACGACGACGCCGTCCTTTTCCTTTACCGGAATACGGGCGATGTCGGTCAGCCCCTCGGGACCGCCGCGCACGAAGCCGACGCCGCGGATGACCAATTGCTCGGCGCCGCGATCCATGAACCAGCCGCCGGCATTGCGGTTGTTGTCCTCGATGGCGGCCTTGACGTCGGTGACCGTCAGCCCGAACGACAGCAGGCGCGACGGGATCAACTGCACCTGATACTGGCGGACCTCGCCGCCGAACGACAGAACGTCGGTGACGCCGTTGACCGGAATCAGCAGCAGCTTGACCAGCCAGTCATTGATGCCGCGCAATTCGGTGATGCCGTATTTCTGGGGATTCTCGGACCGCAGGACATATTGGAAGACCTGTCCCAGACCGGTGGTGTTCGGCCCCATTTCCGGGGTGCCGACACCTTCTGGAATGTCTTCCTTGGCGGTTTGCAGCCGCTCGAACACCTGCTGGCGGGCGAAGTAGATGTCGGTGCCTTCCTTGAAGACCACCGTCACCACCGACAGGCCGGAGCGCGAGGCCGAGCGCACTTCCTCCACGTTGGGCATGGCGTACATCACCGCCTCGATGGGATAGGTGATGAGTTGCTCCACTTCCTCGGCCGCCAGTCCGCGCGCCTCGGTGTTGATGGTGACCTGAACGTTGGTCACGTCGGGAAAGGCGTCCAGACTGAGCTTCGGCAACAGCAGGGTGAACCCCAGGGCGGCCGCGAACAATCCGACAAGCACGAGAAAACGGCTTCGCGTGCCGAAATCGATGATGCTGTTCAGCATGGTTGTCTCCGCCCTAATGGTGGTCGCCGCCCAGGGAGCCCTTGGCTCCCTCGGACTGGACGAAGAAGGCGCCCGAGGTGACCACCGTCTGTCCCGGCGGGATGCCGTCGATCACCGCCAGACCACCGCCGCTGCGCAGAACCGTGACTTCCTTGGCGACGAAGGCGCCCTCGGCGTCGGGGGTGTAGACGAACCAGTCGCCATCGGGGCCGCGCAGCACCGAATCCAAGGGCACCGCCAGGGCCGGGGCGCTGTCGGTGCTGGTGATCTCCACATCGGCGAACATGCCCGGCCGCAGGCGGCCATCGGCATTGTCGGCTTCCAGGCGGATGCTGACGGTGCGGGTCACTTCGTCCATGGCGGGCGTGGTGGCGCCCACCACCGCCGGGCGGCTGTCGTCACCCACATGGATGGTGGCGACGGCGCCCTTGGCGATCTTCTTGGCATCGGCGGCATTGACGCGGGCGTCGATCCAGATGCTGGTGCCGTCGGCCACGGTGAACAGCACCTTGCCCGGCTCGACCCGTTCGCCGACCACGAAATCATCGGAATAGACGGTGCCGTCCTGCGGCGCCACCAGGGTCAGCCGCCCGGCATCGGCGGGCAGGGAATCGCCCAGGGCGGCGACGTCGCGCGGGCTCATGCCGAAGCCGAGCAGGCGGGACATGGCTTGCCGGCGTTGGATGTCGGTTTCGTTGAAACGCTTGTCGGACACGATTTCCTTGCCCAATTGACGCACCCGCCGCCATTCCTGTTCGGCGATCTGGTAATCGGCCTGGGCGGCGGCCAGATCGACGCTGTTCAGCACGGCCAGCTTCTGCCCCTTGCGCACCCGCTCGCCCACCGAGGCGAGGCGCTGCACGACGATGCCGGGGATGGGTGGCGTGACAACGCCGCTGCGGTAGCGGTTGGGGACCACTTCGCCGGGGGCACGGATGAAGGCGGGGACCGGACGGGCTTCCAGGGTGGTGACGGCGATTCCCGCTTCGCGCGCCGCTTCGGGCGAGATGCGGATGCCTTCCTCGCCGTGTTCGGCTTCGGCCTTTTGCAGGACCGGTTGCTGCGCGGCGGGATCGGCCTCGCCGGATCTGGTCCACAGACCGATGGCGGCGGCGGATACGGCCAGGGCGATGGCGGCGGTGGTCAGGCGCAGCTTATTCATGGGAGGAGGCTCCGGGGGCGGAAGAGGGGGCGGCGTTGCGCAGCAATTGGGCGTAGGCCGCCCAGGCGTTGGCCCGCAGATCGATGGCGGTGGTGTTGGCGCGGGCGGTTTCGCGCATCTGCACCAGGAAGTCGGTGGCGCTCAGTTCGCCCGCCCGCCACAGGCGGGTCAGGGTTTCCGCTTGCCGTTCCAGCGAGGGCACGCCCAGCCGTTGCCAGGATTCCACGCTTTGGACCGCGCGCTGATACGAGCGCAGGGCCGAGCGGATGGCGGCGGCGGTTTCCAGGCGGGTCTGACGCTCGGTGGCTTCGGCCTGGGCCAGGGCGCGCCCGGCGGCGGTCACTTCCGCCGAACCGGAATTGAGGACGGGAATGGGAATGGACAGACCCAGCATCACGCGCTTTTCCTCGCCCTCCTTGGACCCGCCCAGGCGGAAGGTGGGGTCGGGAACCCGTTGGGCGCGGGCCAGCTCGATACCGTCGCGGGCGGCTTGAACCTGACGGCGGGCGGCTTGTACGGCCGGGTGCTGGTCTGCCACGGCTTCGATGCCGTCCTCGGTCGGTTTCGGCGGCGGCGGCAGATCGGCGGGCAGTGGCGGCGCGGCGGCCGGTTCGCACAGGCAGGCGGCGCGCAGCGCTTCCTCGGCCTGGATGGCGCTCAATTCCGCTTCCTGGCGGGTGCTGGCGGCTTCGGCGGCGGCCAGTTGCGCTGCGTTGAGGTCCATGGCGGGCAATTCGCCCGCCTTGTGCCGCCGCTCGCTGAGGGACAGGAAGCGGTCGGCCAGTTCGCTCTGCCGGGTCGCGGCACCCAGGCGCTGACCGGCGGCGCGCAGATCGTTCAGGGCGGCGAGGATGTCGGCGGCCAACGCCATACGGGCGGCCTGCGTTTCGGCTTCGGCGGCTTCGGCCTGCCGGGTGCCGACGCTCCCGCGTAAGCTGTTCTTGCCGGTGATGTCCACGCTCATGCGCAGGGCGATGGAATTGGTGTCGTAGGCCTCGGCGTCCTGGGCCTTGGCGGCGACGCGGGCGGAATCCAGTTCCAACTCCGGATTATAGAGATATTGACCGGCGGCCTCGGCATCGGCGCGGGCCCGGGCTGCGGCGGCGGCTCCGGCGGCGTTGCGCGGATGGTCCGCAAGGATGCCATCGATATAGGGGCGCAGGCTGTCCGGAAGGCGGGCGAGGGCGGGCGCTTCCTGGGCGGCCAACGGCTGCGCGCAGGCAAAGGCAAACGCCGAAACGGCGATTAGCTTTTTCATGGGTGTTTCCCCGATGGAACAAGGACAGACGATCCCGTTCACGCCGCGACGAAGACGGCGCGTGACCAAGGTGGGGCCGCCCGGTAAAGGGCGGCCCCGGGTTCAGGGGACGATCTGCTTAGTGGCTGTGGTCCTTGAGGACCAGCGAATGGGCCAGGTCGAGATAGCCCTTGGCCTGCTGTTCCTTGCCCTCGGTGCACAGGCGGTCAGCCTGCTTCACCTGCCAGGCGATACGGTCGCGGTCCACCTGCTTGGCGACGACACCTGCGGCCGCGGCCTTGATCTCGGGCAGGTTCTTGCAGGAATAGCCGGAGGACGAGGACGGGGCGGCTTCGGTACCGGCCAGGGCGGCGGTGGAAACCAGGGCGAGCGCGGCGGCGGCCGCAACGAAGTTGAAGCGGATCATGGCAAATCTCCAGTCGTGAAAAAAAGCTGTATGGGATGTCTTCGGGAACCGGCATGGGCCGGTTGGACATCTCAATTCAGCAGGACGACCGTGCGATGATGCTTCAGGGCCGGATTGAACCGGACGGGCGTGGGCGCGATCCCGCTGTCACGCGACAGTGTCGGCGTGGGGGCGGATACCATCGCCGCCGCCAAGGGCAGTGCCTTGCCTTCCGCTTGCAGCGGGGTGGCGGAAAGGCGTTCTTGCCGCCCAGGGGCATGCAGGGTGGCATCCACGCAGGGCTTGCCATCCCACGAGGAAACGCCATGGGCTTGTGGTGCTGTGGAATCGGGCTTGTCGGCCGACAATTCCACAGCCACATGCCCCTCGCCGACACACAGGGCCAGGACTTCTCCGCCGAACGTGCCGATCAAAAGGCAGGCAAGAACCGCCAGCATCGCGGCGGTTTTGCGGAGCCAAATCTGATGTGCGCGTTTCAGCATTGATGTTCCAAGCATTGGTATGTCGTTGATGTATGGCATTTTGCAGTGCAGTTATTGTTTAATAATAACTGTACGCACTTCTTCTATTTTTTCATTTGACCTTGGTCATGTTGTGATCAGAACTTCATGACGATGGACACCTCTCCCAGATACCATGTCTGATCGGTCCGGTCGGTGGCGCCTTGCTGGTTGCGCAGGAATTGCTTGCCGCCATCGCCCGCACGGGCGGCGGCCACGGCGCCAGCCAGCGAGATGTTGTCCGACAAGGCGTATTCGGCGACGAAATCCAGCTCGTCGGCGGCGTGGCTTTGGTTGACGCCGGTGAACTGCCCTTCCTTGTCCCAATCGAAGCGATAGGCCAGCAGGCTCAGCTTCAGCGCGTCGGTGGGTTTCACCGACAGGCTCAGCATGTTCACGTTCACGTTGCTGTTGAAGATCATGTACTGGCCGACGATCTCGCCCTGGTACCAACTGCCGTAGCCGCGCCCCGAGCCGTAGAGCATCGGGTCGTAGGATTTGTCGGTATTGTCGTTGGGATTGCCGTCGCCCGAGAAATGGGAATAGCGATAGGACAGCTTCGGCGTCCAAGGCGTGTCCGAGAACGTGTAGCCCGGTTCCAGGTACCATGCGTCGGCGCGGACCTTGCGGGTGGATTCGTCATTCCGCTCCAGCACGTACTGGCCGTACAGGGTCAGATCGTCCAGGTTGGGAATGGGCGCGCCGCCGCCGTGTACGCTGTAGACGGTCAGGCCGTCGCGGTTGGCGTTCAGGGTATTCGTAACGGCCGCCGCGCTGCCGGCGGCATATGAAAAATTGCCGTCGCTTTGCGAATCCGTTACCCGGATCAGGCTGATTCCGGCATAGCGCAGGCGGTTGTCATAGGTGGCGCGGCCATCCTTGCCCTCGGTGGCCTGAAACCACTCGACGTTGATACCGGCCAGGGTGGTCGACGGCTGATCCAGGCCGTGCGTGTTGGACAGGCTGGAATCGTTCTTCAGCAGGAAGGCGTCGGCCCGCACCGGGGCGGTGTTGATGCGGGCGATGGCGGTCTGCTCGAAGGCCGAACGCGGAAAACTCCAATAGGCGGCGCGGTTGCCTAGATCGGCGGTGCCGTCGGCGAGCAGGAAACCGTCCGCGATGCGGAAGCTCTGGCGGCCAACCGAGAAATCCAACGCATCTTCGCCCAGCGACGGCAGCAGCGTCCCGGATTTCCAGCCCATATAGGCATCTTCCAGGGCGATCTTCTCGGGGTTTCCATAGGTGGCGCTGACGAAGCTGGCCTCGCCGTCGCCACGGGTCAGGGCGGCCACGGCGCTGATCGCGGCATAGACGGTTCCGGCATTGCCGGTGTCATAGGCGGCCTTCAACTCGGGCTTGGCGAAGGCTTCGATCCATTGCGGATTGCCGGTGGTGCGTGCCGCCGCGCCGCCGCTGCTGGTGGGGGAATTGACGCCCGCGCCGAACTGGGCATTGGGCGAGGCGAACGCGGCCAGACCCAGGGTCACGGCGGCATCGAGCTTGAACCCGTCCTTCTCCACCAAGGTCATGTCGGCATGGGCCGGAACCGCTACGCCACCAACGGCGACCGCAAGAATGGCTGCGGAAATGCGCTTTCGCTGAAGAATGTCCCGTTGTGTCATCAAGCTACCCCTCGGAACGGCCGGGCGGCCGTCATCTGTTTGAAAGAGGATGCTTACGAAGCCGCACATCATGACGAGTCTAGGAATGGTCATTGATGTCTATACGTAAGCTGATTCATCGAGCGTATGCAAACACAATAAATAGAGTCAATGAGTTGAATTGAGTGGTGCTGCTCAAAACGTGGGCATTGTTATACGTGATTGCATTCTGTGCTGTCGATGAATCTGCTTATTTCCGATGTTTGCATCAAACGTAGGCACTGTATTCTGTGAATGCGTTTGCGGCAATGGCGGTTTGTTCCGGCACCTGCAAGGGGTGTCGGTCATGATTCATGATGTGGAATGAAGGCGGGGCGTGCGCGCGGAGTGCCGCGCCGGCAATCGCCTCAGTTCAGCAGAACGACGGTCCGAAGGTCGCGCAGACGCGGGTCGCGTTCCGGGGAGGGGCTTGGAAAGGCATGTCCAACGGCGACCGTATGGATGGCGGCGGCCGTATGGATGATGTCACCTCCGAACGAGGAGGCGGTGGTTTTTTGGATATTGCCGGATTTCTGGCGGGTTTCGCTCAGAACGGTGGTGCCCAGGGAAATATCTTCGCAGGCCGCCGCCGAGCATTCCGCCGCGCGCACGGTCTGCCGTTCGTGCTGTGACAGGCTTTGGGTTTCGAGGCTCAGGTGGCCTGCGGACAGGCAGAGCGCCACCCCCTCCCGGCCGAGCAAACCCAGGACCAGGACGAGGGCGATACCGAGATAGGTGCGGGTCCGGCGTGCCAGTTGGCTAAGGTGGCTGCCGGGGCCTGGTTTCTCGCCCGGAATGTCGGCGGTTCGGTGCATGTCCCTGCCTGAAAGGCTGTGACGGCCATCGTTGATGGGCCGCAATTTCGGGAATGCTAAAGTTTATAGCGGCTACAGGGTCAAGGGAAAAATGCGTCGCCTTGTTCCAATCCGGCCAGCATGGCCGCGACGGCACCAGGGGATTCATTCCTGCTTGACCCTGTAGTGGCTACAGACTCCACGTTAGTGTCCAGGCGCTTTCATGCGGCGCCGGGCAATGACAGGAGAGGACACCATGGGCGCCAGTTGCTGTGGGCACCACTGCCACGACAAGACCGGTCATCACGGGCACGATCATACCGACACAATGCCCCCGGCGGTCCTTCCCGCCGGGCGCGGTATCTCGTTCCGTGTCACCGGTCTGGATTGCGTCGAGGAAGTGACCATCCTGAAGGCCGAGATCGGGCCGTTGGTGGGCGGGGCCGGGCATCTGGCCTTCGACGTGCTCAATGGCCGCATGATCGTGCTGGCCGAGGGCGTGGACAGCGCCACCATCATCGCCGCCGTGGCCCGCACCGGCATGACGGCGACGCCGTGGGACGCGGCGGCGGGCGGTGATGCCCAGGACCGCCGCCGCCGGATGCAGGCCATCCTGGCGGCGGCCAGCGGCGCGGCCACCGGGCTGGGCAGCTTGCTGGATGCGCTGGGAACCGCAGTGTGGGGCGTGCGCGCGGTCTTCGCCGCCGCCATCCTGATCGGCCTGTGGGTGGTGCTGCCCAAGGCGTGGCTGGCGGTGCGGCGTCTGCGTCCTGACATGAACCTGCTGATGAGCGTGGCGGTGATCGGTGCCGTCGCCTTGGGCGATTGGCTGGAGGCGGCCACGGTCTCGTTCCTGTTCGCGCTGTCGCTGGCCCTGGAAAGCTGGAGCGCCGGGCGGGCCCGCCGCGCCATCGCCGCGCTGATGGATTTGACCCCGCCGACGGCGCGGGTCCGCAACGCCGATGGCGGCGAAAGCGAGGTCAGCCCCGATCAGGTTCCGGTGGGGGCGGTGTTCGTGGTGCGCCCCGGCGAGCGTATCCCGCTGGACGGCATTGTGCGTGTGGGCGACAGCAGTGTCGATCAGGCGCCCATCACCGGCGAAAGCCTGCCGGTGACCAAGACGCCGGGGGCCGAGGTGTTCGCGGGCACCATCAACGGCGACGGCGTGCTGGAGGTGGAGAACACCAAGGCCGCCGCCGACACCACCCTGGCCCGCGTCACCCGGCTGGTGGCCGATGCGCAAAGCCGACGCTCGGCCACCGAGCGGTGGGTGGACAAGTTCGCCGCCATCTACACCCCCATCGTCATGGCGGTCGCCCTGGCCCTGCTGCTGGTGCCGCCATTGCTGCTGGGCGGCGATTGGGGCGAGTGGATTTACCGGGCGCTGGTGCTGCTGGTCATCGCCTGCCCGTGCGCCCTGGTGATCTCGACCCCGGTGACGGTGGTCGCCGCCATGGCGGCGGCGGCGCGGGCCGGTGTGTTGGTCAAGGGCGGCGAGTATCTGGAAAGCCCGGCGCGGCTGAAGGCGGTGGCCTTCGACAAGACCGGCACCGTCACCCAGGGGCGGCTGATTGTGGAACAGGTGGTGCCGCTGAACGGCCATGACGAGGCGGCGCTGCTGGCGCGGGCGGCGGCGCTGGAGGCGCGCAGTACGCACCCCATCGCGCGGGCCATCCTGACCCATGCCGCGGCCCAAGGCGTCACCCCGGCCCCCGCCGACAATGTTCAGGCCATTCCCGGCAAGGGCGCCACCGGCACCATCGACGGGCGCTCATATTGGCTGGGCTCGCACCGTTATCTGGAGGAACGGGGCGTTGAGACGCCGGAATTGCACGCCCTGGCCGAACGATTGGAGGCCGAAGGCCAGTCGGTGGTGGTGATCGGCAGCGACCACCACGTTTGCGGCCTGATCGCCCTGTCGGACAGCATCCGCCCCGAGGCCGCCGCCGCCCTGGCCGCCCTGCGCCGGGCCGGAATCGGCACCCTGGTGATGCTGACCGGCGACAACACTGCCACCGCCCAGCGCATCGCCGCCAATCTGGGCATCGACGAAGTGCGGGCCGAGCTGTTGCCCGAGGACAAGGTGGCGGCGGTCGAGGATCTGGTGGCCCGTCACGGCACGGTCGCCATGGTCGGCGACGGCGTCAACGACGCCCCGGCCATGGTCAAGGCGTCCTTGGGCATCGCCATGGGCGCCGCCGGAACCGACACCGCTATAGAAACCGCGGATTTGGCACTTATGTCGGACGATCTGGGCAAGCTGGCGTGGCTGGTCGGCCATTCCCGCCGCATGCGGACGGTGCTGCACCAGAACATCGCTTTCGCCCTGGGCATCAAGGCGCTGTTCACGGTGCTGGCCTTCGGCGGCATCGCCACCCTGTGGGGGGCTATCGCCGCCGATATGGGGGCGTCGCTGCTGGTGGTGTTCAACGGCCTGCGCATGTTGCGCCAGGGCGGATCAGGTGCGGCTTGATCAAACGCAAAGGAGACGATCATGAGTGACGTCAGCATGAACGGATTGCTGTGCCCCCATTGCCGGGTCGACCTGGTGATGTCCGAACGACACGGTGTCGAAATCGACTACTGTCCCAAATGCCGGGGTGTCTGGCTCGACCGGGGTGAGTTGGACAAGATTCTGGAACGCGCGGCCAGCTACGAATCCCAGCTTCCGCCGCCGCCCTCGGCGCCGCCGCAGGCGGGCTCCAGTCCGTGGGGAAACGCGGCACCCGCGCCGGTTCCCACCGGGGGCCATCCGGCCTATCCCGCGTATCCCGCCCAGTCCCCGGGCCATCATGGTGGTCACGATAGCTATGGCGGCGGCCAGCACGGCAATCGTGCTAGCCACCACAAATCCTTCCTGGGCCGCTTCTTTGACTGAGGAGAGAAAAATGCCAAGCCCCATGAGTCGGCGTCCGTTCCTGGCCGTCGTGGTTGGAGCGCTGCTGGTTGTCGCTAGCCTGGGCAGTGCCCGCGCCGATGACATATCAGTCGAAACGGCATGGGCACGAGCGTCGGTCGCCCGCACCGGTGCCGCCTTCGTGGTGGTGTCCAACACCGGGGGGGCTCCCGACCGCCTTGTGGCCGTCGCGTCGCCGGTCGCCGCCGACGTGATGGTTCATCGCTCGTTCGAAGAGAACGGCACCATGAAGATGGAGCATGTCGCCGCTGTCGTCATCGAGCCCGGCCAACGCCTGGAGATGAAGCCCGGCGGGTTGCACATCATGCTGGTGAACCTGAAGCAGCCCATCAAGAAGGGCGACCAGTTCCCGCTGTCGCTTCGCTTCGAACGCGGCGGCACCAAGGAGGTGATGGCCACCGTCTATGGCCCCGGCGCCATGGAACCGAAGTAAGCCGACATGGCCGTCTCGAAATCAACCAAGGGGGAGGTCTGGGGCCTGCTCTTCGTCGCGTGGCTGGTGGCGCTCGGCTCCACCCTGGCCGTGCTGTTCATCGGCGAGATCATGGGGCAGACGCCCTGCGTGCTGTGCTGGTATCAGCGCGCCTTCATGTTCCCGCTGGCGGTGATCCTGGCGGTGGCCTGCTATCGTTCGGACGGGGCGGTGTGGCGCTATGCCTTGCCGCTGGCGGCCATCGGCGGTGCCATCGCCGTCTGGCACACGCTGGTGTTCAGCGGACTGGCGCCAACCGCTCTGGAACCATGCGGCGCCGGGCCGTCCTGCTCCAGCACCAACATGACCATCCTGGGCGGGCTTCCGCTCCCTCTACTGTCGGTCGGC
The DNA here is from genome assembly GCA_023458315.1 of Pseudomonadota bacterium. Lineage (GTDB taxonomy): Bacteria > Pseudomonadota > Alphaproteobacteria > Rhodospirillales > Magnetospirillaceae > Magnetospirillum. Next base: position 22,808 of record JAEXAH010000133.1, read on the forward strand.
GCCTTTGGCGCCATCGCCATCCTCCTGCATATCGTGCGAAAGAAGATTTCCCAATGACCAAGCGTACCCTCGTTGTCCTGACGGCCATCGCCGCCATTGTCGTATTTGCCGCCGCTGGCTGGTGGGTTACCAGCAAGGACGCCGGAAAGGCCGGGGCGAATGTGGCGGACGCCTCCCTGCTGATTCGCCCTCATTCCCCCATCTTTGGTCCGAAAGACGCCCCGGTCACCATCGTCGAGTTCTTCGACCCGGCCTGCGAGACCTGCCGCGCGTTTTATCCCTTGGTCAAAAAGATCATGGCTGAATTCCCCGGCCAGGTTCGTCTGGTGCTCCGTTACAC
>JAEXAH010000134.1 GCA_023458315.1 Pseudomonadota bacterium
CTGGTGGTTCCAACCTGAGTAGCCAGTTGATCCAGGGGCAAGGCCGCAGTGGCAGTGGTGACGTAGGACTCGACACCGGTCAGCGTCTGGAGCAGGACGCTGGTCAGGTCGCCGCCCACTCCGTCCAGCAGGCTGACTCCCCGGCGTGGCCCCAGCAGATGCCGTAACAGGGCCGCCGTGCCCCAGGAGGAAGTGATGGACTCCCGTGCCAGTTCGGCACTTCGGGCAGTATTCAGAATAGTGCGGCAGCGATTTTCCACTGTCTCCGGCAGGTACTGAAGGCGTTCGCGTAGCCAAGGCAGATACTGGTCTGCCAGGTCTTCATCGGTGCAGAAATAGGTGAGTTTGTGCGCCGCTAGATTGCTCAGCTGCTGGGAAAACTGCTGGTACAGCTTTTCGGACAGTAACGGGTCCTGCTCCCCCGGCAAGCCCTTGCCCGGGGCATGGGCCAGGACGATTCCCAGATGGGGCCGCAAGGCGGTGGATTGGCTGCCATACCAGCGGATCAGGGCATCCAGCTCGGCAAGCTGGGGTGCCAGAACGAGGATGTAGTCGCCAGCATCGCATTGGGTGCCGAGGGTGACGGAGAGCCAGCGGAAAGCCTCCTGGCCCTGTTGGTCAAAGCTTTCTCCCATGGCCTGGCCTGCCTGAACGGCGGAAGCTTGGTGTTCCAGTTTCTGGACGGGCAGGCCTTGTTGCGGGGCCCTGGTCTCGAGAGCAGCCGCCAGTTCCTTGGCGACGGGGGGATTTGCGGAGGCGTTGAGGCTGGCGATGAAGAGGCGCATGGGGAATCAAATCCTTGCCTGGAGACGGGTTGCACGCATGGGCGGAAGGTAGTTATTTCTTGAAGCAGACGATGTTCTGAAAAGCAAAGATTTCGCATTGAACCGGCGAGTAGTGCTCAATTGGGTAGTAGCCATTGGGCAAGAGACGGAAAAAGCGATAACCCTTCAGATAATCGAAGAAGTCCTTGAAGTAGGTGCGGGAAGCAATGTTCATCTCGTTGAATTCAAATTGGATGGCTTGCACCATGCCTTTTTCGAGACATTGGGCCGCACCCTTGAAAACCTCGAGTTCATGTCCTTCCACGTCCACCTTGAGCAGGTCGATGTGCTCAATCCCAAGTTCGGGGATGACGGCGTCCAGAGTGCGTATTTCGATGTCGAAACTGCGGTGGGGGCGCTGATGGATATCGGTGAAGACTTCTGCATAGAGCGAAGCGTGGGATGACGCCTGGTCCGCATAGTCATACATCGTGAAGCTGCCGGCAGCTGAGCCCATGCCCACATTGAAGGCCTGGATGTTCGGCAGATTGCGCCGCAGCTTCTGGTAGGTTTCAGGATGGGGCTCGAAAGCGAATACTTGAGCCGAAGGGCAGGACTCCAGTGCCAGGCCTGAATAGAGGCCCACATTGGCGCCCACGTCGACCACGACGGGAGCTATTTTTCCCTTGAGGTGATTCCTGAGGAAGAAGGCTTCGCCCGAATGCTGCATGGACTGCCAGTTGAGAATGCCAATGCGGTAGAGCTGGGAAGCGAAATCTTGCTCAGTGTTCATCCTGGATCCTAGAGAGGTATGGGCAAGGCCCAGATCAAGGCTAAAGCTAAAGCACGACTTGTACCATTTTTTTATGGCTTGCCCCAGCCCCGTCCAATAAATAACAGGGCCTAGGTTGGCCGTAGGCTTCGTCTTCAGGTTAGGCCGTCACCACCCGGTTCTTGCCCGTGCGCTTGGCTTCGTACATGGCCGTATCTGCCCGCTTGATGGCCGCGGCCTGGTCTTCGCCGGGCTGGTAGGCAGTGACGCCGGCGCTGAAGGTAATCAGCAGCTTCTGGTTGTCGTGCATGAAGTAGTGCTTGGTCAGCTCCCGCTGCAGCCGTTGCAGGGCGTGGGTCGAGTCTTCCAGGCCGGTGTCCGGCAGCAGGATGACAAACTCCTCGCCGCCGAAGCGGGCCACCAGGTCGGTGGGGCGCATGGTGTTCTTGATGACCGTGATGAGGTGGATCAGGGCGGCGTCGCCGGCATCGTGGCCCAGGCTGTCGTTGAGCTTCTTGAAGTTGTCGATGTCCAGGATGGCCAGGCAGAGGGAGGTGCGCCGCCGCTGGGTGCGGGCCGTTTCCTTGGCGAAGGCTTCCTCCAGGCCGTGGCGGTTGAGGGCACCGGTGAGCTGGTCGTGGCGCACCAGGGTGCTGGCCTTGTCCAGCTCGCCCTGCAGTTCGGCCACCCGCTGTTCCGATTCCCGCACCCGCTGCTGGGTGGCCCGCAGTTCGTCGCGGGAGCGCTGGGCATTGAGCTGGATGATGCGGGTTTCGTGCATCACTTCGTCAATGACGGCCCGCAGGTCGGCAATGTTGTTGGCCGTGGCAATGCGCTGGGCACAGGCCTCCACCTTGTCATGGTAGTCGGAGGTGGAGTCGGCGAAATCGGCCAGATGGTCCACGAAGCCCGCCAGCATGTGCTTCAGGGCCTCCTGGGCTTCGCTCAGGCTGTGTTTGAGCTGGCTCTGCTTGAAGATGACTTCCTTGATGCGCTGCTCGGCGTCGTCAATGGTGCGCAGGGAGAGGGGGCTGGTGACGATGTCCCGCACCATTTCGATCTGACCATGCAGCCACTGGTCGTCTTCCACCAGTTCGCTGACGTTCTCGATCAGCAGTTGCAGCAGATGCAGCAGGCCGGTGCGCAGCTCCCGCTGGTCATCCGCCAGCAGTTCGAGGCGGAAGGCGAACTGCTTGAGCTTGTCCAGCAGCTTTTTCAGGGCCTTTGTGTCCTGGGCCCGGCGCACGGCGCTGGCCAGGGTACGGGCTTCTTCCACCAACTGGGGCGACTCCACCAGCTGGGTGGCGACGGCCGTTTCCAGGGTGAAGGCAAACAGTTCCCGCAGTTCGCCGACCAGGGCGTTGTCGGCGCTGGCCGGTGCTGTGGTCGCGGCGACAGCATCGGCGCCGTTGTCCTCCGCTGCCATCTCGGGGGCATCGGCCAGGGGTGTGCCGCCGGCGTCCGCATTCTGGTTCCAGGAAGTGAGGAGCCCTTTCAGGCGGGTGAAGAGCAGGTCCGGATCCTTGCCGGCACTGGATAGCACGTGTTCCAGGGAGTCCCGTTTCTTGCCGGGCGTCAGGCCGGCATGATGGGTTTCCCATTGCCGGATCAGTTCGGCAATGAGGTCGCTCCAGGGCGGCGGTTCGCTGCTGGCTTCGGTACAGAACGCCTTCCAGGTGTTCTGGAAGCGTTCCCAGCTCTTGTCCCGGATCGCCTCGTCGAAAGACCTGGCAAGGCGCTGCTGGGCCGGTCGGCTGCGGTCAAGGGCGGCCGCCAGGCTTTTGCACTGCTTTTCCGGGAACGGCTCATCCCCCGGCGGGTGTTCGGCAATTTCGTTGTAGAGAGTGAAGTAATTGTCCGGAGTCGGCGGTATGCGCCGGACGGCCAGTTGTCGGAGGACTTCACGAGCAATTTCGGAGGGATTGGAGAGGGCAGCCATGGAATTTGAGTCTTGCTCGAAGATTGCAGCCTATTCTATATGCGACAGCACGTCAGGGGGCATGCCTCGGTTATAATGGCGGCCCCGCCGGGTTAGCTCAGTAGGTAGAGCAGCGCACTTGTAATGCGAAGGTCACCAGTTCGATTCCGGTACCCGGCACCATCCCTCTCTCTTTTCCCTGTTTGCCTGTTCAGGCCGGGCCCGGTTCGTGATAACCCAGCCGGTGCGATAAATCCTGGGCGGCTTGCCGGATGGCGGCGGCAATGTTGCTGTCCCAGTCGCTGGCAAAGTTGCCGATCGGCCCCAGGGAAGTGATTGCCGCCACCATGGTGCCCGTCTGATTGAATACCGGCGCACTGAAACCGTTGATACCCGGAGAGTAGCTGCCGCTGGCCCGGGCAATGCCCTGGTTGCGGATTTCCGATAGCAGGCCGTCCATTTCCCGGCGCGCAGCCGCCAGGGTGGTGCCGTTCGCTTCCGCGTTCGCCTTGATTTCGACTTCCAGCAGCTGACGCAGGTAGGGGGAGCGGAAAAAGGCGGCAAACGCCCGACCCGTGGCCGAACTGGCCAGCGGCAGGACGGTACCGGCGCGCAACGCAACGGTGATCGGTCCGCCGGCCTCCAGCAGGCGGACCACAGTGGCGCCATGATTTCCCCATACGGCCAGGGCAACGGTTTCGCCCAGGCGCTCGCAGAGATCTTCCAGTATCGGGGTGGCGAGGCGAACCGGATCCAGCCGGCCCATGGCGGCCAAGCCCAGTTCCAGGGAGAAACTGCCCAGGTCATAGCGGCCGCTGGTCTGGTCCTGCTCGACCAGGCCCATGCGAATGAGGCTGACCAGGTAGCGGTGGGCCTTGGCGGCGGGCATGCCGGCAGCCTTGGCCAGGTCCCGCAGCATCATGGCGCGGCCATTGGCTGCCAGCGCCTGCAATAACTTGCCCCCCACTTCGATGGATTGAATTCCCTGGCGGTCCTTGGTTTTTGGCTTTTCCATATATGACTTAAGTAGCAAACCCGGTCGCCATATTACATCCGTGTGCGCCCAATCGGGGAGCCGCCGCTGTCAGTACCTTCGCATATAATCATCCGAGACCGTTGTGGCCCAAATGCCAGTTCGGCTTTTATCGAGTGAGAAAGGGGGGGGTATGCAAGCAATTCTGGTGGCCAATCCGAAGGGGGGGTGTGGCAAGACAACCTTGGCGACAAATCTGGCCGGCTATTTCGCCAACCAGGGCAACAAGGTCACCTTGTGTGATTTGGATCGCCAGCAATCCTCCCTGCGCTGGATGGCCTTCCGCGATCCGGAGATGGCACCGGTGACCGGATACTTCGCGGGTAATCAGGTGATGTTCAATCCGCCCCAGGATGTGGATCAGGTGGTGCTGGACGCCCCGGCCGGCCTGCAGGGCTATAAGCTTTCCGACTACCTGCGTCGTGTCGATAAGGTCATCGTTCCGGTGGTGCCTTCCATATTTGATATGGCGGCAACGGAGGATTTCCTCAATTCATTGCGCCAGGAAACCCGCGGTCGGCGGCAGATGCTGGGCATTGTTGCCATGCGGGTGGATCCCCGAACCCGTGCTGCGGCGATGCTGGAAGAGTTCTTGCGCCATTTTGATATCCCTATTGTCAGTTATTTGCGCAACACACAAAACTACGTAAACGTCGCTGCTGCAGGGCTTTCAGTCTTCGACCCCCCCCGCGCCAAGTTCAAGCGAGACCACGAACAGTGGGATTCCCTCTTGCAGTGGCTCTCCGACTAGGCTATAGTTCGCCTCCCTCGACGCACCAGCCGGTGCAGCCAAGCGAAAGCAAAGCAAGAAACAAACCGGCAGGGGTTGACGAGGTGCAGAGAAAGCGATAATATTTCGCTTCTCTGACGGACGCGGGGTGGAGCAGTCTGGCAGCTCGTCGGGCTCATAACCCGAAGGTCGTAGGTTCAAATCCTGCCCCCGCAACCAGCTCTTTAAAAAATAGGACAACCGATAGGTGTAGGTGCTTGGTTGGGTGTTCCGGCTTAGGTCGGACAAATGAATCAAGCGCTTGCACAAAGATGTAGTCAAGGAAACTTGAATATATCCGTCAAG